>JAZNKR010000102.1:0-1766 GCA_045578665.1 Bacteroidaceae bacterium | reverse complement strand
CTTTTATTTCCAACGAGCGCAAAAGAACTTCGGAGAATCCAAAAGCGACCGAAATAGAATGCACCCTGCAAAGAAATATTGATTAATAATTTATAGAACTACCCTATAGACTGCAGACGGATAAAAAATGAGAGCAGAATTCTTTTGTCTGCCCTCATTTTTTTATCTGTTGGAGTTCTCCTTTTTTAGTATGCAAACAGAGGGTATTCGCTCATGTACTCGTTTACGCGACGACGTACTGTTGCTATTACCTTTTCGTCCTCGGGTGCGTTGAGCACTGTCTCTATCATTTCGGCAATCACGGGCATGAAGTCCTCTTTTACACCACGGGTGGTGATAGCGGGTGTTCCGAGACGGATACCCGAGGTCTGGAATGCGCTGCGAGAGTCGAAGGGCACCATGTTCTTGTTTGCTGTGATGTCGGCTGCCACGAGTGCTTTTTCGGCTACTTTACCTGTGAGTTCGGGGTATTTGCCGCGGAGGTCTACAAGCATCGAGTGGTTGTCTGTACCGCCCGATACGATACCGAAGCCGCGCTCAATGAGTGCGTTGGCAAGTGCTGCTGCGTTTTTCTGTACCTGTGTCTGGTATTCTTTGAATGAGGGCTGCAATGCTTCGCCGAATGCTACTGCTTTTGCTGCAATCACGTGCTCCAGAGGTCCGCCCTGTATGCCGGGGAATACTGCTGAGTCGAGCAACTGAGACATCATCTTTATCTCGCCTTTGGGTGTTGTCTTACCCCAGGGGTTGGGGAAGTCCTTGCCCAAGAGGATTACACCGCCACGGGGACCGCGGAGTGTCTTGTGTGTGGTCGATGTTACTATGTGGGCATACTCCAAGGGGTTGTTGAGGAGTCCTGCTGCGATAAGTCCGGCAGGGTGTGCCATGTCTATCATGAGGAGTGCGCCTACGCTGTCTGCAATTTCGCGCATACGTTTGTAGTCCCAATCGCGTGAGTAGGCCGAGCCGCCACCGATGATGAGCTTGGGACGTTCGCGTTCAGCCACTTCTGCCATCTGGTCGTAGTCTACACGACCGGTCTCTTTGTTGAGGTTGTATTCACAGGGGGTGTAGAGGATTCCTGATGTATTTACGGCTGAACCGTGTGAGAGGTGTCCGCCGTGTGCGAGGTTGAGTCCCATGAACTTGTCGCCGGGGTTGAGCACTGCAAGGAATACTGCTGCGTTGGCCTGTGCACCTGAGTGGGGTTGTACATTTACCCATTCGGCGTTGAACAGTTTTTTGAGTCTTTCGCGTGCGATATCTTCTACTATATCAACCACTTCGCAACCGCCGTAATAGCGTTTCCCGGGGTAACCTTCTGCGTATTTGTTTGTGAGGAATGAACCCATTGCTTGCATCACTTCGTTGCTTACGAAGTTTTCTGATGCGATGAGTTCGATGCCTTTAAGCTGGCGTCTGTGCTCCTTCTCTATGAGCTGGAATACTGTGTTGTCTCTTTCCATCTTTTCTATCTGTCTGTTTTGTGTTTACTTCTGAATTGAAACTGCAAAGATAAGCATATTCTGTCAAATTGCGAAATAGTTTGCGATTTATTGTTTTTCGTGGCAGATGAAAGAGAATTATTAGTGTCCGGTAAAAATTATTAATTGTTTTTCGCTAAGCAGTTTTATATTTAATGGCAGTTTGTAGTTATGTTGATTTAAACAAAGTTTACGTTCTTTTTGTGCCGACAAAAAGAACCAAAAAGCTCTGCGCATGGGCGCTTTCTTAACGGCAGCCTTAGCTGATGACTTTTGGGGCTG
>JAZNKR010000101.1:0-11584 GCA_045578665.1 Bacteroidaceae bacterium | reverse complement strand
AAATATAACTGTTTCAGAACCTGTGGTCGTTATGGTAAGAGAAGATAACGATTCATATGTAATTGCGGCATCTGAACCAAGTCAGAAAAAGAAAATAACAACAATAATGGGTGTTGATAATATTGATAAGTTTCCACCTGTTTTTCTCCAAAATACTTTATTGTTGTTCCATTGTAGGTTATCTATATTTTATTATACATCTATTTTTATGCAGTTCAACGAATTGACTGTTTATTCACAACCTGTTGATAAATATATTCATCAAAAAATGACAATATCTTTTTGCTCCTTTCCCGGTTGAAAAGCCTATAATAAATTTTTATAAAAAAGCGGGTTTTCAATTTGCATTTTCGATTCCTCTGTCTGTATATACGGCAAATTACTTTTTCCAAGCGGAATTAATATTTTTTATTGTCATCTTATCAAAAGGTTATCAAATAGCTTTTCAATGGTTTTTCCACGGTTTTCAACATGTTTTGTTAATATAAGTCCGGTTTCCGTGCAGATAGAAGTTTTCTTTTGGTTCCTTTTCTCTGAAACAGTCGCATTTCAACAGTTTGTAAATAAAGTATTTATATAGTTAATACATTGATTAATAAGAATATATAATTTCTATTAACATAGTTATCATCAGTATTTGCTATTTTTATGCGGTTTCAAATAAGTTACCCATTCTGACGTTTTTACGTATTTTCTTATTATCTTCGCAATCTGAACAATAGCCTTTTTATATTATAGGTATAAATTATGAGCAGAGAAAAATATATTTATTGTCTCGATATGAAGGTGCGCGACTATGAGTGCGATCTTCAAGGAATTGTAAACAACGCCAATTATCAGCATTACATGGAGCATGCGCGACATGAATTCCTTGAATCCCTCGGCGAGAATTTCGGTCGTCTGCACGACAACGGTATCGATGCAATGGTAGCAAAGATAACAATAGAGTATAAACTTCCGCTCATCAGCGGTGATAGATTCTTTGTCGGCATCAACCTCAAGCGACAAGGTGCAAAGATACTCTTCCTTCAGGATATCTATCGTCTCTCCGACGGCAAGTTGTGTACAAAGGGTTGTGTAGAGACAATCTGTGTGCAGAACGGACGACTCACACGTGGCGAACTGTTCGACGAAGTATTCAAAGATTATTTGTAGTGTTGTAGCAATAAGTAATTTCTTGTACTATGGATTTTATAGAGGAATTTTGGCCCGTGGCTTTCTTTTTTGTAATGATGGGAATATCATATGCTCGCAATGCAGCTAAAATGAAAAAGGAGGCTTCACAAGGACCTCAAGAGGTACTTACCGAGGAGTTTCCTACTGTCGATTCAGAGGAATTTCCCCAGATAAACTATGAGCAACCCGGTGGCGCTGCATTTAATTATTTCGAGCAACCGAAACAACAAAAAAAAGTTGCACCCAAGCGTGAAGTCAAAATAGAGACTCCTGCACCTGCTCACAAAGAGGAGGAGAAAAAAGAGAGACTCATCAGCATGAAGAACAAGTCGGAAGCAAAAAGAGCATTCATATACTCCGAAATTTTTAACAGAAAATATTAACACAAAACATAAAGACACAATGAACTATCGCATAATTACCGCAGCAGAGGCTGCAACATACATAAACGATGGCGATGGAGTAGGTATAAGCGGATTTACCCTTTCCGGTACTCCCAAGACAGTACTGCCCGAGGTAGCCAAGCGTGCCGAGGAACTGCATGCAGCAGGCAAGCCTTTCAAGATCAACCTCTACA
Organism: Bacteroidaceae bacterium; assembly: GCA_045578665.1. Classification (GTDB taxonomy): domain Bacteria; phylum Bacteroidota; class Bacteroidia; order Bacteroidales; family Bacteroidaceae; genus HGM04593. The sequence goes on along the minus strand of JAZNKR010000101.1, from coordinate 9,831 downwards.
CAGGAGCATCTACAGGCGATGCCATCGACGGAGCACTCACACGCGCCAACGCACTCAACTTTAGAGCACCCTTCCTGTCCAACCCCACTGTGAGAACAGCCGTAAACAACAAGGAGCTCACCTACACCGACCTTCATCTCTCTCTCATGGCTCAGGACTTGCGTTATGGCTTTATGGGTAAGGTAAACATTGCCATCCTCGAGGCGATAGACATTACTCCCGACGGAAAGGTCTACCTGACTACAGCCGGCGGCATTGGACAGACAGTAGCCAATCTTGCCGACAAGATAATCATCGAGCGTAACACCTTCCACCACACAGAGGGACTGCACGATGTTTACGAGCCTGAGACACCCCCCTACCGCCGCGAAATACCCATCTACAAGGCATCTGACAGAATAGGTAAGCCTTATGTGCAGGTAGACCCTAAGAAGGTTATAGGTATCGTGGAGGTCAATCTCCCCAACGAACCTGTTGTCTTCAAGGAGCTCGACGACGTTACCCGCCGCATAGGTGAGAATGTTGCAAACTTCCTCGCAAACGATATCAAGCGCGGTATAATCCCTTCAGTAGGCCTTCCCCTTCAGAGCGGCATCGGCAATGTGGCAAATGCAGTGCTCAAGGCACTGGAGACAAGCACAGAGATTCCTCCCCTCGATCTCTATTCCGAGGTGTTGCAGGACACTGTAATCGACCTCATGGAGCTCGGAAGAGTAAAATCGGGTAGCACCTGCTCGCTCTCTCTCAGCCAGGAGGGATTGCAGCGTGTCTACAACAATCTCGACTTCTTCCGCGACAAACTGGTGCTCCGCCCCTCTGAAATATCAAACAGCCCCGAAGTGATACGCCGTCTTGGTGTGATAGCCATAAACACAGCCATCGAGGTAGACCTCTACGGTTGTGTGAACTCGTCGCACATCGGAGGAACAAGACTCATGAACGGTATCGGCGGTTCGGGCGACTTTGCACGCAACGCATATATTTCCATCTTCACCTGTCCTTCTACACTGAAGGATGGCAAGATAAGCGCCATTGTTCCTATGGTGGCACATGCCGACCACTCGGAGCACGACGTGAGAATTGTCGTAACCGAATATGGTGTAGCCGATCTGCGCGGCAAAGGTCCCGACGAAAGAGCAAAGACCCTTATCGAGAACTGTGCGCACCCCGACTACCGCAATCTCCTTTGGGACTATCTGAAGATAAGCAAAAAGGCACACATCAGCCACAATGTGGCTGCCGCCCTTGCACTGCACACCACATTTGAGCGCGAGGGAGACATGCGCCTCACCGACTACTCCAAGTTCATCTGATAGAGAATCTCCACCCTGCCGATGAAAAAGAAATCAGTTATAGATATGGGACGTATCGGACGCGATGAATTCATCGCGTCCGATAAGCTTCCCTTGACGGTTGTTGTCGACAATGTGCGCAGCCTGCACAATGTCGGCTCCATTTTCCGCACCTCCGACGCATTCCGCGTAGAGCAGGTGCTGTTGTGCGGGATTACTGCAACACCTCCTCAGGCAGAGATTCACAAGACTGCGCTCGGTGCCGAGGATGTTGTGTCGTGGAAATATTATAAGGATACTATGGATGCTGTCCGCGAACTATCCGAGGCGGGATATGTAATATACGCAATAGAACAGGTTGAGGGGAGTATTCCCCTTCAGGATTTCAGAGCAGAGGATGGACGCAAATATGCTGTTATTCTGGGCAATGAGGTAAAGGGTGTAGAACAGCAGGCGGTCGATGCCTGCGACGGTTCCATAGAGATACCCCAATTCGGTACCAAACATTCGCTCAATGTCTCTGTGACGGCAGGAATGGTCATCTGGGAATTTGCCTGCAAACTCGGATGGGTGAAGAGATAGTCTCTCTAAATAAATAATTCCTTCAGCACCTCTGCCGACTTCAGTTCGGGAAAATCGGGAATATGCAACCGATAGTAATTCTGTATCACACTCAGATATTCGTTGCGCAGGTTTCTGTTCATAGATACCTGTGATACTCCATCGTAGTCATGCGCCATGAGCGAGAAAAAGTCTGCTGCTTGCGTTGCCGTAAGAAAGTTGGGGTGCATAGGCTGCACTCCTACGAAGCATCCCGCCTCAAGGTCGAAGTAGTGTGCCCGGTGCCCGGCTTCGAGGTTGGGAGATATTCCTAAATAGCGTGTGAGGCGCATGAGAAAGAGCAGATGAAAATTGGCATACCTCTCCTCTGCTTCGTCGAGCCACATCAACGACTCTTCTATAAATTCAAATACAGCAGCATTGTCGCTCTCCTCGTGCAGGGCGCGTGTGAGAAATTCGGCTATGTAGAGTGCTATTGCCGACTTGCAGGGGTCGCACTGGATGGTGCGGTACATACATGCCGGAACAGCCTCTGAGAGGCGGCTCATGGCTCCTCCATGCTTGTAGTTCGCCTGGAAATGGAGTATCGACAGCGGTTGGAAAAGCACACTCTTCACTTTGGAATTTCTGCTGCGTGTAACAGGGAGCAGAAAAGAGACTCTCCCCCTGCTTTCGGTAAAAATGTCGGCAATCATCAGATTGTCGCTGTATTTGAGTGTGCGCAGCACAATGCCTTTGAACTTCTCAACCATAATCGATTCCTCCCCGCTACTCTGCCCTGCTCATCACCAGCTTTCCATGCTTTATGCCCTTGACGGCAATGAGCCTGTCCGACAGTTCTGTCAGGCGGAAAGCTTCGCCCATCACTGTTGCTATGTGCAGACAGAAATTGCTGTTGATGAAATAATGCGACGACGACAGTATCAACTCCTGATGTTCCTGTTCAATGTCTGCTATGCGTGAGGTTATATCCTTGCGCTCCTTGTCGTACATTATCACTATGGTGCCGGCAACGGTGTGGTTGCACATCCACTTCTCCTCGGCAACGTTCTTCTCTATCAGAAAACGTATTGCCTGTGAACGGTTGCTGAATCCGTTTTTTTCTACATATTTATCAAGAGATTCGAGAAGCTCATCTTCGAGCGATACTCCGAAACGTTTCAGTGTCATAATATTACTTTAGGGTGGTTCTATAAATTATTAATCTATATTTCTTTTCCAGGTGCATTCTATTTCAATCATGTTAACTAATTTATAGAACCACCCTTTACTTTTTTTAGAATGCACATAGCCTCCATAAGCATGCAGCCTGTCAGTTGTGCAGTCAGTTGGACATTTTCGTTGTTGCCGGGAGCCCTCCACCACTCTCCTCCATAGAGCATTGTAGAGTGATTCACCCCGTTTGTTGCCATGGTGGTTGCAAGGTGTGTGAGATAGCTGTGATATCTGCGGCGTATATTTTCATCAACCCTTTCGTCGTTTGTCAGTTTCACAAAATAACGGAAGAATATCCCATGAAATAGTGCTCCGTCGCCCGATTTTGCATTTCCAAGAACACCCCTGTTGTCCGACATACGTTCTATCACATGGTCGGCAGCCATCAGTGCATCCTGCAGATAAGTGTCATCACCTGTGAGGTCGTAAAGCTCGTGGGCTGCACCGATGAATGTTCCCTGGTTGTATGTGAAGTTCCAGCGCACGACTTCGCCCTTGGCATTTATATGGTCATAGACTGCCCCACTCTCCTTGTCGAACAGTCTCTCTTTGAGCCACGCATATATGCGCATCGATTCGGCAAGATATTCATATCGTTTTTTCTCCTCCGTGTCGCCATCGGTCAACCTGTAGAGTCGTGCAGCTATGATTGCTGCCGGTCCGTTGGAGCAGGCATTCTTAGAGGGTACGATATCTGTTTTCCATGTAATGCCTCCATACCACGGAGCCTTGTCGTCGGGGCCCCATGTGCTCCATATCCATTTGTCGTAGAGAGTACGTGCTTTTTCGAGATACTGCTTCTCGCCGGTGTATTCGTGCAGGCGTATCAGTGCCAGCACCATCCACTCCATGTCGTCGACGTATGCGTTCCACCACGGCTCCTCGCTGCGTCCGTAGGGATTGTAGCGGGGCATTCCCTGCCACCACAGAGGCATTATGGCCTTGTAGCGACGTTTGCCGGTGCGCATGGCTGCATCGAGCATCACATCCATTGCATGTGCCTGGGGCCAGAAGTGTTCGGTGCTCATGTCGGACCTGTTGCTGCCGTAGTTGAAGTAGTATCGTGTCTCGTCTCCTTCGAAGCTTGCACCCCAGAATTTTTCTATCAGTGCATTGCTCATCCCATCTGCCATCTTGTGCCAATATGAGGCTTTCATAGGCTTCGTGGCGCTGTTTTTTGCCTGAATGGGAACAACTGTAAGCAATGACAACAGAAATGCAAGCAGAATGAGTTTCCTCTTCTTTAAAGATACTCTGCCACTACCCGCCCGATGCGATAGAATATTCAAATGATTGCCTGCCATCATAGCTTCTCTGTACTGAACGGTTTGCTGTGTATACACTTGATGTTGTTGCGCAGCTGCTCCACCGAACTTGCACCGGCAAGTACCGATGTTACACCTTTCTGTGCGAGCACCCATGCGAGTGCCGTCTCCGATATTGTCTCGCCTCGCGACTCAGCCACTCCTTTCAGTTGTTGCAGATATTGCATCACTTCGGGTGTCAGACGCTCTTTGGTGAGTGTGCCTGCACGCGACATACGCGAATCGGCAGGTATGCCGTTGAGGTATCGGTCGGTGAGTACTCCCTGTGCCAATGGCGAGAAGGAGATGAATCCAATCCCTTTCTCTACACAGAAATCGAGTATGCCCTGCTCCTGCGGTTCGCGGTCGAGAAGGTTGAGCCGTCCCTGGTAGATGAGTGGTGGTACGTCGCGCTTCTTCAGGTAGTCATATGCTGTCCTGAATGCTTCGAGCGGCCAGCGCGAAATTCCCACGTAGAGTGCCTTACCCATGCGCACAATATCCACAAGTGCCTGCAGTGTCTCTTCGAGTGGCGTTACAGGGTCGTATCGATGTATGTAGAAGAGGTCTACATAGTCGAGACTCATCCGTTTGAGGCTCTGGTCGAGGCTCGCAAAGAGATATTTTCTCGACCCCCAATTGCCGTATGGTCCGGGCCACATGTCATATCCCGCCTTTGTGCTTATGAATAGTTCGTCGCGGTAGGGGTTGAAATCCTCTCTCATCAGCCGTCCGAACAGCTCCTCTGCCGCTCCGTAGGGCGGACCGTAGTTGTTGGCAAGGTCGAAGTGTGTGATGCCGTTGTCGAAGGCACAGTGTGTGATTGCCCTGCTCTTTTCGTATGGGGTGTTGTATCCGAAATTCTGCCATAATCCGAGGCTTATGCGTGGCAACATCACTCCGCTGCGTCCGCAGCGTGCATACATCGCTTCGCTGTCAGCATAACGGTTCTCCGAGGCTGTATATTTCTGTTTCAGGTTCATGGTAGCATGTTTTTGCAAAGTTAATAATATAATCCTATCACGAAGCATAATTGTCGTTGCCATCGTGTGGGATTATGACATTATGTATTCTGTCGATATATTTTCCGAGAGGAACCATATACGACGAGAACACCGACAGTCGTTCATCAAATGGTGAATCGTTCAGTACAATCTCTTTGGTAATGTCGCCATTTGCGCACACATACGATACAATGCTCTTTAAAAACTCCTCCTGTTCGCTGTTGAGGCTGTTCGTGTTGTCCGACAGATATTCGCTGAATCTTTTCAAAGCCTCGTTCATATCCACTCCAACCATTGTGCGTATAAAAGCGGCAACATTATCGCCATATGGCTTTCCTATGGTAAATTTCGTGTATTCTGTCTTATCTCCAAGCTCGCTCCACAATATGCGTTCAAGTTCGTCAATATCCTCAAGCGACAACTGTTCGAGGTTGCGTATTTTCAATAGCACGGGCAAATCCCTGTTCTCTGCAAGGTAGTCTATAATGCGCTGTTTGTATGTTACGCGCGGTACAATGCCGGGTGTTTCGCCATCGTCGGTAATAACATCCTCAATGTCTATTACAAACCATTTGCCCTTTCCCTCTTTCAGAAACTGCATCAGCTCGCGCAACTCTACTCTTATCTTTTCGAGCCAACCGAGCGAAACATTTTCCCAAGCCGTGGCAGATAGTATCTCTTTGAGGATGCCCATCTTTGCCTGCACCTGTGGCAATGTAGCCTTTGTCTCCACCAATAATTCGGCAATGGTCTTCACCTTCTCCATCTTGCTGCTCGCATTATACTCTTCATCCACAAGACTCAGTTGAACAGATAGAATGATGGCATCGAACATTTTTGCTGCAGCATCTATATTGTTTTTCGGCAGCAATGGCGCAATGTCGCTTTTAAGTGTCAGGACATCGACTTGCGATAACGAGAGCCATGCGTTATCCTCTTTGAAGCGGCTCACAATCTCCCATTTCGCCCTTACCGATATAAGATTGTCCGACAGGGATTTGACAGACTCTTTCAACATCTGTTTAAGTTCGTCGTGCAGGCTGCGGCAAAAGTCATCCTCCTGATATTTCTGATTTTGCAGATAGAATGCAATGTCGGCACGCAGACCAAAAATGCGCTCAGTCAGTGATATTGCACTCTTTGCGCTGTTGCCGTCCGGATTGTTCTCGAAATATTCAAAATTTCTGCACCAGTCGAAAATATAGAAGCACTCTTTATCTTTTCCGTTGCCGAATATATCCGGTGACAGTCTCGTTCCACGACCAATCATCTGCATGAATTTTATCTTGCTCTTTACCACCTTGAAGAATACAAGGTTCAGCACATCCGGAACATCTATTCCTGTGTCGAGCATATCTACCGACACTGCAATCTGCGGGTCGCAGTCCCTTATTCCGAACTTGTCTATAAGGTCTTGTGAGTATGTAACATAGTTGTCTATCAATACACAGAATTCCGGACCACATTCGGGATAAAGAACATTGAATCGTTCCACAATCATTTCGGCGTGGCGGTGATTGTATGCAAATATTATACTCTTGCCTATGCGCTCGCCATATTGCACCTTCAGCCCCTTCTCCATAAGGTCCTGCAACACAGCGTCTATCGTTGCTTCGTTGAATATGTAGCTGAATATCTCGCCGCTGCCTATGTCGCGCACATAGCGTGTATCGCCATACTCCTCCCCTCCTTCTTCGGCAGCTATCGTACTGCACATGTCGTCAGTATCGTAATCGCTCACAGCCTGCTCATATTTCCATATCTCCTCCATCTGCTGCTTCTCCTCATCGTTGAGCCTGCTGTATTTTATACCCTCTTTCAGTATGAGCGAACCGCGTTTGAATCCTCTGTAGTTGACAAGATATTTTTCCGATACGGCATCCTCGAGTTCGTATGCGAAATTCGGCTCGCCCTGCTCCATTTCGAAGATGTCGTATGTGCTTTTGTCAACCTCGTCGCGCGGGGTTGCTGTCAGTCCCACAAGCATTGCGTCGAAGTAGTTGAATATAGCTCCATACTTGCCAAAGATAGAGCGGTGCGCCTCGTCTATGACGATGAGGTCGAAGCGTCCCACAGAGAACATCTTTTCGTCGGTATCTATGCAGTTTATCATCGTCTGGTATGTGGAGAATGTTATTCGTGCGCTAAGGTCGTGCTCGCAGCTGTTGTCATTAAGCACGCATGTGGTTGCGTTGGGGAGCAGTTTCACAAAATTCTTGTGTGCCTGTCCCACAAGGCTTGTACGGTCGGCAAGGAACAGCACATTCTTCACCCATCCGTTGCGCATCAGCACATCGACAAGCGATATTGACACACGTGTCTTTCCCGTGCCCGTAGCCATCACCAGCAGACCTTTGCGGTGCATCTTGTTCAGATGTTCGCACACTGCCTTTATAGCCATCTTCTGATAATCGCGGTCGGTAATATCTTCCTTCACTGTATAGTCGGTAATCTCCTTTCTGCCGCGCTGTTGTATAATCCATTCGAGGTCGTCTGCCGTGTGGAAGGCATACAGTTTGCGTGGCGGGTATCCGAGTCCGTCTATTATGTACGTTTCAAAACCGTTTGTGTAGTATATCACCGGGCGCACACCATACTGCTGTTCCAGACAGTCGGCATACAGTTCGGCCTGATGCTTTCCTTTTATGGGCGATACGGATGTACGTTTGGCTTCTACCACTGCCAGTGGCTTGCCATTGCCGCCGAAGAGCACATAGTCGGCATAGCCTGTTTCGTGGCTGTTGGGCATACTCTTGACCTCTACCTCTATGCAGGCTTTCAGTGGTTCTATGGCACCTTCGGTCGACAGTATTTCCCACCCTGCCTCTTTAAGCATAAGGTCGATATACATACGGCGGGTTTCAGCCTCGGAAATGTCGCATTCAATCTCAATCACAGGTTCGGTGGCAGTGGCGGCTTCTTTGTCTATAGCGGCTGCAAATCCATCATTCGGTTTTACTGTTACAACCGTTGGGGTAATAAACAGCTTTTCTGTTGTCTCAGGAATCAGGTTCTTGTCGAACGGCTTCACCTCATCAACCACCCGCAGCTTAAGCAATATCGCTCCCACTACATTGTATATGTTCAGCAGGCAGAAGAAGGACTCCTTTTTGCTTGTCTCCCCTGCATGCGCCGCATTGTTGCCCACCTTGCGGACATAGTGCACTGCCATCATCACTCTGTCGTCGCCTATAAATGATTTGAAGGGTTCGCCATCTATCAGTTCGAACAGCGAGGTGCGCTCCCCTATCGCAATATTCTTCATCTGGTAGAGTGCCTTTACAATGTACTCCAATGCTCTGCGTGCACTGATGGCGCAGATATCGGGATTGCTCACCTGATTCTCCTCGGCTGCCGAGCAGAAACGGTAGAGGTCGGTAATCCCCAAATCCTTCAGGTAATCAAAATTTCGCATTGCAATCAGTTTTTTTAATTTCTAAAGTCTTTAGAGTCCTTAGGGTCCTTAGGGTCTTTAGGGAATCTGTGATTGTTTCTTATTCTTGTCATACGCTCGCTGAAGCCGCCCTCATGCACAAAATCATCCGACAGGCGTTGTATCTGTCTGTGCAGCAGGTAATCGGCTTGTTTCAGCAACACAATGGCCATGTTGGCTATCGTTTCGGGTGGGCGTGTCTGTGCCAACTCCATGAAGTAGTTGCCATCGCTATGCTCGCGTCCTATGCGGCGCATGGTTTCGAGTTCAACAGAGCCTTCTTCCCATTGCTGGTGTCCGCGTGTTTTCAAGTAATCCTCATAATCTTCGTTGAGTTCGTGCAGGCTGGTCTTTGCTACGTTCAGCAATTTTATTTCGGTTTTTGCAGATGTACCCGAAGCCATACACCCCTCTACAATATTCTGTTTGCCCGAGCGAGCAGCCTGCACCATTTGGTCTATCGTGCGGTCGCCCTTTTGCAGGTATGTGTGGCAAAAGTAGTAGGTAAGCTGAAAGATAACATCGGTCTTCTGGTAACTAAGCAGCTTTTTATAATTGCCTCGTTGGGGAACCAGTACTTCGCTCATAGTAGTTGTTTTTAATTAAACTTTGTAAGGTCTCTAAAATCATTAAGATCAATAAAACCTTTGTTTAAAATTCTCAGGTTGTAAACTCCCTAAAGACCTTAGTGTCCCTAAACTCTTTAAAGACCTTACAATTATATTTCATTAGTTAAAATAATAATCCATCCTGCTGTTGAACAGTGTTTCGGTTTCTGCAATGGATTGCTTTATCAGTTCTTTCTGCTTCTCTATTGCTTCAATCTTTGATGCAAATTCTTGTTGAAGGGGGAGAGGGGGAAATGGTAATAACATATCTCTCTGTCTATTCCTAAAATAGGTTTACAAAAAAGTAAATAAAATGTAACCCTAAATTAGTACACAATGACAACTCAACGCAGGACATTCAGTGATGCCGAGAAGCTTCAACTCATAAATGAGTATCTGGCATCCGGAGAGAGT
>JAZNKR010000100.1:0-47367 GCA_045578665.1 Bacteroidaceae bacterium | reverse complement strand
CATTCCTCCTCTTGAAGAGGACATTGCGTAATAAGCAATGTTTGCGACGACGAAAGCTTTAGCTTTCCAAAGGAGTGCCGAGCTTGCGAGGTCATTCAAAAACACAGTTTTTGAAGACGGAGGAGTTCAAAACATAAGCAGGATAAAAATTTATCGGACAACAATAATTTTTTTATCATTATATGTAAACTAAACTACCAATTATTACTCTTCGCCAAGGGCCTTTGCAATGGCAGCGCGAGATTCAGTCATAAGGTACTCTACATTCTCCTTACCCTTGCCGATGGGAGCAATAGGCTTCATCACTGTAAGCTCCAGAGGAGTCCAGTTCATGAAGATACCCTTCTTGGGAAGAAGTTCGAAAGAGCCTTTGATAGCCAAAGGAACTACCTCCAACTGTGCCATATCCGCTATAACGAATGCACCCTTCTTGAACTCACCCAGGCGGCCGCTACGGGTACGTGTACCCTCGGCAAAGATTCCCAATGCCGTACCGCTCTTGAGGGTTTTGATTGCCTTCACAAAAATCTCTTTCTGGGGAGATGAACGGTTTACGAAAATATGTCCGGTGTCGTAACACGCCTTTCCTACAAAAGGCAGCTTACGCAACGAGTCCTTCATCATCCACTTGAAGTTGCGTCCTAAATAGCCGAACATCACAAAGACATCCCAGGCGCCCTGATGGTTGGCAACAAAGACATAGTTCTTGCCGGGGTCGAGATTCTCGAGTCCCTTCACTTTCATAGGCAACAGGAATATGCGTATCATGAACTTCGCCCAAATGACAGCAGGATAATAATCGCCGCCCTTTACGGGGATATATTTACCGAAAAGACTGATGCTTATTCCGGTAAGCATTGTAGCAATACCCGCCAAAGGCCATGCAATAAGCTGGTAGAGCAGGTAAAATGGTCGTAATAATTTTTTCATAGTATCCGATTTCAGCTATGTGCTATATATAATTCTGTGCTTTCAGTTCCTCGGCAACCACAAGAAGCTCGTCGTACCACTCCTTACCGAAGCGTTCGATGAACGGTTGCTTCAGGAATTCGTAGACGCGGATACCCTCGCGCTTGCCCTTGACCACGGCATGGCGGCACACATCCCATTTGTGAAAGTTTACCGAGACAAGGTCGCCCACCTTTCCGAGACGTGCCGGATAGAGGTAGCACGAGATGGGTTTGCGCCAATGGAAGCGTCCTTCGTTGAATGCTTTCTCTATGAGACAAAGAGTGCAACCTTTGCTGTCGCAGGTGGCAAAGACGCAGTCCTTGCCGTTGACAATGGAAGTTACGAGATCACCGTCGGGGTCGTTGTAGACGACGCCCTGCTCCTTGACAACAGCGACCGCCTCGCCGCGCATCTCCTTTTCTATCACAGGAAGAGCCTCTTCGAGTTTTTCTACCTCATCGAGAGCTACCGGAGCTCCTGCCTCGCCCTCCACACAGCAAATACCTTTGCAATGTGCAGGGTCGCAGCAGAAATACTCGGTAAATATCGAGAATGAGACGATTGTATCACCAATCTGTACCATTGCAGTTTCCTGGAAACCTATTAAATCAAAGGAGTACCGCTCATGTCTGCGGGTGCCTGCAAGCCCATAATCTTGAGGATAGAGGGCGCAACGTCTGCGAGGATACCATCTTTTACAGTGGCGTTCTTGTCGTCAGTTACATATACGCAGGGAACGGGGTTCAACGAGTGGGCAGTATTGGGCGAACCGTCGGCATTGACCGCATTGTCGGCATTACCGTGGTCGGCAATGATTATTGAGTCGTAACCGTGGGCCTTTGCTGCCTCGATTACATCCTTAACACATGCATCAACTGCAACAACAGCCTTTTCGATAGCCTCGTAAACACCTGTGTGGCCTACCATGTCGCCGTTGGCGAAGTTTACAACGATGAAGTCGTATTTCTCTGTTGCGATAGCCTCAACGAGTTTGTCCTTCACCTCGTATGCGCTCATTTCGGGCTGGAGGTCGTATGTAGCAACCTTGGGAGAGGGCACAAGGATACGGTCCTCGTTGTCGTAGGGTGTCTCACGACCACCGTTGAAGAAGAATGTTACATGGGCATACTTCTCGGTCTCGGCGATGTGGAGCTGTTTCAATCCCTGTTTTGCAACAAACTCGCCAAGTGTATTCTCTACATTCTCTTTATCGAAGAGGATGTGTACGCCTGTGAATTTTGCATCGTAGGGAGTCATGCAGTAGTACTGCAAACCGGGAATTGTCTTCATGCCTGCATCGGGCATATCCTCCTGTGTGAGAACGATTGTAAGTTCCTTTGCACGGTCGTTGCGGTAGTTGAAGAAGATAACTGCATCGCCCTCGCCGATGCGTGCATCGTATGCAGTATTGACAATAGGCTTGATGAACTCGTCGGTTACACCCTCGGCATATGACTCCTCTACAGCCTGAACCATATTGTCGGCTTTCTTGCCCTCGCCGTCAACGAGAAGATCATAGGCAATCTTAACGCGCTCCCAACGTTTGTCGCGATCCATTGCATAGTAGCGGCCAATGATGGTTGCAACCTTCATGTCGCTCTTCACCATATCGGCAATGAAACCTGCACCGCTCTTGGGGTCAGTGTCGCGACCGTCCATGAAACAGTGTACGTATGTCTCGGCAACACCCTCGTCTACAGCCATTTTATACATTGCGTTGAGGTGCTCCAATGAGCTGTGTACGCCACCATCGGATGCAAGACCCATGAAGTGGAGTTTCTTGCCGTTCTCCTTAGCGTAGCGTACAGCCGATACAAGTTCGGGGTTCTGACGGATTGAGCCGTCGGCTATGGCACGGTTAATCTTGAGCAGGTCCTGATAAACTACGCGACCGCCACCGATGTTGAGGTGTCCTACCTCACTGTTACCCATCTGACCTGCGGGAAGACCGACATTCTCACCGCTTGCCTGCAACTGAGAGTGGGGGTAAGTCTGCATAAGATAATCCCAATAGGGAGTGGGAGTATTGAAAATAACATCACCTTTACCGTTGTTACCGAGGCCCCAGCCATCCAAAATAACCAAAAGAGCTTTCTTTGTCATATGTGTATTTATTATTTGGTTGAATATTCTAAATCCATGCGAAGATACGAAAAAAGTTTCTACATACAGCCTTTGAAACGATAAATAAGCAACCAAAGTTGCAAACATTGTTTAAATATTGTAAACATTGTACACAAATTCGGAAAAATCGGAAAAGTTCACTTAAAATATTCTATCTTTGCAGATTTAGAGAGACAGGTCTTAGAGATAAAAAAGAGATAACCATGAAACATCCGTTGGACATATTCGGTTACTGCCCACGTTGCGGTAAAGAGGGCTTTGCTGTAAACGATTTCAAGTCGAAGAGGTGCAACGGCTGCGGATTCACACTCTACTTCAACGCAATAGCCGCGGCTGTAGCTGTAATTGTAAACAGCAAAGGCGAACTGCTTGTTTCGCGCCGTGCCAAAGAGCCGGCAAAAGGGACACTCGACCTTCCGGGCGGATTCATCGACAGTTTCGAGACGGGCGAAGAGGGTGTGGCACGCGAAGTGCTCGAAGAGAGCGGATTGAAGGTAACAGAGACAAGATACCTCTTCTCGTTGCCCAACACATACCTCTATTCGGGATTCGAAGAGCACACACTCGACCTCTTCTATCTATGCCGGACAACAGGCGACTGCACACCAACCGCCGCCGACGATGTCGAAGAGTTGTTGTGGATACCTGTCAGTGAGATAGACCCAGCACTGTTCGGACTAAGTTCCATACGCAAGGGAGTAACAATTATAAAAGAGAGAATAAAAGAGATAACAGAATAACATGAAAAAGGCACTATTATTGATAATGCTGTCGGGAATGGGCTTTGCCGCACAGGCAGACAACTCCATACAGACCGACAGACAGACAACACTCATAAGCGAATGCACCCGCCTCTGCAACGGCAAGGACTACAAGGCTGCACTGACACTGCTCGACAAAATCGACTACAGCAAGCTGAGCACTGCGCAGCGTCAGGAGGCATCGTACCTGAAAGCTACCGCCACATTTGCCACCGACCACAAAGCAGGCCGTGCACTCATCCTGCAACACCTCGACGAATATCCCGAGACCCCGAAACGTGAGATACTCTCGGTACTCGTGGCAGAATCGTATTATTATGCCCGCGACTTCGAGAAAGCCCTTGCATGGTACGACAAGGCGGACATCGACCGTCTGGAGCCCGCCGAGCGCGACCGCGCCGACCTCTACAAGGCACTTGCACTGCAGGAGTGCGGACAGAACTCGCAAGCCGTGAACATCCTCAGCCGTCTGCGCCAGACAAGCAGATACTACAAGAGCGACGCTATATTCCATCTTGCAGCCATCGACTTCTACAACTACCGCCTCGACGCCGCATACAACGGATTCAAGTCGATAGAGATGGACGACAAATACCATCTGGACGTTCCCTACTTCTTAGGGGCAATATACATTAAAAAGGGAGAATACATCCGCGCCGAAAAACTTGCCAAGATGTTCCTTGAGTACAACAGCGCACTCCCCCAGGCAATCCCCATGTATCAGGTGCTCGGAGCATCATACTTCGGACAGAAGAGATACAGCGAAGCAATTGCCCCGCTCAAGAAATACATAGAAGAGAAGTCAAAACCACAGCGCATGGCATTCTACCAGTTGGGTCTCAGCTACTTCCAGACAGCCAAATACCGCGATGCCATCGCACCGCTCGAAAAATCGACCGGAGTGTCGGACGCCCTGACACAGAACGCATATCTGCATTTAGGAATCATACATCTGAACTTCAACGACATAACCAAAGCGCGTCTCGCATTCGAGCAAGCCTCGAATATGAGCTACGACAGCCACATACGCGAAGAAGCACTCTACAACTATGCCCTCTGCATACACAAAGAGCGCTACTCACCCTTTGCCGAAAGCGTAAAGGTATTCGAACGTTTCCTCAACGACTATCCCAACTCGCCCCACGCTGCACAGGTGGGCAAATATCTCGTCGAAGTATATATGAACACACGCAACTACGACGTGGCACTCAAATCGATAGAGAAGATACGCAAGCCATCTGCAAGCATACTCGAAGCAAAGCAGAAGGTGCTTTACCGACTCGGCGTGCAGGCTATGATCGACAACAACACAAAGGGCGCCATAGAGTACATGAACCGCTCGATAGAGCTGTCGAAATACAACAAGCAGACCTACAACGACGCACTCTACTGGAGAGGCGAAGCATACTATGCCCTCGGCGACTACGCATCGGCAGCAAAGAGCTACCAGTCGGCAGTTGCCAACAGCGGGAACAACAGCATAGCAGCCCTCTACGGTCTCGGATACGCATGCTTCCAGCAAGAGAAATACAACGAAGCACTCACACACTTCAACCGTTATCTGCAATTGGCACCCGCCTCGGAAAAACAGTTGCGCGCAGATGCATACAACCGCGTAGGCGACTGCCATTTCTATAACCGCAGCTACAGCACAGCCGACCAATACTACCGCAAATCCACAGAGACCGACAAGAGCTTTGGCGACTATGCGCTCTACCGCAGTGCCATCTCACAAGGACTCGGCAAAGACTATGCCGGCAAGGTAGAGACCCTGCGCCGACTCATCAGCAACTATCCGCAGAGCAACTATGCCGAACAGTCGTACTACGAAATGGGACGCGCCTACATAGAGCAGGAGAAGAACGGACAGGCAATAGAAGCCTTTGACGAACTGCTCAAACGCTTCCCCAACAGTTCACTCGCTCGCAAGGCCGCCACAGAGACCGCCATGATATACAACCAGAGCGGCAACGACGAAAAGGCAATAGCTGCATACAAGAAGATCATCACCGACTACCCGCAGAGCGAAGAGGCACAAATAGCAGCACAGGACCTCAAGAGCATCTATGTGGATATGGGCAAGGTGGACGAATATGCCGAATTTGCGGCAAAGACTCCCGGCATGCGTGCCATAGAGAGCAGCGAACGCGACACGCTCACATACGTTGCAGCAGAGAAGATATACAGCCGCGGCGAAATAGCGCAGGCAAAGAGCGCCTTCCAGAAGTATCTGCAGAACTACCCCGAAGGCTCATTCACGCTCGACACCCACTACTACCTCGGCATCATCTTCCTCAACCAGGATGCTCCCGCCGATGCGCAGCTGCACTTCGGCAAGGTAATAGCCTTCCCCGACAACAAATACAGCGAAGAGGCAATGGCACACTCCTCTGAGTTGTACCTTAAGGCTGGCAACTACAGCGAAGCCATGAAGCTCTACAAGCAGCTTATAGCAAAAACCGGCGACAACCAGCGCCGTCAGGCATGCCGTATAAATCTGTTGCGCTGTGCCTACAAGCTGAAAGACAGCAATGAAGTTATATCTGCAGCCAACGAACTTCTGGCAACCGGAAGCCTTCAGCCCGAAATCGAGCGCGAAGCATACTACTACCGTGCCAAGACACTAATTCTCGACAACAAAGCCAACGATGCTGTCGCCGACCTCAAGAAACTTGCCACAGACACACGTTCGCAGCAAGGAGCCGAAGCAAAATACTATCTTGCACAAATCTATTTCGACAACAGCAAATACGATGATTGCGAAAAAGAGATACTCAACTATATAGAGGTAAGCACCCCCCACTCCTATTGGCTCGCACGCAGTTTCGTACTGCTCTCCGACCTCTACATGAAACAGAACAGGAATGCCGAGGCAAAGCAATACCTGCTTACCCTCAAGAACAACTACAGCGGCAACGACGACATCGCAGGACTCATCAAGGAGCGTCTCGACAAACTCGCAGCCGAAGAACAAGCAACAGTTACACAGTAATGAAAACAAGAAGAAGAATGAAAAGAATAGCATCGACAGCTCTTGCAGCACTGTTCACAGCACTGACATTCGCACAGACGACCAACGACTCGCTCAACGCAGTGGTAAAGGTCGAGAACGAATACAACCCCGTAATAGTAAAGGCCACAAAACAGAGCTTCACACCACAGATAGAACAACCCGGCGCACACAGACCGCTCGACCTTGTATTTGCACGCACTGCATCGCCGTTCGGCCAATTCATAAGCAACCGCGACCTCACCGACCTTCTCCCCGGACAGCCTGCCATATCCAACGGCTATGCCCGCATAGGCTATGGCAACTGCAACAACACCGACTTGAAAGGTGCATACACATTCGGTCTCGGAGAGAACAACCAACTGGACCTTTTCGCATCACTCACAGGATACAAATGCAGCATAGATGCTCTGAAGAAAGGTAGCCGCGATTGGGATTCGCGCCTCTTCGACACATGGTTCACTGCCGACTATACACACAACTTCAGATACCTCACAATGAAGGTATCAGGAGCTCTCAACAACAATGTTTTCAACTACCAGCCCGCAGGCTTTGCCACACTCCTTGCCACCGACAAACAACACGGCAACAGCTACAGCCTGTCAGCCGAGATTGAATCCAATCTCTCAGGAGCGATAGCATACAAAGCCAATGCCGGCTACTCATTGAACACACGCAAATACTCAGCTGCCGCAGAAGAGCGCATAAGCGAGAACCGCTTCACTGCCGGAGGAGAATTTACATACGAGATTCCCGACGACCAGCTGCGCAATGTAGGCATTGCAACCGACTTAGACGCGTTCACATACAACAACGCGCTCAAGCCCGCCAACAGCGGATACGACAACTATATCTCGATACGCACCAACCCCTTCATGAATTTCCGTTTCGAAACATGGAAACTGCGTTTGGGAATACATGCCGACATCCTCACAGCCAACGGCAAGAAGCTTGCACTCGCACCCGACATCAGATTCGAGGGTCCCATAACAGACTACATCACATTCTACGCATCGGCAACAGGCGGCAACAAACTCAACACCTTCTCAACCCTAAGCGAAGAATCGCCCTACTGGTGCTACCGCAACGACCAGCCGCAACACACGCCCACATACGAAGTCTTCGACATAGAGACAGGAGCCCGCATCAGCATGGGACAGTTCGGACTCCACTTCTACATGGGATACGACTACAACAAATACAATCTCTTGCCTACAATATCGTACAACAATGCCCAGAGCCTCATTTTCACAGACTTTGTACAGGACGACACACGCAAATACTATATAGGCGGCAAGGCAACCTTCGACCACGGCGGATGGCTCGACATATCTGCCGATGCACGATACAACAAATGGGACTGCGACGGCGAAAAGAACCTGTTGCTCTACACTCCCATGATAGAGACAGTGCTCAAGGCGCGCGCCAGAATATACGAAGGACTCTATGCCGGACTCAAATATGAGTACACACGCCACACCAAAGGAGACGACGGACGCATCAGAGACACCAACAATCTCGGCGCCGAAGTATTCTACCGTTTCAACAGCCTGCTGCGTGCATACATTCAGGGCGACAACCTGCTCAACAAAAACTACTACAGCTATGCAGGCTACCTCTCAAGAGGAATAAACTTCACAGCCGGAGTGGAATTCAATTTCTAAACCGGAGATTCCGAAATAAAAAAATATCGCGCCGCAGCGCGATATTTTTTTTATTATTTTCCATCTATTACATAAAAAGTTAGTACCTTTGCACCGCTTTTTCGGGAAGCTCTCTCAAAGAGAACAAAAGGAGTACAAAAAAATCATTATATAAAACAATCTAATCCACTAAAAACATGAAAAAATTCTTTTCATTCGTTGCTGCATCGGCACTCGTTGCAGGCATGATGACATCTTGTCAGCAGGCACCTCAGCCCAACACACTCACAGAGGCAGAAAAAGCAGAAGGCTGGCAACTTCTTTTCGATGGTAAGACACTCGACGGCTGGCGCAGCTACAACCGCGACACACTCGCAGGCGGCTGGCACGTAGTAGAAGGCTGCATCCAGGCATCAGGCGAAGGAAGCGACGGCCACGGCTACATCGTTACAGACAAGAAATTCGCGAACTTCGAGCTCGTATGGGACTGGAAACTCACAAACGGCGGAAACAGCGGTATGCTCTACCACGTAGTTGAGCGTCCCCAGTTCAGCGTACCCTACGTAACAGCACCCGAGTACCAGCTTATCGACGTAGAGGGATGGGAGAAGAAGAACGCACCCGCCAAATTGGAAGACTGGCAGAAGATTGGCGTAGACTATGCTATGCACCTCCCCGATTACAGCAAGATGCACATCAACCCCGTAGGCGAATGGAACTCATCAAAGATAGTATTCGACAACGGTCATGTAGAGCACTGGCTCAACGGCGAGAAAATCGTTGAATTCGAAGCATGGACAGACGACTGGTTCGTAAGAAAGGCAAGCGGCAAATGGACAATGGCACCCGAGTACGGATTGTGCAACACAGGTCTTCTCTGCCTCCAGGACCACGGCGACCCCGCATCTTTCCGCAACATCAAAATCAAGGAGCTCCCCGCAAAAGAGCGTGCAGCAGTTGCAATGTTCAATGGCAAAGACCTCGCAGGTTGGGACACATTCGGTGGTGTAAAGGCTTCTGTTGACGCAGAGGGCAACCTCGTTGTAGAGAACGGCGACGAGAAAATCGAAGGCTGCATCGCAACACGCAACTACCTCTACGACTTCGACTTCTCAGTAGATGTAAAGAGCGAAGGCAAAGAGTGTGCACCCATCTGGTTCCACGCATTCATCCCCAAGAAGGGCAAAGAGTGGGGCGAGATTGCAGGTTGGAAGTTCGAAATCCCTGAAGAGAAACTTTCTCTCTTGAAGAAGGGCGACTGGAACAACTTCCGCATCACAGTGAAAGAGGGCAAGGTAAACACATACATCAACGGTGAGGCAGTAGCAGAGTTCACAGACGCTGCTCTCAAGACAGTTCCCGGCCGTATCCTCATGCAGGTGAAAGAGGGTGCAGAGACCAAGTCTCTCTACAAGAACTTCAAGATTGCAAACATCTAATTTCACAGGCATACAGCAATCCAAAAGCAAAAGAGAGGCTGACCCAAAAGTTGAAGGACTTTGGCGTCAGCCTCTCTTTTTTCCTCTACAAAGGGCTTCACAAGGGAATCATCCTCATATTATTCCCATATCAATAAGGAACAAAAGCACAAACTTTCTATCAAAATTTCAATATTCAACATTTTCTTCTTACTTTTGCGCCCAAAAGCAGTAAGGCATAAAGAATCATGCACAAGAATTTAGTAATAGTAGAGTCCCCGGCGAAAGCTAAAACAATAGAAAAATTCCTCGGAAAGGATTATAAGGTAATGTCCAGCTACGGACACATCTGCGACCTCAAGGAGAAAGAGTTCAGCATAAATACCGACACATTCGAACCCGAATACGAAATACCGGCAAACAAGCAGAAAGTAGTCAATGAGCTTAGAGCCGAAGTGAAAAAAGCAGAAATCGTATGGCTCGCATCCGATGAAGACCGCGAAGGAGAAGCAATAAGCTGGCACCTCTACACTGTGCTCGGTCTGAAGCCCGAAAATACACGCCGCATCGTCTTCCACGAGATAACCAAGAACGCGATACTGCGCGCCATAGAGAACCCTCGCGAAATAGACACCAACCTCGTCTACGCCCAGCAGGCACGCCGAGTACTCGACCGCATAGTAGGCTTCAAACTATCTCCCGTATTGTGGCGCAAGGTAAAGCCCGCTCTGTCGGCAGGTCGTGTACAATCGGTAACAGTGCGCCTTATTGTGGAACGCGAGCGCGAAATCAACAGATTCTCCACCGAGTCGAGCTACCGCGTAACCGCACAGTTCACTCCCGTCGACCCCAAAGATGGCGACAGCATCATCAGCACCGAACTCTCTACCCGCTTCAAGACAATGGAAGAGGCGCAGAAGTTCCTCGAATCGTGCGACGGCGCAACCTTCACAATAGACGAAGTGAACACCAAGCCCCTGAAAAAATATCCGGCACCACCCTTCACCACCTCTACCCTGCAACAAGAGGCTGCACGCAAGCTGGGGCTCTCCGTCATGCAGACAATGAGAATAGCGCAAAGCCTTTACGAATCGGGACACATCACCTACATGCGTACCGACTCGGTAAACCTGTCAAGTCTCTGTCTCAACTCGTGCAAAAAGGTGATAACAGAAAGCATTGGAGAAAAATATCTCAAAACCCGCCAATACTCCACAAGTTCCAAAGGCGCACAGGAGGCACACGAAGCCATCCGTCCCACCTACATGGACAACAAGACCATCGAAGGTACACAGACCGAAAAACGTCTCTACGAACTTATCTGGAAACGCACCATAGCATCACAGATGGCAGACGCACAAGTTGAGAAGACAACCGTCAACATAGCCATCAGCAACCACAATGAGAGTTTCGTTGCCACAGGCGAAGTTACCCTCTTCGACGGATTCCTGCACGTATACCGCGAATCGACCGACGACGAGACAAACACCGAAGCAAAGTCGCTCCCCCCTCTGCACATCGGCGAAGAGCTGAAGACACAGGTAATCACAGCCACCGAGCGCTTCACACAACATCCACCCCGATACACCGAGGCAAGCCTTGTGCGCAAACTCGAAGAGCTGGGTATCGGCCGTCCGTCGACATACGCCCCCACCATCAGCACCATACAGCAGCGCGAATATGTGCTTCGCGGCGACAAGCCCGGCACAGAACGCAGCTACAACCGTCTCACCCTCAGCGACGGCAAGATAACGGCATACGTGGACAGCGAAAAGGTAGGAGCAGAGAAATCCAAGCTCATGCCCACAGATATAGGAATTGTGGTGAACGACTTCCTGCTCGAGAACTTCCCCGAGATTATGGACTACAACTTCACCGCAACCGTTGAAAAGGACTTCGACGCAATAGCAGAGGGCAACAAGCAATGGTCAGAACCTATAAGCACATTCTACAGCGGATTTGACACACTCATCAGCAACATATTGCAGACGAAGAGCGAACGCAAGGTTGGCGAAAGAGTGCTCGGCACAGACCCCGCAAGCGGCAAACCCGTATCGGTGAAGATAGGACGCTTCGGTCCCATCGTGCAGATAGGCGCCTCTACCGACGAGGAGAAGCCCCGTTTTGCACAGATGAAACCCGGACAGACACTCGAGACAATAACCCTCGAAGAGGCACTCGAACTCTTCAGCCTGCCCCGCACACTCGGCGACTACGAAGAGAAGAGCGTCACCATAGGTGCCGGCAAGTTCGGACCATACATCAAGCACAACAACATATACATATCGTTGCCCAAGAGCCACGACCCGCTCACCGTATCACTCGAAGAGGCAATAGAGCTTATAATCGCCAAACGCAAAGCCGAGGCTGAGCGCATAATCAAGAGCTTCGACCAGGAGCCCGAAATGCAGGTGCTCAACGGACGCTTCGGTCCCTACATAGCCTACAAAGGCAAGAACTACAAACTGCCCAAGAGTGCAACTCCCGCGGAACTCACCATCGAAGAGTGCCACGAGATAATCAAGCAGCAGGCAGAACGCGAGACCACCGGCAAAGGAGGACGCAAATACACAAAGAAGAAATAACAGACAGACAATGACACGCATCATCCTCATAGGATTCATGGGTTCGGGCAAAACCACCCTCGGACGGGCGCTTGCCAAAGAGTTGGGACTGACATTCATAGACCTCGACAACTACATTGAGCTGCGTCACTGCAAGAGCATAAACCAGATATTTGCCGAACGCGGCGAAGATGGTTTCCGCAAGATAGAGCAGACTGTGCTCCACGAAGTATGTGAATTCGAGGATGCTTTGATATCGGCAGGCGGAGGCACCCCCTGCTTCTTCGACAACATCGAATACATGAACAGGCAAGGCACGACAGTCTACCTCGAAGTGCCGCACGAAAGGCTGCTCGAAAGGTTGAGGATAGCCAAGAGCCGCCGCCCCCTGCTCAAAGACAAGAACGACGAAGAGATAAGCCTCTTCATCGAAGAGCAGATGAAAAAACGCCTGCCCTATTACACACAAGCCACACACACATTTGCAGCCGACCGTCTCGAAGACAGGATGCAGGTGAAGGAATCGGTAGAAAAATTCCGCAAGCAGTTCGGAATTTAGGACAACAAGAATAAAACAACAAGAACAAGGAAACATTTAGTAAAACACACGTTAACCCTATTACAGAAATGAGAAAATGGCGCATTGAAGACTCCGAGGAACTCTACAACATCAAAGGATGGGGAGCCTCCTACTTCAGCATCAACGAAGATGGCAACGTAGCAGTAACCCCCAAGAAAGACGGTGTAGCAATAGACCTCAAGCAACTGATGGACGAACTGCAGCTTCGCGACGTATCCGCACCGGTCCTTCTACGCTTCCCCGACATTCTCGACAATCGCATTGAAAAGATATCGGGCTGCTTCAAGATTGCAGCCAAGGAATATGGCTACAAGGGAGAGAGTTTCATTGTCTACCCCATCAAAGTGAACCAGATGCGCCCCGTGGTCGAAGAGATCATGAGCCACGGAAAGAAATACAACATAGGACTCGAAGCCGGCTCAAAGCCCGAACTGCACGCAGTGATAGCCGTCAACACCGACTCCGACTCCATCATCATCTGCAACGGCTACAAAGACGAAAGCTACATAGAGCTTGCCCTTCTCGCCCAGAAGATGGGACGCCGCATATACCTTGTGGTAGAGAAGCTCAACGAGCTCAAGCTCATAGCCAAGATGGGCAAACGCTTAGGTGTGCGCCCCAACATAGGCATACGCATAAAATTGGCATCCGAGGGCAGTGGCAAATGGGAAGACAGCGGCGGCGATGCAAGCAAATTCGGACTCACCTCCAGCGAGCTGCTCGAAGCCCTCGAAATACTCGAAAAATACGACATCAACGACTGCCTGAAACTGATACACTTCCACATAGGCAGCCAGGTGACCAACATACGCAACATAAAGACCGCCCTGCGCGAAGCATCACAGTTCTATGTGCAACTGCACAAGCTCGGCTACCACATAGAATTCACAGACATAGGCGGAGGACTCGGCGTAGACTACGACGGCACACGCTCGGCGAACAGCGAGAGCAGCGTCAACTACTCCATACAAGAATATGTAAACGACGCACTCTTCTACTTCATCGACGCAGCCGACAAGAACGGAATCCCCCACCCCAACATCATCACAGAGAGCGGACGCTCCGTATCGGCACACCACTCTGTGCTCATATTCCAGGTGATGGAGACAACAGCCCTTCCCCACATGGACGAAGAGTGGGAGGTCTCGGGCGAAGACCACAAGCTTGTGCACGAACTCTACAACATCTGGGACAACCTAAGCCAGCGCACCATGCTCGAGGCATGGCACGACTCGGTGCAGATACGCGAAGAGGCACTCGAGCTATTCAGCCACGGCATTGTAGACCTGAAGACACGCGCACAGATAGAGCGCCTCTTCTGGTCGGTAACACGCGAGATAAGCGACATTGCAAAAGACCTGAAGCACGCCCCCGACGAACTGCGCAAGCTGCGCAAGTTGCTTGCCGACAAGTACTTCTGCAACTTCTCGCTCTTCCAGTCGCTCCCCGACCTATGGGCGATAGACCAATACTTCCCCATCATGCCCATACACCGTCTCGGCGAGCGCCCCGACCGCACCTGCACCCTACAGGACATCACCTGCGACAGCGACGGCAAGATAGCCAACTTCCGCAGTTACGGCAACCCCACAAACTCGCTCAACGTACACAGCATCAAGAAGAACGAACCCTACTACATAGGAGTCTTCCTCGTAGGAGCCTATCAGGAGATTCTCGGCGACCTGCACAACCTCTTCGGCGACACCAACGCCGTACACATCACCGTTGACGAGAAGGGCTACAAGATAGACAAGACCATAGACGGCGAGACCGTTGCCGACGTACTCGACTACGTACAGTTCGACGCCCGCAAGCTGGTGCGCACACTTGAGACATGGGTAACGAAATCGGTAAAATCGGGACGCATCACCCTCGAAGAGGGCAAGGAGTTCCTGTCGAACTACCGCTCGGGACTCTACGGATATACATACCTCGAACCTTAAATAACTATGAAAGAGAAGATAACAATCATAAAAGTAGGCGGCAAGATAGTAGAAGAGGACGGAACACTCATGCAGTTGCTCGACCTCTTTGCAAAAATAGAAGGCAAGAAAGTGCTCATCCACGGCGGAGGCCGTTCGGCAACCAAGATAGCTGCGAAACTGGGCATCGAGAGCCGCATGATCGACGGTCGCCGCGTAACCGATGCCGAGACGCTGAAAGTTGTAACGATGGTCTACGGCGGTCTTGTAAACAAGAACATAGTAGCCGGCATGCAGGCACGCGGAGTAAACGCCCTCGGTCTCACCGGAGCCGACTGCAACATCATCCGTGCCCACAAGCGCCCCATAAAGGATATCGACTGGGGATACGTAGGCGACGTTGAGGGAGCCGACGGAGAGATGCTCGCCGGACTCATCTCGCAAGGCATTGTCCCCATAGTGGCACCCCTCACACACGACGGCAAAGGCAACATGCTAAACATCAACGCCGACACCATGGCTGCCGAGACAGCAAAAGCCCTCGCCCCCCACTTCGATGTAACACTGACCTATTGCTTCGAACACCCCGGAGTGATGCGCGACCCCGAGGACGAGACAAGCGTCATTCCACAGATAACGACAGACTATTACAGCAAGCTGAAAGAGGAGGGAATAGTAAGCGGTGGCATGATACCCAAGATAGACAACGCCTTCAACGCCCTCAACGGTGGAGTAAGCAAAGTAATCATCACCCGTGCCGACTCAATCGATGGTGCTAAAGGTACACACATCATACTGTAAACAGCACTACATCCTATAACCGACAGACTCTCCATGGCGTGAGAGTCTGTCTGCTTTTAGCTAACACCCCTATGAGACAGTACAGAACAATAGAACACCACCCGCAGTACGGCGAACTGCACATTACCGTCAACCCGCGTGCACGCCGCATCCTATTGCGCGCAAAGGATGGAGTGATATCAATAACGCTTCCTCCGGCGGCAAAAAGAGAGGAACTCGACCATGCACTTGCCATGTACGGCGAAAAGCTGTTGCGGCAATGCGATGAGAACAAGCCCGAAAAGATAACACCCGACTACAAGATAGAGACCCCCGGATTCACATTCGCTCTGCAACCCACCGAGAGAAAAGAGTTCTACATAAGATACAACGACACCCATACAACCTTGCTCTACCCCGCCGCCACACAGTTCGACAACGACGAGATGCAGGAGTGGCTGCGACGGGTGCGCATCACAGCCCTGCGCACAGTTGCCAAAAGAGTGCTCCCTGCCCGATTGAAGCAACTTGCCAACCGGTTCGGGTTCAGCTACAGCCGCGTAACGCTACGCGACAGCCACAGCTGCTGGGGCAGCTGCACCAACCGCAGAAGCATCAGCCTGAGCATATATCTGCAACTGCTTCCCCCTGAACTGAGCGACTATGTGCTGCTGCACGAACTGTGCCACACAATAGAGCTCAACCACAGCGACCGTTTCTGGGCACTGATGGACAAGGTAACTGACGGCAAAGCAAAGGCACTCAGGGAGCAACTGAAAAAGCACAAGACCGATTTCTGAACGTCAAATGAATATTTCATTCCCTATTTATAGAAAAAAAATTCACAAAAAAGGTTTATTCAAAAAAAAATCACTACATTTGCACATTATCACTAATCGACAGATTAGAACAAATTAAAAACCAACATAATATTAACCCAAAAAAACTTTATTTATGAGAAAACTTTACTTCTCTTTGCTCATCACTATGATGGCATGTTTCGGAGTACAGGCGCAATCATGGCAGTATGAATTGAAACTGACCTCAACTGACGCATCTGCCCGAAAAGTTATGGGTATGTACAATCAGGTAACCACTCCGGTCTACACACTGGACGAGGCTACAAGTACTATCCGTCTTACTGTCTTCTCTACAGAAAACGTAGACAAGAACTTCCCCAGCGGTTTCAGTAACAACTCATCAGCATTCCCCACATTCGCTATTGGAGAGCTCCGTCTCTTCGACGGTGAAGGCAAGCAGGTTGAGCTTACAGCCGACATGATCACAACCAACGCTCTTGCTCTCAACGAGGGTTCAATCGACGCATTGGTTGACAACAACCCCAACACACACTTCCACTCTACCTATTCCAAGGGTGAGGTACCCCAGGCTTATCACTACATCGAGATTGCTCTTACAGATGCTATGAGCAAATTCCAGTTGCAGTATGATACACGTTACTACTACTTCTTCACCGACCCCACACACATTGGTATAACAGGCGGTACAGAGGCATTGCCTTGGAAAGACGAGGAGTTCGTTGTTGGCGAGCAGGTAACATCAGTTGACGCTCTCCAGCCCAACAAGCTCTATGTTATCCGTGGTAACTACTTCGAGTTCACACGCACAGACGACGAGCGTACATTGCCCTCTTACGGTGAGGCATACTACCACTCTCCCATCGGTGCAGCTCTTACACCCTCATCAGCCAGCCTTATGTGGCTCGAGGATGCAGGCGAAGGCAAATACTTCATGCACTGGCTCAAATACAACCGCTACATCAAGAAGGGTGGCGAGATTGAGGCAGGTGCCTATGTAGAGGCAACAGCAAACCCCTTGGAGGCAGCAGCTCTCGAATTTGCCGAGTGCGACACAACAGATGGCGCATTCATCATCACAAGCGAGAACAACTACCTCGGTCAGCGTCGTTTCGTCAAAATGAGCTGGGTGAACAAGGACAACATGGCAGGCGAAACATCTACCTACCACTATGCATGGAACATCTACGAGGCAAGCACAAACATGAGCTCTATCCAGCCCATGCTCGAGGCTACAATCGCCAAGGGTGAGAACTTCATGGCTATCCAGGGTATTGCAAGCGAGGACGACGGCGAGTACGAGGCACTCTCTACAGCTATCGCAGATGCTAAGGCAGCCATCGCAGCAGGCGAGGCTTCTTCAGACGAGCTTCTTGCAATGGATGCATCACTCAACGAGTTCATCAATGCATACCGCATCACATACATCTACGTTCTTTCAGACTCTATCGACGCAATTGTCAGCAACGAAGAACTCTTCTGCGGTTCCGACGGCTGGGTAAACGGTTGCTACCCCGAAGGCTGGATCGAGACACTTACAGATGCAATGGACAAGGGCGGTATGGTTGCCGACAACCCCGTAAACTCAGCAAATGTTGAAGCTACCATCGATATGATGTGCAACACTCTCGCCCTCTTCTATGCAGCAGAGGTAAAGAACGTAGCACAGTTCCCCATCCACATCGAGGACGAGGCAGATGGTCTTACAGCAAGTGCTCAGGTAAACAACTCATGGGTATGGACATCACCTGTATACTACCTTGCAGAAGAGACAGACATTCTCCGTATGACTGTATTCAAGAACTCATCAGGTGAGACAGAGTCTGGTACTCCCTTCTTCTGCCTCGGCGAATTGTACCTCTTCACAGCAGAGGGCGACACAATAGAGCTCCGCGAGGATATGCTTACAACAAACTCAATACAGGATGGCGACGGTGGCGGTCTTGCTGCAATAGTTGACAAAGATCACGGTTCATACTATCACGGCTGCTATGACCCCAACGCAACAAGCTTCGCTCCCGAGCAGGGCGTTTACGCATACATCGAGATAGCACTTGACGAGCCCGTCAACGCATTCTTCTTCAAGACAATAAGCCGCTCTAACACCAGCGACTACTACAAGCACACACCTCTCGACTACGCACTCACAGCCGGCACAACAATCGCATACAACGACCTCTTCCCCGACTTGTATCCTGTAACACAGGGCGAGCAGATAACAGACGCCTCTCAGGTTCAGGCTGGCGAGCTCTACCTGTTGTACGGTAACCTCGATGTTGTAACAAACGGCTCAGAGGGTTCCGGTTACTACAACGGTGCATGGCAGAACGCAGGTACCGTTAACCCCGGCAGCGCTTCAATCGTTACATTCGAGGACGCCGGCGATGGTAAGCTCTACATGCGCAACATTTCAAACAACGCATACCTCAAGACTCCCGCAGGTTGGGAAGGTGCTTCTGTAACACACATCACAGCTGAGGCTGCTCCCTTGAGCATCATGAACAGCACCAACCTCGAGAAATCATTCAAGATCTACTACGAAGGTGTTATCACAGACCCCTCTGAAACAGCAGCAGGCGGCTACGGCAGTGAGGCTATCTTTGTAATGCAGGCATGGGCTTCCAACATCGGTATGTTCACAATCACCGACTGGGATTCTGACGACAAAGACGGCGAGTCTGACTGGTACATATACAAGGCTTCTGTTGAGAACTACGACAAGCTCAACCTTGAGGGAGCTATCGCATCTCTCGAGTCTTACGGCATCGAATACGAAAATGCAGGCGAGGCTGTAGGTATGCTCAAGGCTGCTGCCATCGAGCCTATCGCAAAGGCTTACGCCAAGGCTGTTGCAGTATTGGAAAGCGACGACGCGGCTGCAATGCAGAGCGCAACAACAGAGTTGCAGGCTGTAATCCAGACTATACCTTCTGTTGAGACTGTAGAGCTCATCTCAGGCAACGACTACATCATCCGCAGTTCTAACAAGGAATTCAAACAGTTCCACGGCGAAGACTGCAAACTCTCTATGTTTGTAGGTCCGGCAGACGGTTCAGGTGCTGACGCAAGTGCTGCCAACATGGTATACTTCAACTACGAGTATTCAATCAATGGAATGGATTCTTCTATATTCCATTGGACATTCACACAGGATACAATAGTCAACGAAGGTGAAGAAGCATGGGCTAAGTACACCATCAAGAACGTATACTACAACGAGTATATGGTTCCTGCATTCCCCAACGGTAAGAACATCACAACATCACCCTTCAGCAGCAACGACGCAGCTCCTCTTATCTACATGCGTCCCGGCTCACAGAAGATCGGTGACTGGACTCTTGTAGGTGTTGATGCATGGCATCAGCCCAGCTACCCCAGCTACTGCTACTTCGAGACACGTACCGGCGGTGGCCCTTACACAACATCAGGTGCTGCTCACTACGGTCGCGTTGCAACATGGAGCTACTCAGCCAACACCACACAGTGGCAGATTATCCCCGTAACAGCTGTTACATCAATCAACGACATCGTTGTTGACGAGCCCGCAGGTGAGGTAATCTCTACATCATACATCACTCCTGACGGTGTAACATCCAACGTTCCCGCTAAGGGCGTATGCATCATCAGAAGAGTATATGCTAACGGTGTAATCAAGAGCGAGAAGACATTCAACAAGTAATCCGTTGATAAACATACTGAAATTAGAGGGTGCACTTCCTGTGCACCCTCTAATTTGCTTATTATCACAACCAATAAGGTAAAAATCACCGGGCTTTTGAGACTATTTAACAAACTACACCCTGGATAACTGTAAAATAATCGGGACAATTGCACTAACTTTGCAACAAGTACAGAAACAGTTACAAAACCAAAAATCAACACTATGGAATTTTTACCTAAAATAGACCGTTTCGAATTTGTAGTGGACAAGACCACAGTTGACAAACTCCACCGTATGCGCCCCAGCGCCCTGTGCAACATGATGCTCTCATGTGCCGGTCATCACGCCGACAACCGCGGCTTCGGCGCTACACGCAAATTGGGATGGGTGATGGCACGTATGATTCTCGACATAAAGAACATCCCCCTCGGCGGGCAGAAATTCACAATAGAGACATTCATAAAGAACGCATACAGAGGTTTTACAGACCGTTGTCTGCGTGCAATAGACGAGAATGGCAACGAGCTTGCAGCAATGATGTGCACATTTGCCATGATCGACCTCGACACACGTGCACCCTTTGATTTCGACAGCGAATTCCACGACCTCTTTGTACACTATCTCACCCCCGAGGAGCCCTTCAGCATCCCCAGAGTGCCGTCGCCCCGCCGATGCAACGTAGATGATGTGGAGGCGGTTCACCGTCGCATAAGATACAGCGATGTCGACATCAACGGCCACATGAACAGCATACGCTACATCGACCACATTATGGACATACTGCCCCTCGAATATCTCTACACACACGACTTCAGCCGCTTTGTGGTTGCCTATATGCAAGAGGCGAAACCGGGCGAAGGTCTCAACTATCACATGAAGGAGGTTGAAGACGACACCTACTATGTGCAGATAGTAAAAGACAGCGGAGAGGCAATCTGCCGTTGCGAAATGAGTTTTATGCCTCGCCCCGAGGAAGAAGAGGAGTAGGCAAATCGCAATACAGTTATTGTAGAATGAATTTTTCTTTTTGATAAATTGTTATTTCTACAACCACAAGACATTGTCCTCGCATTACATTTGCAGTAAAAAAGCATTATGAGACATTTTTACGACGACAATGATGAAATGCCCGGCATCTTTAACACAACAAGGAGGCGAGTGAATGACAATGGTAATATAAATAAGCCTAACGACAAAGGTCCTTATGGAACATATCAAAGTCTATCCGAAGATGAGAAAAACTTTATTTTCAACTATCCTCGTATGGCATATAAGTTCTACAATAATTCAAAAAAGGCAAAGAGTGTAGGCAGGCTTTTTAATGGCACATCCAATGGATATGGTGATGCTGTACGTCACTGCTACTGGTGTGCACTAAATCAAGTATCTGCAGGTCTGAATTCACCGCTTGCAGAAGAATACGGAAATGCCCATGAGAATACTCCAAGCAATAAAATCAATGAAAAAATAATGGACCTGCACAACAATTCCGTAGGGTATTACCTAGGCAATCAGGCCATAAAGAACAATTGGAGTGAAGACGAACTGTTAAGAAAAATAATCAAAGCTGCAGATGATGGTATATTGCAAACCGGTACTTAAAATTGCTATTTTTATATTTCTTTTTACAATGCCACTGGCATCTTGCAAAAAGAACTTGAAGAATGATATATGCTTCGCTTTAGATACTTTTGGGTTGCTTGGTACAAAAGAACCAATGCTTGAATTAAACTTAGAAGAACAAGCGATAGAAGAGCCTTTCTCTTTGGCAAAGTATTGTAAGGAGGAATATGACAGCATATTGTTATTAGATCCCTATACAAATACAGAAAACAAAAATTTTACCAGTCTTAAGATGTCAGACAGACTAAGGAACAAATGCGACAATAACACCTTATTTGATTCGTTTTCTACAATTCTTTTCATTAAGGACGGAGAGGTTAAAGCATATTCTGTGGTAGATAGGAACTATGTCGACTTTGCGACAAATGACAACACGGATAATCCGCGTTCATATTCATTTGAACAACAATTTATAATAGATAAAAATAAATGCGCTCATCTATATAATGAACAGTTGAATTAGTTCGCATTATATAAACCAAATTTAAACCAAATTCCACCGCTTCGGATGCCATAAGGCGCGAAGCGGTGGAATTTGGTTTATACAGACTGTGTACAGACGTTACTACTTCGAAGAGAGGTATCTCTCGGCTTCCATTGCAGCCTTGCAACCGCTTGCCGCAGCTGTGATAGCCTGTCGGTAGTGAGGGTCGGCAACATCGCCGGCAACAAAGACGCCGGGAACTACTGTGCGCACGCCGCTCGCATCACCTACAAAATATCCCGTCTCGTCGGTTGCAAGATAACTCTTGAATATATCGCTGTTGGGCTTGTGGCCTATTGCAAGGAAGAAGCCGTCGATATCGAGGTCGTAATGCTTCTCGTCAGCCTCGCCTTTGCGTTTCACAAGATGGATACCCTCCACCTTGTTTTCGCCGAAAAGTCCTTCGGTGTTATGCTCGAAAAGCACCTCGATTTTGGGATTGTTGAGTGTGCGGTCCTGCATAGCCTTGGAAGCACGCAAGTAGGGCTTGCGAACAATGAGATAGACCTTTGCAGCAAGCGAAGCAAGGTAGTTTGCCTCCTCGCAAGCAGTGTCGCCACCACCGACAACGGCAACAATCTTCTTGCGGAAGAAAAATCCGTCGCATGTAGCACAGGCGCTTACACCCTTACCCTGATATTTTGTCTCGTCGGCAATGCCGAGATATTTTGCAGTTGCACCGGTTGCAACAATCACAGTCTCGCTCTCGATCACAGTGCCGTTGTCGAGAGTAACCTTATAGGGATTCTCCTCGAAATCGACCTCAACCACAGAGCCCGAACGCACATCGGCACCCACATTCACAGCCTGTTTTCGCATATTGTCCATCAGTTCGAATCCGGTGATTCCGGCGGGGAAACCGGGGAAATTCTCTATGATGGTAGTCTGTGTGAGCTGACCTCCGGGCTGCAAGCCCTCAATTACCACGGGCGAAAGATTGGCGCGTGCCGCATATATTGCAGCAGTGTAGCCGGCAGGGCCCGAACCTATTATCAAACATTTTACTCTTTCCATAATATATCTTTTTTATTTATTCTCTATTTTCAACGCATATCCACAACCTCGACACCCGGGAAGTTCTTTTCGCGACAACGGAACTCCTTGTTCGAGAATTTGCATCTGCCCTTGTAGCTGTCGACCACGATGTTGGCTCTGCTGCCATTCTCGTAGTTTACTATCAAACGCACAGGCAACGATTTCTGTTTATCGAGCACCACAGTCACCCGCTTAATATCGTTTCCACGTGCAATCTCACTCATAGTAACGGCATTCTCCTTGGCAGTAGTCAGTTTTTGGTCCATCTCGCACCTGAAACCATGCTTGTAGAGCTCCATCAGATGCACGGGGGAGAAGGCACGCGCATCGTCGGCATTGGGTTCCGAAATGTATATCTCATTGTTCTGTGCAAGGTAGCTCCACTGTGTAGAACCGTCGCACCATAGTTTCATGCCGTCGGTAAGGAGAGCATATTTCTCGCCGTCCATCTTCAGCGAGCCCTTCTCGTCGAAGAGCTCTGCACCCGACGAATCGTACATTCTTATCGTGAAGCCCATCTGCACGCCCACATCGGCCTTTATTGTGGAGACAGCCTTGTCGAGCAGCCCCTCGGCATTACCACTCTGCGCCATTGCCACACATGGAAGGAGCAGTGCAAAAAGAAAGAAAATCTTTTTCATAATCAATTGTTCAATATCTGTTTCAGTCTGAATTCAAGGTCTGCCTCATCGGGACAGAGCACCTGACGGGGTTTTGCACCCTCCTGCTCGCCCACTATTCCGGCACGGCACAGCTGGTCCATGATTCTGCCGGCGCGGTTGAAGCCAATGTTGAACTTTCTTTGCAGCATCGACGTAGAACCCTGCTGGTTGACAACCACATGGAGCGCAGCTTCGGCAAACAGCGGGTCGAGTCTCTCGTTGGAGATATCCCCGCCTCGCGCAGCAGCTCCTCCATCGACCTCCATCTCTTCGGGCTCGGGCAGATAGTAGGGCGATGTGTAGCCCTGCTGCTCGGCAATATAGTCGCACACGCGCTCCACCTCCTTTGTCTCCACAAGGGCACACTGCACACGGACAGGGTCGTTGCCCGCAAGGAAGAGCATATCGCCGCGTCCCTGCAACTGGTTGGCACCGGTCCTCTCGAGAATCGTACGCGAATCGACAGGCGATATCACACGGAACGCCATACGGGCGGGGAAGTTGGCCTTGATGGTACCGGTGATGATGTTGGTCGTAGGACGCTGGGTAGCAATTATCATGTGTATACCCACGGCACGTGCCTTCTGGGCAATGCGGGCGATGGGAAGTTCTATATCCTTGCCCGCCTGCATCATCAGGTCGCCATACTCGTCTATTATCACCACAATGTAGGGCATGAAACGGTGTCCTTTTGTGGGCAACAGCTGACGGTTGAGGAACTTGTCGTTGTACTCCTTGAGCGAACGCACGCGGGCATCCTGCAACAGCTTGTAGCGGTTGTCCATCTCCACGCAGAGCGACTTGAGGGTGCGCACCACCCTATTCACATCGGTGATGATGGTCTCGTCCTCGCTTTCGAGCTTTGCAAGGAAATGCTTTTCGAGCACCTTATAGAGGCTCAGCTCAACCATCTTGGGGTCCACCATCACAAACTTCAGGTAAGCAGGGTGCATCTTGTAGAGCAGCGATGTTATTATAGCGTTGAGTCCTACCGACTTACCCATACCCGTGGCACCTGCCACAAGAAGGTGGGGCATCTTGGCAAGGTCCACCATATAAATCTCGTTGGAGATTGTCTTTCCGAGCGCGAGCGGCAATGCCATATCACTCTCCTTGAACTTGCGGCTGTTGAGAAGAGAGACCATCGGTACAATCTGCTTGTTGCTGTTGGGCACCTCGATACCAATCGTACCCTTACCGGGGATGGGAGCAATGATGCGGATACAGAGCGCCGAAAGGGACATTGCAATGTCATCCTCGAGACCTCTGATTTTGGCAATGCGCACACCCGGTGCAGGCGTAATCTCATAGAGAGTGATTGTGGGACCTACAGTAGCCTTTATCGAGCTCACCTGAATATCGAAGTCGCCCAACACCTTCACAATTTTATCCTTGTTGGCAGTCTGTTCCTCCATGTTTATCGACTGCACAGGCGACTCATATTTGTCGAGCAAGTCGAGTGTAGGAGGTTTATAATAGCTCAGTTCGTCTTTGGGGTTTATGGGAGCAAGCATCTTGCCACCCATATCCTCCTCCGATGCAACCTCCACATCGAAGCCGACATTCTCATCCTTACCCTCTTCGCCGTCTGCTGCCGACGAAGTTCCATCCATGTTCTCTTCGGAGAGTTCAGACTGTTCCTCATCGACAGACAGTTCAACCGTAAACTCCTCTTCCTCGTCCTGAGGTAGATTGTCTGCCGCGTCATCTTCAGCCCCATCTTCTGCCTCATCATCTCCTGTTTCATCCTCTTCGTCCACCTCCTCGGGCTCCTCTTCAGTTTCATCCTCTTCGTCTTGGGATTCATCATCGTCGTCGTCATCCTCTTCATTTCCATCGGACTTTCCGGGCTTCAGTCTGCCTACCTGGGAAGCACCGAAGAAGAACGCCTTCTTTATCCAAATGATTGTATCGCGGGTAACATAAACCATAAAGAGCACAAGGGTTATCAACAGCAACAGCGCCAACCCCATAGGACCAATCTGCGAAAGCAGCCATGTTGTCGCATTATCTCCATGCAGTCCGCCGGGCGACATGAAGCTTCCCGCCATAAGGTCGCCGAATGCAAAACTGAAGAATACCGAGCCCCAAATAAGCCCGAATGCCGAGCCGAGGAACCATTTGACAAGAGGCGGATTGCGTCTTTTTGTCAACTTTACGATGAGCGCTACCAGAAAGGGGAAAATGGCAAACGCAGCCCATCCGAAGCAGCCGTTCATAAGGAAATATGCAATTCTTACACCCAACGAACCGGTACAACTCTCCACACCGTTGTCTGTTGAATTGAGGTCGACATTGGCACCCGTCTCCACCTGACTATTGTCGACTCCTCCCGAGCTTACATACGACAAGAGCGACGAAGCCAGGAACAATACCAGAATAGCCAGACATGCCACAACCACAAAACGCATTGTCGAGCCGCCAAAATATTCCTTTATACGCGGAAACAGCCCTTTCTTCGACTGTTTCTTACCTTTAGTGCTTTTAGTCTTTGCCATTATTATATAAATGTATTATATTGAATTTGAGTAAAAAAAGTCCGCAAATATATCATCTTGACCAAATTATTTGCCACCATCCCAAAGACGGCAACAAAACAACTTACAAAAATAGCATTTTTTCTTGAGAACAGAAGAACGACTGCCACAAAGTTTTCAAATATTTGTTCCTTTCGCCACAATAGCCTATATTCGCAGACAAGCACCAAAAATTTCCACAAAAATGAAACGACGTTTGTTTATAAAGGAGCTGGGGCTTCTGACAACAGCCTTCTGTTTGGCGCCCGATGAAGCATCAGCCGCACTATTCAGGAAAAGCAGGAAAAAGCAGTTTAAAGGATTCAACCTTCTCAACAAGTTCAACCCCGATTTTCAGTCCCCTTTCAACGAAAAGGATTTTGAGATAATGTCCGAATGGGGATTCAATTTTGCACGCATCCCCCTCTCCTATTGGTGCTGGAGCAAGCAGGACGACTGGCGATACATAAATGAAGATATACTGAAAGAGATAGACAGAGTAGTGGAATTGGGCAAAAGTTACAAGATACACATAAACCTGAACTTTCATCGTGCACCCGGATATTGCATAAACCCTCCACACGAAAAAGCAAACCTTTTCGAGGACCAATCGGCACTGGAAGCCTGCACATTCCATTGGAGACTTTTCGCCGAAAGATACAAATCATACTCATCAAAATATTTGAGTTTCAATCTTATAAACGAAGCGCCCTCCATTTCTGACGAGAAATACGACAAGGTAGTGCAACACCTTATAAAGGCCATACGGGAGATATCACCGAAACGCACCATCTTTGTCGACGGGCTCGATGTAGGCAACCGTCCCCTAATGACACTCACCCAAGAAAAAAACGTCATACAAAGCGGACGCGGCTATCAACCCATGCTCATATCTCATTACGGAGCCAATTGGGTATACGGGAACGCACCCATGTATTTCCCTATAGAAAATCTGTCATGGCCACTAAAAGAGAATGGCAAACTACACGACAAGGAGTGGTTGCGAAGTACATTGAACAAAAACTGGGAACCCTGGATGCAGCAAGGCGGCAAAGTACACATAGGTGAATTTGGTTGCCACAACCGTACACCGCACGAGACCGCATTAAAATGGATGGAAGATCTACTTTCTATTTTCGACGAAAACCAATGGGGGTGGTCATTGTGGAACCTTCACGGTTCGTTCGGCGTACTTGACAGCGACCGCCGCGATGTAAAGTACGACAACTACAAAGGACACAAGCTCGACCGCAAGATGCTTGAGCTATTGCAGAGACACAAGTAACCACATTTTTGCCCGCACACATTTTGAAATAGACAAAAAACAATTAACTTTGCTTTGTGAGAATCAACAGACAATGCCAACAAAGAAAAACAAAGTACGCGAAATAAAGCTCGGGAAGATACGCGACAAGCGCGGCAATCTCTCCGTCATAGAGTCGGGAATCTCCCTGCCTTTCGAAATCATGCGCACCTATTGGGTCTACGACGTCCCCGGTGGCGAGGCGCGACAGGGGCACGCCTACTACAAGAGCGAAGAGTTCATCATAGCACTGTCGGGCAGTTTCGACCTTCTTGTCGACGACGGCAACAACCGTACCACCTACCACCTCGACCAATGCAACAAAGGCATATACATACCCGCCGGCACATGGCGCCACCTCATAAACTTCGCAACTAACTCCACCGCACTGATAATAACATCCACAAAATACAGCCCCAAGGACTACATACGCGACTACACACAGTTTCTCGAACTCAAAAAGAGCAAGCCATGAAAGAAGCAACCATAGACGACTGCCGCATAATAGAGCTTGGCAGACACCACGGCTCTAAAGGCAACCTCACAGAGGTGGAAAACGGCAAGCTCGCCGGCTTCGACACCCGACGTGTATTCTTCATATACGACATTCCCGGCGGAGCATCCCGCGGCGGACATGCCCACAAGACACTGCGCGAACTCATCATCGCCACCTCGGGCAGTTTCGACGTCTACATAAACGACGGCACACGCGAGAAGACCATTCACCTCAACCGCCCCTCGCAGGCACTCCTATTGTCGGCAGGCGTATGGGAAGAGCTCAGGAACTTCTCCAGCGGAGCAGTGGCGCTCGTACTTGCATCCGAGCACTATGAGCCCGAAGACTATATACGCAATTTCGACGAATTCATCGAATATAAACAACAATGATACCCTACCTGCCCCTAAAAAAGATAACAGCCTCCTTCGAGCCCGAAATAACCGATGCCCTGCGCAATATTGTCGAGCGCGGATGGTTCCTTCTGGGCGAAGAGTGCTCCTCGTTCGAAAAGGAGTATGCCGCATACATCGGCAGCAGACACTGCATAGCCTGCGGCAACGGATACGACGCCCTGTGGCTCATACTGCGCGCCTACCGCGAAGCCGGCATCCTGCACGACGGCGACGAGGTAGTGGTGCCGGCAAACACCTTTGTAGCCTCCGTACTTGCAATCACCAACAACCGCCTGACACCCATCTTTGCAGACGTCGACCCCACGACCTACCTTGTAGGCGAAAAGGAGCTGCGCGAAGCAGTTACCCCCCGCACAAAGGCATACATGATGGTACACCTCTACGGACAATGCGCATACAGCGATGCCATCGGCACATTCTGCCGCGAACGGGGGATAAAGATAATCGAGGACAATGCACAAGCCCATGGAGCACAGTACGGCAACCGCCGCACAGGCTCTCTTGGCGATGCTGCCGCACACAGTTTCTATCCCGGCAAAAACCTCGGTGCGTTGGGCGATGCAGGCGCCGTCACAACCGACGACACCGACCTTGCCGACACCATAACCTCGCTCCACAACTACGGCTGCAAGAAAAAATATGTACACGAACACTCCGGCATCAACAGCCGCATGGACGAGTTCCAGGCAGCCATCCTGCGCATAAAGCTGCGCCGCATAGACAACGACAACAACCGCCGCCGCGAAATAGCCCGCAAATATATCGAAGAGATAACCTCGCCCCATGTGCGTACACCCCACATCGAAAAATTCGATGCACACGTATTCCACATATTCCCACTGATGTCTGCCCGGCGCGACCTATTGCAACAACACCTCGACTCACTCGGCATACAGGCACAGATACACTACCCCATTCCACCCCACAAGCAGGAGTGCTACAAAGAGTGGAACCATCTGTCGCGCCCCGTCGCCGAAAAGCTCTCCGCCGAGGAGCTCAGCCTGCCACTTCACCCATTGCTCAGCGAAGCAGAGACAGACGAGATTATTTCAGCAGTAAACAGTTTCCGACCATAGCTATTCCAAAGGAACAAGAGGTTTGTTCCGCAAGAATAGCCCCGAAAGAAGTCAGAACTAAAGAAATAGGGAAATTCCCCCAAAAAATAGGGAATTTCCCCTATTTTTTTTGCTTGCGGTATGTTATTTTTGCAGTGTCATCGAGAACTTGTTGTTTCGAGGTGTTACTGCATTTTATGTATTAATTAATGTTAAATTGGGGGGGGTAACTCCGCCAAACACTATTTGATATATATTTGCAGTAAACAGTGGATATAGGATTGCAAGACAAACAGAAAGAACTGTCCCTCTTCAAGAGGCGTAGTTTTAGTAACATATTGAATAACAAAGAGAAAACAACTCTCCCTCTTGGATAAGAGGGACATTGCGTAATAAGCAATGTTTGCGACGACGGGAGCTTTAGCTCCCCAAAGGAGTGCCGAACGTAAAGTGAGGCTTAGAACGGGGGAGGGAGTTTGACCGAATACACAAGCAAAAGTTCAAACCCCTCCGACAATAACACTGAATAATTAAACAACTATGCTACGCAAACTTCTACATACCGCACTATTGCTGCTCGTCGCCCTCTGCGCCCATGCCGACGAAAAGGCTCTTGACACCCTTGTGTTGAAGAGCCTTACTGTCAGCCGGATGTTGCCACAGGAACGCGTCTATCTGCACTTCGACAACAACGGTTACTATCTTGGCGAGACAATGTGGTTCAAGGCATACGTAACCGGCAGTTACGGCCCTGTCATTGCTATCCCGCAAAGCCGAGTGCTTTATGTAGAACTTTGCGCCCCCGAAGGCTATGTGATAGAGACAAAAAAGTTCAAACTCGATGACAAAGGCTGTTGTCATGGTGAATTCGATTTGAAGCCCTCGTTGCTCTCAGGCTACTACGAAGTACGCGCCTACACCCGCTATATGCTCAACTGGGGCGATGATGCAATCTTTAGTCGCGTGTTCCCCATCTACGACAAAGTAAATGGCGACAACTACGACTTTATGAATATGCTCGACCGTAAGCGCGGAATCCATTATCGTGGCAAATGGGTTACACAAGAGGGCAAAGAACCTACACTCACATTTTTTCCCGAGGGCGGACACCTTGTCGCAGGCATTGAAACAAAAGTTGCCTTCGAATTACGCGACAAAAACGGAAAACCACTCAACGACACTATAGCAATATTTGCCGACACGGAGTTGCTATCCACAAC
The DNA here is from genome assembly GCA_045578665.1 of Bacteroidaceae bacterium. GTDB lineage: Bacteria > Bacteroidota > Bacteroidia > Bacteroidales > Bacteroidaceae > HGM04593. The sequence goes on along the minus strand of JAZNKR010000100.1, from coordinate 16,325 downwards.
TAAGGCCACCCACGATGGCAAAGGATTCTTCATGTTCACCCCGCAATCGGATGTAAAGTATCGCGCCGAGGTCAAGCAAGGTAAAAAAAAGTATGGATTTGAATTGCCGACAATAGAAAACAGCGGCGCAACAATTGCTGTAAAACACGATGGCGACAGCATACGGTTCGCAGTTACAAGCAATCTGCCTATACAACCGGCGGGCATTCTAATCCTCAACCGCAACCAAGCATACGTATACAAAAAGAACATTACCGCCCTTGCTATGCACCGCGATAAGTTACGAGAGGGTGTCAACCGTTGCCTATTGCTCACCGCAGATGGCACACCCCTGTGCGAAAGGATGTTCTTTGTAAAGCACTCTGCGCGGCAACAAGGTGACCTTATTCCGGTAAAGTTGAAAGCAGAAATCAACGGACAGAATGCCGAAGAGAAAAACTTTTTCAGGCCCTATAGTAAACTGACGGTAAAAATCGGAAGCGAGGATGGTTCGCCGCTTCCCGAACATGGCAACTACTCGGTGGCTGTAACCGATGAAGAATACAGCGTAATAACAAGTTATTCAAACAACATCTACACAGATATGTTGCTCTCCTCCGAACTAAAGGGCTACATACCCGCCGCATCGCAATACTTTGAAGATGACAGCGAAAGCACCCGCAACAACCTCGACCTGCTGATGCTAACTCACGGTTGGAGCTCATACGATTGGAGCATGCTTGCCGACACCGACAGCTGTTTTTCCATAAAACATCCGATAGAATACGGCATACAGATAAAAGGTTACTTTATGAAGAAGGAGCCTGTAAAGAAACTCGGCAAGATGGGTACATTCAGGATAATACCACTAAAAAACATAACAGTGAACTTCGATTTTGCATATAATGGCAAAATGGTAAACAATTATGAATTCAAGACAGAAGAGGACGGTAAATTCCAACTGGAACTGGATGACTTCTACGGCAAAAAATATGCAGCACTTACCCCCATGCTTACCGGAAATCAGATACAAGATACAATTTTCAAATTCTCTATAGACAAATACTTTTCGCCAAAATTCCGTCTGTACGACTACTGGCAATGGAACAGAGGCTACAAGCCCGCAAATAAAGCAGGGAACAAAACAATCATAGATATTTTTGGAAGGAATAAACTCGAAGAGGTCAACATAATAGCCAAACAACATAAAGGCCGCGCCACTCGCCCGCCCAAGAGCGAAATACGCCTCGACTTTATGGACGAATGGGAGTATGCGCAGGATGTGAGCTATGTTTATACACCCAATGATAATTGGATGCTGAACAAGGCGGGAGAGACAAACGATATATTCGAAGACATCAATCTTGCCGATGAAGAAGAAAACAAAATCTATGCCCCATACGATTATGCAGCAGAGAGCAACTATATATCCGAAGAGTATAATCACATGGCATTGACAACCTCGACCGACAATTGGCGTGTTTATGGTTGGGAAGGTCCGCGCCACCATGCTTACAAGAATGTACTCACAGCATACGAAGTGTTGCAGAGTGCCTTTTGGCGGCACAACTACAATTGGGCATATTGGGTGAAGATGATAGTGCCTCAAGGGGAGTATAGCAGCGAAGAGATTCCGGTTGAGGACAAAGAGTATATAAAAGGTAAGGATCCCGTCAAAATGATGGACTTCAAAGAGATTGTAATCCGTAGCGACGAACCTACATTGAAGCAGTTCAGGAATGAACGATGGTACGGTCAGAGGAGCGCATTTCTCAATAAAGGTAAATTCCGTTCATTCTACTTCGGCTTCTTGCTTCGCAGTTCCATCACTCCGCAGGACGACAAAGAGATAGACGGTTATCCCGGAAATATTGTTTTCCGCAACCAGATGGCAAGAAGGGGGCTGGTAAAGCTGAAAACGGGCGTGAGAGGCGATGCCGGTTCTGGTGCCCAAAAACGCAAGAATATAAATGGGGTTGATGTGATAGACATGGAAACAGGTGTAAAATCGTATAACACAGATCTGATATTCCAGCAAAAGATGTACCCTGAACATCCCAATTTTGTTGCCTGCTTCATACCCAACAAAGGAAAGGACAAATTGCCCGGAGGGTTGGTTCCCGACATCGCAGTGAAGAGTGTACGCCGCTATACCTGCGTGCAGGGATACAATAGAAGCAAGAAATTCTATTCGCCCAATTATTCAAGAAACAAGCCGGACGAAAAGACGAAGGACCACCGTCGCACACTACTATGGATTCCCAATGCCGAAGTGGGCAAAGACGGATGCATCACCGTTGAACTGCACAACAACAGCAAGGAGAGTGTCTTGTTGCTGGACGTTGCGGGAATGAATAAGGACAAATTTTATATAATCTCAAAATAATCAACGCTATGCTACGCAAACTTCTACATATCGCACTATTGCTATTGGTCGCCCTTTTTTCGTATGCCGACGAAAAGGACCTCGACAAGATGGTCTTCAACGCCGCAGTGGTAAACAACCTCTTCCCACAGGAAAGAGTCTACCTCCACTTCGACAACACTGCCTACTACTTAGGCGAGACAATGTGGTTCAAAGCATATGTCACCGAAGGAGTGAAGGACACCCCGAGCACCCTCAGCAAAGTGCTGTATGTAGAACTATGCGCCCCCGAAGGCTATGTAGTAGAGACCAAGAAGTACAAGATAGACGACAAAGGCTGTTGCCACGGCGAATTCGAACTGAAGCCCCTGCTGCTCTCAGGCTACTACGAAATACGCGCCTACACCCGCTACATGCTCAACTGGGGCAAGGAAGCAGTCTTCAGCCGCGTCTTCCCCATCTTCGACAAAGTAAACGGCAACAACTGGGACTTCAAGAACATGCTCGATAGAAAAAGAGGATTCATGTACCGTGGCGAATGGATCTCCTCAGACCTCCCCGCCGTCGACCTCAAATTCTACCCCGAAGGCGGACACATGGTAGCAGGCATAGAGACAACCCTCGCCTACGAACTCCGCAGCGAAGACGGCATAGCCGGCGAAGACACCATATACATCTATGCCGACAAGAAATTGCTTTTAAAGAGCATGCCCACCCACGCAGGAAAAGGCAGATTCAAGATAACACCCCAAGCAGACATAAAGTACCACGCCGAAGTAAAGCGAGGCAAAAAAGAACACAAATTTGACCTCCCGAAAGTAGAGCAAGAAGGCGTAGTAATCACAGTAAGTAAAGAACAGAAGAACATCAACATAAAAGTAAGCAACAACCTCGCCGTCCCCACCCCCATAGGCATGGGCATACTACATCGCGGCGAACTCTCCCACTACAGCAGCTACACCTCACAGGACGACGGCAGAATATTCACCATCCCCAAAGACTCACTGCGCGAAGGAGTGAACCGCGCCATCGTCTTTGTCGACGACAGCCTCCCGCTTGCCGAACGCCAGTTCTTTGTGATGCACGAAACCATCCAACCCGGCGACCGCGAGACAGCCAAACTGAAAATCACCGCCAACGGCGAACCCCTGCACAAGCTATCGCTCAAGCCCCACGAAAAGTTCAGCATAACCATCGAGCGCGAAGACGGCAAGCCCATAGAAGAGAATGCCGAACTCTCCCTCTCGGTGAGCGACGCCGCCGGCAGACAGCAGACCTCCTACACCCACAACATGTACAGCTACCTGCTTCTTGGCTCCGAACTCAAAGGCTACATCCCCGACGCCGCCCGCTACTTCGACATCGCCAACAAAGAGCGCACCGAAGAACTCGACCTGCTGATGCTCACCAACGGCTGGACATCGTATGACTGGACAAAACTGGCACGCAAAGAGATAAAACTCGACCAGCCGATGGAGAAGGGAATAACCGTAAAGGGAACATTTTATAAAAAGAGTAATTACAAGGTTCCTGCCAAACAGAACGAATGGAATCTCACAAGGCTACCGAACGCTGTTACAAAGTTCGAAATATGCTATAACAATGACAGTGCAATAAGCGTATATGAATTTTTGACAGGGCCGGACGGTAACTTTCAGATTGTTACAGATGAATTTTACGGTAAAAGGATTGCAACGTTAACCCCCGAACTTACCGGCGATCAAATGAAAGACACTGTTTACTCATTCATATTGGACCGTTATTATTCTCCGGCATTTCGTTTATTTGACTATTGGGAGCGGCACATAGGTCGACCTATCTCCGATAGAAAAAATAAAGAGTCAAAAAGCGTAATGTTGCGTCCATTCGAATACATGCTCTCTTCTGTTGAAGTGACGGCATCCAAAGAGCGTGAAGCTTTCAGCCGACCACCTCATAGCGAAATGCGATTCGACTATCTTGATGAATGGGAGTATGCACAGGATGTAACATATATGACGCTAAAAACCGATTTTAACTTCACAAACGACGAAATTCTCAATGATATTACAGGGAAAGAGAAAACAGATTATTATTCAGATGACACGAATATAAATATGCCCATTGAAAAGAGCGGTTTCATTGTAAATATTCCTCACGAAGGACATTTGATAACACCTGCATATATAAAATACATAGACAAATATCGTTTCTATTATTATCGGGAATACACCCAAAGTAATTTTGAAAAAGATAAGTTGAGAGCTGCTGCCAAGAGTATGCATTCAATTATAAACCCGACGACAATGGAAAAGTATGATCCTCATATGGGTAATAGTGTCCCCTTTAAAATCAGCGACCCCCATCTTCAGAATCCGTATGCACTCCGTATCCCTTCACAAACGTTTGCAAATGCTTTTACCCCGATAGATATTGTTAGTAGCACAATTAAACGCTACAACTATAATTGGGCATACTGGGTGCAGTTGATGGTCGTACTCGGCGAGTATAGCAGCGATTCCGTTCCACGTCCTGATGGAGAATACCTTAAAGGTAAGAATCCACAGAAGATGGGTAACTTCAAGGAATTTGTAATTCGCAGCGACAAAGGCACACGCGAACAATTTGAAAATGTTCTTTCCGAGTGGACAAAAAAGAGCCATGCTATGGACCATAAAATGCACTATATGAATTTTTACCGTGGTTTTCTTACACAAGCGGGGGTAATCACAAAAGATGGTGTAGACGGATTCAGTCAAGCAAAGTATGTAAGGGCTGTATATGAGAATATTCATAAGCCCAAGGCAGAACTTCTTCATCCCAATTACGTAGCCTGCATGATTCCCTATACAGAAGAAGATAAGCGGACCGGCATTGTTCCCGATTTGCATGCAGGAGGTACCAAACGCTATACTTCAGTGCAAGGCTACAGCGAAAGCAAACAGTTCTACTCGCCCGACTACAAAGGCAAGCAACCCAAAGAAAAGGACTTCCGCCGCACGTTGATATGGGTACCATCGGTGAACAGTACAAACGGCAAAGCAACCGTTGAACTGTGCAACAGCAGCGTTGCAAAAAATATAAATGTAAACGCCGAGGGCTGTGGCAGCGGCACAATCTACGGTAGCGACCTGAACATACAGACACGTACACTGACAGAAGAGCAGAAAGCAGCGGCAGAAGCCATGAAGTCTACTGCTACAAACAACAAAGCGGTATATGCACACTGCCTGAAAGCAACAAACGAGGGTGTGGCACTCTACCGCGAAAAGGAGTATGCACGCGCCTTTGAGAAATTCCACGAAGCAGCCACACTCGGCTACCCGACGGCGATGTTCTACACAGGTGTATGCTACACCAACGGCGAGGGAACGGAAAAGAACAACGAAAAGGCATTCAGCATGTTCCGCTCCGCAGCCAACGGCAATCATATCCCCGCCATGTACAACCTCGCCAACTGCTATATGCAGGGCATAGGCACAAAGGCAAACAGCGCGCAAGCACTACGTTGGTACAGCGCCGCAGCCGACAGCGGATATATACGCTCGATGAGCGTGCTCGCCAAAAGCTACGAAGAGGGCATCCTGACCGAAAAGTCCCCCGAAAAGGCAATCGAATGGTACAAACGCGCCGCAGAAAAAGAGGAGCCGTATGCAATGTACAAGGTCGCCCGCATGTACGAGCACGACGATTCCATAGCAGAGAAGAAAGGCAAAGCCCTGCGCGAATCGGAAACTATAAAACTCTTTACCCGTGCTGCCACACTGCGCAATGCCCAAGCACAGATGAAACTCGCCGAGTTCTACGGCAACGGTCGCTATGTGAAGAAAGACAAGAAAAAGCGCTTCGAGTGGTTGCAACATGCCGCCAACAATGGCTTGATAGAGGCGCAGGAACAGATTGCCGAGTGCTACGAGAAGGGACGCGGAGTAAACGAAAACCATATAAGAGCATATCAATGGTATAAGAAAGCCTCCGAGCAAGGCAGTGAAATAGGTAAAGTTAAAGCACATGAATTTGAAGTGCTAAAGTTTTATAGGTAACTTTGTAAATAGACAATGTTTTCAAACTCCTCCGGCCTGACGGCCACCTATGTACTCGATAAAAACGGCAATAATCTGAGCAGATTGTCCCGGAGGGGCAACATTATATAGCGTAGGCTGTGAGGTCTACGGATGCTTTGTCTGAACATATACGCAATGTCTCCTTACTCCTCCTTTTCGCCAAGCAGTCTGCCGGTAAGATACTTTACGGGGATACCCATGGCTATCAGCCCCACAGCAATAACGGTGACAAAGACAATCGCAACATCGCTTGCGATAATGTCGACAGGGTAGTGGTCGATGATGAATCCTCCCGAAGCGTCGCCGAATGTGATGATGCCGTAATGCTCCTGTATGAGGCATAGCGCTACTCCGATCACTATTCCGCCGAATGCGCCTGCAATGGAAATCATGGAGCCTTCGATGATGAAGATGTTTGAGATGAGTTTGTCGCTTGCTCCTAAGCCACGCAGAGTGTTCATGTCTCTTTTCTTGTCGAGGATGAGCATGGAGAGCGAGCCAATCACATTGAAGCAGGCTATCAGCAGTATGAACGAGAGGAATAGGTAGGATATGAACTTCTCTATGCTCATTATCTTGAATATCTCGGATTGTTGTTCGTATCGGTCCTCCACTCTGTAGGTGGTGCCGAGAATGGACTTCAGCCTCTTTTTCAGTGCGCCTATGTCTGTCCCCTCTTTAGTCTTCAGCTCAAGCGAATTTACCTCGGTGGAGTCGCGACCGAATATGTCGCGTGCAAATGCTATGGAGGTGAGTATGTAGTTGCTGTCGTATTTGGGTTGGTTGACAATGAATGTCTTTCCCGATGCATAGAGATAGCCCTTGCGGAAGTTGGAGGCAGGGTTTGCCATGCTCACCTTGTGTCCTCTTTTGGGTGCGTAAATCTCCAATGGGGTGGCATGGTAGAGACCACAGTTGAGCGCGCCGGTAAGCTCTATGCCGGGGGTGGCGTAGTCGACGGTGCTGTCGTGCAACTTGAATGTGCCGTTGCCTATGAGCACGTCGGCAATGTTTGTGAGTTCCGCGAAATTGTCCTCTACGCCTTTGACCGTAGCCATCACCTGACGCCCGCCGTACTGCACCATCACCTTATCCTCGATGGATTCAGTGATGACGGCAATTTCGGGGAGTTTCTTTATCTCCATTATGGCTTCGCCGGTGGTGTCGAATGCTTTCCCCTTGTCGATGGTTATCTTTATCTCGGGGTCGAATGCGGTGAATTGCTCTGCCACCAGCATCCTGAATCCGTTGAACACCGACAGGGTGCACACCATGGCTATCGTTGCAAGCATTACACCCGCAACGGCTACTCCCGAAATTATGTTTATTGCCTGATGGCTCTTTTTCGAGAAAAGGTATCGTCGGGCTATGTATAACGATACATTCATCCGGAGATACTGTTACTTTAGCAGATTATCTATATTCTCAATATAGTCGAGCGAGTCGTCGATGTAGAATCTGAGTTCGGGGATTATGCGCAACTGGTGTCTCACTCTGTTGCCAAGCTCAAAGCGGATGCTCTTGCTGTTCTGGTTGAGAGTCTCTACTATTTCGTTGCCCTTCTCCGAGGGGAATACGCTCAGGTATGCCTTTGCTATGCCGAGGTCGGGGCTTACTCTGACGATGCTTACCGAGACAAGCACGCCGCGTGTCTCTTTGGTCATCTTCAGGAATATGTCGCCAAGTTCTTTCTGTATAAGTCTGGCAATCTTGTTCTGTCTTGTGCTATCCATTTTATTCTATTTTTCTGATTATTGTAAGTCCGTCGCGCAGTGGAAGTATAACCTTCTCCACGCGGTTGTCTTTTCCTATAAGTTCGTTGAAGCGTCTTACGCTCTCTGTATGTGCATCGCGTCTATCCAGCTCTATCACATGACCGTCCCACAGGGTGTTGTCGGCGAGAATCCATCCGCCGGTCCTCAGGATGCTCATCGCCATTTGGTAATATTCGATATACTCCCGCTTGTCGCCGTCGATGAATACAAGGTCGAATGTTACTCCGAGGGCTGGTGCTTCGTCGAGTGCGCTTCCTATTCTATATTCGATCTTGTCGGCAACGGGCGACTCCTCTATCCATTTGCGTGTAAAGTCTTCGAGTTCGTCGTTGACATCGAATGTGTAGATTTTGCCGCCCTCCTGCAACCCCTCTGCCATGCATATTGCCGAATAGCCGGTGAATGTGCCTATCTCGAGAATGTTCTTCGCTCCCATCATCTCTACCAGCATCTTCAGGAATCTTCCCTGTATGTGACCCGATGCCATCTGGGGGTTCACGGTCTGTATGTTGGTGGCGCGATAGAGGTTGTAGAGATATTCCCCTTCGGGGCTTATATGCTCCATTATGTACTCTTCTATGGGGGTGGAAATTCTCATGGCGTCTATGCTATTTGTTTTTCGGCGGCAAATCGCTATTTTTGCATCATTCTGCAAAGGTAGAAATTTAGATAGAATAACGCTTCTTCTTTTGCAAAAATATTTTTAACCTCTATCATGACAGATAAAAATAATATATCCAAGAATTCCCCCATTGCACGCTACAGGCGATATTTGCAGTTGGAAAAGTCAATGTCGGCAAATACCATCGATGCCTATTTGAGCGATGTTGTCAAGCTGGAAAATTTTCTCGAAGAGACTGGTAAGGATAGCATTGTCGCAGCAGTCGATGATATTCGTCAGTTTTTTGTCTCCCTTGCCGACGTGGGCATTGCGCCGCGTTCGAGAGCGCGTATATTGTCGTCGCTCCGCTCCTATTACGGCTTCCTGGTGATGGACGAATACATTGCCGACAATCCTACCGAGTCGCTTCAGACACCTAAGATCGGACGCCATCTGCCCGATGTACTTGCGCTTGAGGAGATAGATGCCATGATAAATGCCATAGATCTGTCGCTTGCCGAGGGACAGCGCAACAGGGCGATGATAGAGATGATGTATAGTTGCGGCTTGCGTGTTTCGGAACTATGCTCGTTGCGTCTCTCCGACCTCTACCTCACCGAGGAGTTCGTGAGGGTGCTCGGCAAGGGCGACAAGCAGAGGCTTGTTCCCGTCTCGTCGCGTGCCATAGAAGAGCTGAAAGCCTATCTTGCAGAGCGTGCCGAGGTTACCATTCGCCCCGGTTACGAGGATTTCATATTTATAAGTGAGCGTCGGGGAAAACCACTCTCCCGTATTACTGTCTTTCACATAGTGAAGGAACTTGCTGCACTTGCCGGAATAGAGAAGAGTGTAAGTCCGCATACATTCCGCCACTCCTTTGCCACCCATCTGCTCGAGGGAGGCGCCAATCTGCGCGTGATACAGTCGATGTTGGGGCACGAGAGCATTTCCACCACCGAAATCTATACCCATATCGACCGTAGCCGTCTGCGTCGCGAAATAATAGAGCATCATCCGAGAAATATCAAAGCGGGGAAATAAAAAGTTGATAAAAACGGTAAAAAAGAATCCTTATTGTCTTTGTTATCAACGTAATTTGTATTAACTTTGCGCCCGAAAATTCGGGATTTACTGTTTTGGAGAGTTTGTTTTCTTTTGTAAATCTTTGAAAAACAGCTATTTAGTTGAATGATTATTTGAAAATATAAACTTTAATTAAAAACAAAAAATGCTTAAAAAAATTTCTTTCCTGCTCTCTTTGGTAGCAGTAGTTCTTTGCACATCGTGCGGTTCTAAGATGAAAGGTCTCTCTTCGGAGTATTTCGCAGTAACTCCTCAGATTCTTGAGGTAATCGGCGGCGAAGTTCCTGTAACCATCGATGGCAAATTCCCCGAGAAATTCTTCAACAAGAAGTCAGTTCTCACAGTAACTCCCGTGTTGAAATGGGACGGTGGCGAACTTGCTGCTGAGTCTATGACATTCCAGGGCGAAAAAGTAGAGGGTAACAACCGCACAATCTCTTACAAAGAGGGCGGTAACTTCACAATGAAGACAAAGTTCGATTATGTTCCCGAAATGGCAAAATCGGCTCTTTATCTCAAGTTTACAGTAGCAAAAGGCAAGAAATCATACACATTGCCCGAAGTTAAGGTTGCTGACGGATGTATCGCAACTTCTGAACTCTATCGTTCAACAATCAAGAAGTCAAACGTTGCAATCGGTGAGGATGCTTTCCAGCGTGTAATCAAGCAAGCTAAAGAGGCAAGCATCATGTTCCTCATCCAGCAGACAAATCTCCGCAACAGCGAGTTGAAGTCTGAGCAGATCGAGGCTCTCAAAGAGGCTATGAAAGATGTTGCTACAGATACAAAGAACAAGGTATTCGACAACGTAGAGGTTGCTGCATACGCATCACCCGATGGTGGCATGAGCCTCAACACAGACGTTGCAGGTGGTCGTGAGAAGAACACTGCAAAATTCGTTGAGAAGCAGATGAAGAAGGCTGAGCTCAAGGGTAACCTCGACACAGACTACACAGCTGAGGACTGGGAAGGCTTCCAGGAGTTGGTTGCAAAGTCAAACCTCGCCGACAAAGACCTTATCCTCCGCGTTCTTTCAATGTACAAGGATCCCGAGGAGCGTGAGGCTCAGATCAAGAACATCTCTTCTGTATACAAAGACCTTGCAGATGTAATCCTTCCCCAGTTGCGTCGCGCACGCATCACTCTTAACTACCAGCTCATCGGCCGTTCAGACGAGGAGATCCAGGCACAGTTCAAGAGCGACGCAAAACAGCTTTCACTCGAGGAGATTCTCTACTCGGCAGTCCTCACAGACAACGTAGCTGAGCAGAAGAACATCTACTCAACAGCTGCAAAACTCTTCCCCAGCGACTACCGTGCATACAACAACCTCGCAACAATCGCATACAACGAGGGTGACTACAAGGCTGCTGCAGACTACTTGAAGAAGGCTGTAAAGGCAGATCCCACAGCTTCAGAGGTAAATGTTAACCTCGGCTACCTCGCACTTCTCGACGGTGATGTTGCTGCGGCTGAGACATACATGGCTAAGGGTTCAAGCGCAAAGGCAGGTGATGAGGCTCTCGGTAACCTCTACATCGCACAGGGTCAGTACGGACGTGCTGCATCACTCCTCTCAAAAGAGGCTACAAACAGCACAGTTCTTGCACAGTTGCTCAACAAGGACTACAGCCAGGCTAAGAAGACTATCGCTTCTATCAAGAACCCCGATGCAGATACATACTATCTCTCAGCAGTTCTTGGTGCACGTACAGACAATGCATCACTCATCTTCGATGGCTTGAAGAACGCTATCAAGCTCGATCCCTCTAAGGCTGCTAAGGCTGCAAAGGACCTCGAGTTTGCAAAATACATTGCTAACAGCGAATTCCTCAACATCGTAAAGTAATAATCCCCGCTTTCAAGTGAAGGGAACAGACCCTAAAGAACGGCTCTCAATGCTTGCACTCACATATGTGCAAGGATTGGGAGCCGCTCTGTTCAGACAAATGCTGGAGACGGCAGGCAGTGCTTCGGAGATATTCGAAAATCTCTCCTCACTCCCCGATATTCTCCCCGGTGCTTCGCCCCAGCTCAAATTCCTGCTTTCCGACCCGCAGGCATTCAAACGTGCCGAAGAGGAGCTTGAATTTGCCGAAGCACACAGTATAGATGTCCTCTGTTACAACGACAGCGACTATCCTGCCCGTCTCAGAGAGTGCGACGATGCCCCCATTGTGCTCTACGGAAAGGGCAACTACAATCTCAACGACCGTCATATAGTCTCGGTCATCGGCACACGCAAGGCTACGGCATACGGCAAGAATATGTGCGAGAGATTTGTGAAGGAACTCTCCGAACTGATGCCCGGTACGCTTGTGGTCAGCGGACTTGCATACGGCATAGATGTATGTGCCCACAGGACGGCGCTTGCATCTTCGCTCCCCACTGTGGGAGTGCTTGCCCACGGACTCGACCGCATATACCCCTCTCTGCATCGCGACACTGCAAAGGCTATGCTCCGGAATGGCGGGCTTTTGACAGAATTCATGAGCCGCACAGCACCATTGCCGTTGAACTTTGTGCGTCGCAACCGTATAGTGGCAGGACTCTCCGATGCGACGGTAGTGATAGAGTCGGCAGCGAAAGGCGGTTCGCTCATCACAGCATCGATAGCCCGCAGTTACAACCGCGACTGTTTTGCCTATCCAGGAAAGACAACCGACAGCAACTCCGCCGGATGCAACACCCTGATAGCCAAGAACCGTGCAGCTCTGATAACCTCTGCCGAAGATTTTGTCGAGGCAATGAATTGGGAACCTAAAGCAACATCCCGGAAAGAGAACCCTGCACAGTTGCAACTGTTTGCCGACCTTTCTCCCGAAGAGGAGTTGCTGGTAAACTATATCACTCCATTCTCAGAGGGAGTGCAGCTCAACCGCATGACGGTAGATACAGATATTCCCGTTAACAGACTCATGACAATACTCTTCGAACTGGAAATGAAAGGTGTTGTCAAAGCCGTTGCCGGCGGCAGGTATATGCTTGCAAACAATTTCTAAGCCATAATGCGATTCTTCAATTATATATCATCGTTGTTGTGCGTAATGCTCCTCTCCTCCTGTTCTATGGGTGGGGCATACCCCTACACAACCATAGATGGCGACCCATATAAGACCCGCCTCTACAGATTGCCCGGCGGCATAAAGCTCTATCTTGCAAAAAACGATGCAGAGCCCCGTGCAACGGCGGCTCTGCTGTTGCCTGCTGTCGCCTGCGACACGCTCGATGCCCTCTGCGCTCCGTCGGTACACTCTGCCGATTATGCTTCGCTCTATGCACAGATAGGCTCTCACGGTGCGTATATGTTGAAAAATGCGGGCGGTACGGCAATATGCTGCGATATACCTAATAACGAAATTGAGAATTGGGCAACAATCATGCGGGGCTCTTTCGTTGCCTTGCCCGACAGTTTTTCTATTGTAATATCCGGAGATATTGAGTTCGATGATGTCTGCAATATGATAGAGAAGCAATATTCCGGAGCGACGCTTTATTCCACACCCGTGACAAATGCGGGCAAGCAGGACGATACCCATCTTCTGTTTGAACTGCATCCATACGGTGCATCCATGCGTCGCCGTGCCCTGAATGGTACACTTTCTGCTTCGGATGCAGAATCGCTGAAAGAGAACTACATCTTTGCTCTTGCCGACGGATTCCATGATAACTCGTTCCGTGTGCGCATGATGGCTGATGCGCTTCTCAGAGGTGCAGCGCCAAACAGTGCCGCACTGCTTGCAGACAGGCTGGAGGCTGTTGATAAAGCCCTGATGGATGCCGCCGCCCAACCATATGAAGTAAGGGCGTTGGATTTCAATGTGCAGAGCGATGCAGAAAATGCAATATCACTGTCGTCGCCCCAGCCGGTTGAAATAACCTTCCCCGATGCTACAGAGTTGCGCGAGAAACAGACATATGACGAGTTTCACCCCGAGGATTATTACCGTCTCCTTGTCCATGTGGATTACAACGGAATACCGCAAACAATTGCTAAAACCGTAGTGCACTATCTGAAAGAGTCGCTTGCCACAAGCAATGTGCTTGTAGATGTCAGGCTCTGCGAAAGCTCGTTGCTCATTGAGTTCCACGGAGCGGCAGTGGAGGAGAGTATCGCAGAGGGGCTTTTTGCGCTCCTTAAGGAGGTTGCCGACGGAGAGCGTTTTTATGGCTATCTGATGAAGAACTCCTCGTCACTCTCAGAGGGGAAGTCCATACCGGCTAATATTGCTGCGCAGGCATCGGAGTATGCCAAAGGTGGTGAGAGATATACAGGATTGCGCAATCTTGCAGCCCTCTCCATGCAGAGGATATTCTCCTCGTCGTCGACATTGCTTGCATTCGGAACTTGGGCAGGGAAGATGCTTCCCCAATTGAAAAGACATTTCGACTGCGCACCGACGATAGATAAAGCCAATACAGCCCGTGCAGGAGATTCCTCTCCCGATACTATTCTTGTTGCAACCCGGTGCGATACACTCTATACCATAACGGTTGCACCGGTGGAGGGGGTCGAAGAGAGACTCCTTATACAGCTTTTCAACAAAGCAGCGGAGCTCTCCCGCACAGACTCCCTTTGTCGCTACACAGAGGCGGGCACCTGCCTTGTGATGGGCATAGAAGATGATTCCCGCCTGCCATTTACCGAAAAAACTTTCGATGCGGCACGCTCCCTGCTCATGTACGACCTCTCAACTTATGGCAACACCCCGCAGTCGGTCGTCCGCGAATATATCCGGCAAGAAGAGGGAGGATACTCCTCATCGGAACTCTATGATGCCCTGTGCGACATCTCATATTCCGATATGAAGGATTTTCACCGCCGACACCTCGGAGCGACGAAGCACAGATTTGTGATAGGAAAGGGCAGTTCGCGCGAATTGCGTTCGCTTGCCGGCGCCGAGGGGACTGTATATATCACTCTTGACGAAATGTTCGGATATTGAGAAGCCGAGAAACTGAGAAACAGCTGCGGACAATTTGTGAATAATGTCGAAAATAACTATCTTCGCACGCGAAGTTAAACGAGTATAATCCGATGAAAGAATTTATAATATCAGAGTCAAAAGTCGAAACAGCCATACTTATAGGTCTTATCACCCCTTATCAGGACGAACGTAAGACAAATGAATATCTCGACGAACTTGATTTCCTTGCAAATACAGCAGGCGCAGTCGTTGTGAAACGCTTCACCCAACGCATAGACCGTCCCCACCCTGTAACATATGTGGGCAGCGGTAAGTTGACTGAGATTGCTGCATACGTGGAGGAACGTAAGGATAGCGAAGATGAGATAGGTATGGTCATTTTCGATGACGAGCTTTCGGCAAAGCAGTTGCGCAACATCGAGAAGGAGCTGAAGGTGAAGATTCTCGACCGTACATCTCTTATACTCGACATCTTTGCAATGCGTGCACAGACAGCCCATGCAAAGGTGCAGGTGGAGCTTGCACAGTACAAATATATGCTTCCCCGTCTGCAACGTCTCTGGACCCACCTCGAAAGACAGGGTGGCGGCTCGGGTAGCGGCAAGGGAGGCAGCGTAGGTCTCCGCGGACCGGGTGAGACACAGCTTGAGATGGACCGTCGTATAATCCTCGGACGTATGTCGCTGCTGAAGGAGCAGTTGCAGCAGATAGACCGTCAGAAGGCCATCCAGCGCAAAAACCGCGGTCGTCTCATACGTGTGGCACTTGTGGGATATACCAACGTCGGAAAATCGACCCTGATGAACTTGCTTGCAAAGAGCGAGGTATTTGCCGAGAACAAACTCTTTGCCACCCTCGACACCACGGTGCGCAAGGTGATAATTGAGAACCTACCGTTCCTGCTGTCAGATACCGTAGGATTCATACGCAAACTTCCCACCGACCTTGTAGAATCGTTCAAGTCCACACTCGACGAGGTGCGCGAGGCAGATCTTCTGTTGCATGTAGTGGATATTTCGCACCCCGATTTCGAGGAGCAGATAGAGGTTGTCAACAAGACACTTGCCGACCTTAGCTGTGGAGATAAACCTATGATGGTTATATTCAACAAGGTCGATGCCTACAAAAATGTGCCGAAAGAGGAGGACGACCTCACACCTAAGACCAAGGAGAACCTCACCCTTGACGAACTGAAATCGACATGGATGGCAAAGCTTTCCGACAACTGTCTTTTCATTTCGGCACGCGAACGCACAAATATCGACAACCTCAAGGAGGTGATGTACAAGAAGGTGTGCGAACTTCATGTGCAGAAGTACCCCTACAACGATTTCCTCTATCCTACATACGAGGAGTAGTTCCCGGATAGTATCAAAAGAGCTACTGCGCCTCGGAATAATATCAATTGTTTTAATGATTATGCGATATTATACCTAAAAAGTACACCCCCATCCTTCAATGGATAAAAAACTATTCTAAAAAGTTCCTGCCCTTAAAGGGGAGGTGGATTCAAAAACGACAGTTTTTGAAGACGGAGGGGTTTTCCTCGCG
>JAZNKR010000099.1:0-7732 GCA_045578665.1 Bacteroidaceae bacterium | reverse complement strand
AAAATCAACACGTTAGCTAAACACGCATTTAGTAATAATTGAAAATATTTTCGCAAATGCAACTATTTTGAATTTATTTAATTATATTCGCGAAAAATCTGTGAAAAACAATATTCGCTCTCTGACATAATGTATTCATATATAATAGATTATAGAAACTGCAAAAATGCTTTTTTTCGCAAATCCCCAAAAACAGAAAAAGACTCCGAACATTTGCGAAAATCTAATTTGTTGAATACAAAGACATTAAACTCATATTTAACAAATTTTATCAGCGTTTGGATATTAAAATCAAGGGTATTTGCGAAAAAAACTCACCTAATGGACTAACTCTCTGACATTCAGAGAGATTTGGTGAACGAGAAAAATGAGACTAAAATTGTAACTTACTCTCTGTCAAAGTGTCAGAGAGTATTCCATTAGAACAAGGATTAAGACAAACTCGTCGCAACTCATCTCGCGGCATTTCTGTCAGAGAGTATTCCATTAGAACAAGGATTAAGACCTTTACTATAAGTATTTATAATATCTATTAAGTATAGTCAGAGAGTATTCCATTAGAACAAGGATTAAGACCGACATCTAGTCTCTTAACATTTAGTTCTTTTTCCATGTCAGAGAGTATTCCATTAGAACAAGGATTAAGACAGATGATACTATAAGCAGATCCTTTTGTAGGTTTGAGTCAGAGAGTATTCCATTAGAACAAGGATTAAGACATACAATACAACATGAAAAGACCTAGAACGACACTCGTCAGAGAGTATTCCATTAGAACAAGGAATAAGACATGTCTATTGTCATCCACACCCAGGAATGCATAAAGTCAGAGAGTATTCCATTAGAACAAGGATTAAGACGGATAAACATCATAAAGATAAGACATCATTTCCGAAAGTCAGAGAGTATTCCATTAGAACAAGGATTAAGACAAAATCCTCCGTAATAGGAGAAAAATGAAGACAAGTCAGAGAGTATTCCATTAGAACAAGGATTAAGACACCTGATGGCGAACCATCTTAGTTACGTTTTTATCGTCAGAGAGTATTCCATTAGAACAAGGAATTATATATAAATACAATAAGCGGAAGAATGGTTTCGGCGTGCCGAAACCATTCTTCCGCTTAATAAAAGCAGGGTAGTGGTCCTACTGTTTTTGTGCTTTAGGGTCCTATTTCTTCAACATAGAATCTATCATCTCAACAAGACTGTTGAACTCAGTCTCGTTGAAGAGACGTGTTAGTTTAACAATGCGACCTTCGCCATCGATGAGGATGTTGCGGGTGATACCCGATTTACGTTCGGCATACATAGCAAATACATCGGCCTTGCTGTCGAGAGCCATAGGATATGTAACCCCCGTAGACTCTGCGAACTTCTTTACATCCTCAAGCGGCTCCTCGCGGTCTATTCCCACAAGCACAAAATTGGGATCGTCTTTGTGCTTCTGCCAAATATCCTTCTCTATGAAAGGCATCTCCTTGCGGCATACACCACACCAGCTTGCAGTGAACTGCAACATCACAACCTTGCCACGGTTCTTCGAAAGGGTGAAATCACTTCCATCGGTAAGCTTCAATGTGAAGTCGGGAGCAATGTCACCAACCCTTACAAGGTAATTGTTCTCATAAACAGCTGGTGCAGGCGCTGCCTGTTCGGTCTTTTCGACATTAACCTCAGCAGCGGCAGGCTGTTCATTGTTATTACCACCACAAGATACAAAAATCAACGACAAGAGTGCCGCAAACAATAAATTAGTCTTCTTCATATTCTTTTAAGTATTATTTAAATTATATCGGGAACCAAATGAACACTGCAACATCCCACAGAGCATGGGAAATGATAATAGCACCAAACTTTTCCGGGAAGAAGCGATACATTATACCCCATGCCAATCCCGCTACAAGGGCTGCCATTGTAAGCATAAAGTTGCACGAACCTGCATGGACGAGAGAGTATATGGCAGTGGTTACTACCATACCCACATTGGGATTCCAATATTGCGAAAAGCTCTTTTGTATGTATCCGCGCCAAAAAATCTCTTCGGCAGGTCCTATCAGAAAAAGCATAAGCAGAGTAAGCAGCAGAGGCGACTCGCCATCCTTCATACCATAAATTATATCTACCTGCGGACGCGCGAAATTGAACATCAGCTGCGACAGTTTGTCGCCTATCCAAAATACCGACCATAGTGCGACTGCTATTGCAATTCCCAGCAAAATATTGGAGAGGTCGATGCGGAGATCTTTCCACCACCCGCAACCGAAGAATGTGGCAAGCAGCGAGAGGGTGCATGCCGATGCGGTCATCATCCACCAGAAATTAACGTATGGCGCAGTAATCGGACTGAACATTATAGTCCATAATATAGCTGCTATAAATATCGTAAAGAGAGCTTTTTTCATATAAATATCTTATCAACTATAAGCGACACTGTTAGTAACAAACTGAATATCAATTGAATCTTTGCCGTAGACTCATCAATACCCCATAACATTTTCTCGCCCTCAACCGGGAAACGCATCACCCTTTTAACATTGTCGAACACCGGTTTGAGAGCAGGAATCACCAAAAGAGAAAGAGCAGGGAAGAGCCCCACAATAATGCCACCTGCAATCCACAAAAAGGGTAAAACTACCTCTGCGCAATAAATATATGCCGCTGCCTTTTTGCCGACAATCATAGCAAAAGTCCTTATGCCGGCACGCTTGTCATGCTCAATATCGCGTGCGTTGTTAGAATGAAGGATACCAACAGTTATAAGACCTATGGGCATAGCCAGCCACAGTGCCTCTGTGCCCAATGTACCTGTTGCTACGTATGTGGTACCCAGAATGGGAAGCAACGAATATGTAAGAAATATATCCACATCGCCAAGAGCATTATATTTCATCCACGGATAGAGTAGTGTGAGAAGAACTCCTGCAATACCGAAAAACAGCGTGGGAATACCTGTGAACACAACCAATGCTATACCAGATAAAATGCTTATAACAAGCAAGATATAGGCAAAACGCTTAATCTCTGCTGGTGCAAACTCACCGCTTGTCAACGATGTTGCACCTACACTGTGCTCGTTGTCGACACCTTTCTTATAATCGAAATAATCGCTCCACACATTTCCTGAGGCATGAAAAAAAACAATATTCAAAAGCGTCCAGATACCGATAAACCAATCGACATCCTTGCCAAGCCAAAATAGATAGGCAAGTGTAACCAATATCGGCATTGCCGAAGCCGGAAACGACCACGGGCGTGTAGCCATTATCCATGATTTTAAACTATGATTGCTCATTATGAATTATTTTTAAAACTTTTTTTTGAAGTCGGAGGAGTTTGAAACGTTTGCTTGCGTATTCATTCGAACTCCCTCGCCATGCGGGCACTACCTTTACCTTTTATCCAAGAGGAGAGTGTTTTCTATTTACCTTATATCGAATTCGCGTTAAATATAGTTCCCGAATCCTATTAAACATAATATATATTATCATGCATCAGTGGCTATATTATATAATAGGCTGATTTGTAAGGTTTTCGCACACTCATTACAATACTGTAGTTATTTCGCGCCCGAAAGGCAAAAAGGCAAATTTTGCCATTTTGAAGTGTTGCATACCAAAAGGAATACCGACAACCGTAATACACAACAAGAGTCCGAACATCAGATGACCGACGCATGTAGCCAGACCGCCGAATATCCACCAGATGATATTCATGGGCAGACTGATGCATCCGATATTGTCGGAACTTTCACTGACTTTGGAACCGAACGGCCATAGACACAAAATGCCTAACTTCAATGTCTGTATTCCCAAAGGGATGCCAATGATTGTTACCATCAGCGCCAATGAACCGAGAAAATAACCGACCGCACATTCGAGACCTCCGAATATGAGCCACAATAAATTACCTAAGAACTTCATATGATTTTGGGTGTTACTATAAGGGTGGTTCTATAAATTATTTTGCCCCGAATATACACAAATTATTCCATATTCTAAACTATTTTGCTCTTTTAGAGAGACTTTTAGCCATACTACCCTATCGGCTAAGAGATAAATTTTTGATATTCAAGCTAATAGCAAATACAGTCAATTTACACACATATATTTAACTGAAAATCAGCGAATTGCACCACACAAACAAATTCTCTCAAAAATTGTTTATCTACAAATGATAGATTCTATTTGCAGCAACGCTCCAAATAATAAAAATTGTAAAAAGATGCAGACATATTTTGTACTACACACACTTAGTAGTAACTTTGATAAAAAAAACTCGAAAAACCGTCCCACTGTATATGGAACAACAACAGACCTCCGTAAGAGAAAGAGAAGAGATAAAGCTGAAAGAGCCACGCAGATACAAGGTAATGATACACAATGACGACTTTACAACAATGGAGTTTGTTGTGAGAGTGCTCACCGCTGTATTCTACAAATCGGCTACAGAAGCCGAAACGCTGATGATGACAGTCCATAAATCAGGCTGGGCTGTTGTCGGAATCTACTCCTACGACATTGCAAAATCAAAGATTAACAAGGCTACTGCAATGGCACGCAACGAAGGCTACCCATTGCGTCTGACAATACACCCCGAAGAATAATACCACAGATGACATATACCGAATCATTCAACGAAGCACTTGCCGCTGCGCTGAACACAGCCAAGCTCTATCGGCACGAATATGTTACACCTGAACACGTGCTCGCAGCACTGCTCAGACAGGAGCCCTTCTGCGCTGCGCTCGAAGAGTGCATGTGCGACTGCAGTGTACTGCAACGCCAGCTCAACAACTATATGAGAAAAATAGAACGCGTCCCCGGCGAAATAGAATACAGCCAGGAGCTGTCGTTCCAGATGAACGAGATGATAGACAGCGCCTATCTGATAATTCAGAACTCGGGTGCCGACCAGATGAATATCCCACACATTGTGCAGGCTATGCTTACGTTGCGCGATTCGTGGGCTGCCGAACTGCTGAAAAGTTCACTGAGGGAAAACCTCGCCGAGTTCGTGAGCGAACTTGTAACACAATACGAATGTCTGGAAGAGATAAACGAAATAAGCGATGAGACACAGCACGAGGCATGGAGGAACTTCGTAACCTGTCTCAACGACAAGGTCGGAGAACACAACCCCTTGATAGGCCGCGAGGAGGAACTCGAACGTACAATACAGATTCTCTGCCGACGCGACAAGAACAACCCGCTGCACATAGGCGAACCGGGTGTGGGAAAGACCGCACTCGCCTACGGCATTGCAGCTCTGATAGAAAGCGGCAATGTACCTCCAAGATTGCAGGGATACAGAGTATATGAACTCGACCTCGGCACAATGCTTGCCGGCACACAGTTCCGCGGCGACTTCGAGAAGCGCATAAAATCGGTGATGGAGGGTCTTTGCGACGAAGGAAAGGCTATTGTCTACATCGACGAAATACACAATCTCGTTGGCGCCGGACGCAGCAGCGAAGGCTCAATGGATGCCTCGAATATGCTGAAGCCCTATCTCGAAAGGGACGACATACGCTTCATGGGCTCCACCACATACGAAGAGTACAACAAATACTTTTCGCGAAGCAAAGGCATTGTGCGCCGATTCAGCCAGATAGAGGTGAATGAACCGACAGAGGATGAGACCGTGAGGATAATCGAAGGGCTGATAAAGAGATACGAAGCACACCACAATGTCAAATATGCCAAAGGTGTGATTGAATATGCAGTGAAGGCAAGTGCAAAATTCATTAACGACCGCCATCTGCCCGACAAAGCCATCGACCTGATAGACGAAGCAGGAGCCTACCGCGAACTGCATCCTCTGACAACAAAGCGTGGCTCTAACAGAGTGGACAAGAAACTTGTGATGGAGGTGCTCGCACGTATATGCAAGGTAGACTCCATTGCTATGAAAGAGGAGGATACCGCAGCGCTCGAAACCCTCTACCCTCGCATAAGCTCTCAAATCTACGGACAGGATGCGGCTGTAAGAGAGATTGTGTCGGCTGTGCAGATGTCCAAGGCGGGACTTCTCGACGACAACAAACCCCTTGCGAGCCTGCTGTTCGTGGGTCCCACAGGTGTGGGAAAGACCGAAGTGGCAAAGGTGCTCGCGGCAGAGCTCGGCATATCGTTGCTGAGATTCGACATGAGCGAATATACCGAGAAGCACACTGTCGCAAAACTCATCGGCTCTCCGGCGGGCTACATAGGATACGAAGATGGCGGACTGCTCACTGATGCGATAAGGAAGACACCTAACTGCGTGCTCTTGCTCGACGAGATAGAGAAAGCCCATCCCGACATATTCAACATACTGCTTCAGGTGATGGACTACGCTGTGCTCACCGACAACAAAGGACGGAAATCGGACTTCCGCCACGTCATACTCATCATGACCTCCAACGCCGGGGCACAACATGCACACAAGGCATCGATAGGATTCGACAGCAGGGTGAGCGCAGGTGAGGCCATGCTCAAACAGGTGAAAAAGAGCTTCAAACCCGAATTCATAAACCGTCTTTCGGGGACCATCATCTTCAACGACATGGACAAGAAGATGGCATCCCTCATTCTCGACAAGAAATTGCGAGAGCTTCAGGACAAACTTACGGCTAAGGGCGTGACGATGCACCTTACCGAGGCTGCAAAGGAGCTGTTGCTGCAAAAGGGATTTACAGCCGAGTATGGTGCTCGCGAGATGGATCGCGTCATCTCCTCACTGCTGAAACCTCTGCTGACAAGAGAGATTCTCTTCGGCAAACTGAAAAAAGGCGGCATAGCCGAAATTGACACAAATGGAACAACACTGACAATATAATGGTTTTTCTGCTAAACGAAAAAATTGAATTTCCCGACCCTCGCCTTGGCGATGAGAACGGACTGTTGGCAGTGGGTGGAGACCTCTCCACCGAGCGCCTGCTGCTTGCATACTGCAACGGCATTTTCCCGTGGTACTCCTTCCGCGAGGGAGTAATACAGTGGTTCTGCCCCATGCAGCGCTTTGTCATCTTCCCCAAGGAGATACATATTTCGCACTCCATGCGCAACCTTTTCAACAAAGGAAAGTATTCTGTTAGCATCAATGCGGCATTCGACGATGTGATTGAGAACTGCGGCAAGTTGAGAATTGAAGAAGAGGGTGCCTGGCTGGGCGAGGATATGACCAAAGCCTACAAGAAACTGCACAGACAGAGATTCGCTACAAGTGTAGAGGTATGGGAGAAGGAGAAACTTGTCGGCGGGCTCTATGGCGTAACGCTCAACGGCTGTTTCTTCGGAGAGAGCATGTTTTCTCTTGTCCCCAGCGCATCGAAGATAGCACTGATTTATTTGGCAGACATAATGCTGCAAACCGGTGGCAAGATGATTGATTGCCAATTGGAGACTCCACATCTTAAATCAATGGGCGGAAGGTATATTGACTATGATGAATATATGGAGATTATCAGGAAATAATAAAAATAAATGATTATCAAATATATTACCTAAAATGCAACGTTGCATTGCAATGTCGGTGGAAATAAGTAACTTGAAAAGTTGTCCCACTTTAAGCTAATCTTTGGACATATCTTTCAGTTTTTATATTTTGCTAATCTCTTCAAAATAAGAAACTTAAAAAAAAGCTGTCCCTCTTAAAGGGGGACGAGAACTTTTTTCCGAGAAAAAAGTTCGGAGGGGGTTCTTAACCCATCGTACTACAATAAACCATACTACGCGAAGAAAACCCCTCC
>JAZNKR010000098.1:0-6399 GCA_045578665.1 Bacteroidaceae bacterium | reverse complement strand
AAATAAAAGCAAACTTTTATTCACTCGCTTAAGCGAACTTTTGGCTTTATTTTTGCATCTTTTTGATATTCGTTCTGTTGCGATGCCCGCATCGCGCCTTTACAAATATCAAAAATCTACTAAAAATAAAACTCAAAATCGCCTCGAACTAATTTATAGAACCACCCTTAAATTATTTTACTAATATCTATCCTCCGGTTTATTCGGGTTGGTAATGATACCCTTAGGCACAATCTCGAAATAGTCGAGCTGAAGCGCTGTGCCCTCCCAGTCTGATTTCACGTTCTTTATTCTCACCCAATGGTCTACGCCCTCTGTCAGATGTACAGTGGTGAGAAGAACTCGGACTGTCATATCCCATTCTCGGATACTCTGCTCACCCGATCTGAAGATCGATGCGGGAGCCTTCATGAAACCTCTGTTTCGTATAGATTTGTCGTTCTCGTTATCGACCTCATCTTCTCCGGTGTCGGCAAACCATCCGATGCGGGGGTTCGATGTCGACATTGTCATATCGATGGGAAGACCTGTAACCTTACCGTCTACATAGAACTGTCCGATACCTCTGTTGCTCCATACCTGGTAACCGTAACGGAGTTCGTATGTACCCTCGGGCAAATGGGGAAGACGATGTTCGAAGTCGTAGTTGTCTAAAACCTGCAACTCGTCACCCTGATATACACCGGGACCGTTACCTGTGGGACAGTACATTGCTATCTTTCCGTTGGGAACGTTGAATCTCAATCGCTCACAGAATCCGTCGGGAATCATCACCTGCTCAATCGCACTCTTCTGACGCCAACGTACATTGTTGTTGGTAAGCTCGGGCCAGAACGAGAGGTAGTCGAAGCGCATACGCTCGTTGAGGATGTTTCCTGCCATTTCATCACTATTATAAATGATTGGGCGGTCTATCACATGGATAATACCGTTGAGGGCATTCTGGTCGAAGTCGGCGATGCCGAGTTCCTCGGTTACGCGAGTCAGGGGCATTACCACTACGTTCATGTGCTTGCGCATTTCGGGGTTATAGAAACGCTTGCCATTGTCCTGTGCGTAGTTGAGAACTATTTCGCTGCTCAATTCGGGGTTGGTGAAAGGCTTTGTTACCTTCATGCTGGTATATGGCATCATTGTCTCGAAATAGTCATAGCGATCGAATGTAGAAGGCATATTGATTTCGGAATTGAAGCCGGAATAGTCGCATTTGTAGTTCTCCATGAGGAAGCCGCCTGTACCGCTACCGCTCGCATAGAGCAACTGTCTGTCTATGATGTGGTATGAGATGAACCGGTTCAAGGGGTTGTTGCGACTTGTGTAGTCGTCATCGACTATTTTGTAGTATTTAGAGCCGTACCATTTGTTGGCAAGCTCGATGAGACCGTTTATGTCCTTGATGCCGAAATCTGCTTCGAGGATGCTGTCGGGCATTACGAGTAATGTATTCTTGAAATATCTTGTTTCGGGATAAGGCACACGGTATGAACCGAAGAGCGCAGGCTCTGACTTTCCGCCAAGTTTATAGTTCTCGTCCTTGTAGCGACGGAGTGAATCCTCCATGGCTGTCAGACGCAATGCCTCGGCATAGATGCTGAATGCATCCTGGCTCTTGAGAAGGTCGGGGAGAAGCTCGGTAGAGGGACTGAGTACCTGGTCGATCACCTGGATTATACCGTTCTCCACCTCGATGTCGGCTATTACGATGCGTGCATTGTTGTTGACTTTGGCATATACGTTCTGCTCATCGTCGTTCTCCCATGAGATGCTGAGGAAACGGTCGTTGAGGTTGGCGTCGGGGAAGGCACCTTCGTTGAGGTCGATTGTCATGTGTCCTCTGCCGAGAAGGTGGTTCTTGGCTATTTCACTTGCCATTGAGTCGCTCAACTCCGAAAGCAACGGCGAGTGTATACCTGTGTCTACAAAATCTTTCTGGGTTATCTCGCCTGCTTCGAGAGCACGCACATTTTCCCAATAGATTGAGTCCTGCTCCACAAGGTAGCGCTCTATCGCTTCGTTGGTGGGAGCAAAGCAGGTGTAGTTGCCGTATGTGGCGAGCAGAGCAAGGATGTTACTTGCCGATGTTGAACCAAGGTTGGCTTTCTTGAGTATCTCTGTATACGAGGAGAAGAGGTCCTCGCGGTTCTGAAGATAGTCTGCCACAGTCTCACCGGTAAAGGTGTATCTGTTCTCCTGGTTGATATCTTCTTTACAAGAAGAGAGGGCAAAGATGGCAACTATAATCAATAGCAGTTTTGATATTGTCAGTCTTTTCATGTGTATATAGGTTTGTTGGTTTCCGGTTAAAATCTTACACAATGCACAAACGCGCATGTTTTATTCGCAGATTACAATGTGCAAAAATAACATTTTATATTGATATTTACAACAATTACAATATATATAGGTAATTAAACAGTTGCCAGCACCTACTGAAACCGGACGGTAACCGGCAAGGAGAATTTTCCTTATTTGTCTGTCTGCAACAGTTTGAATCTGATTCTCAACGTCCCCTCTTCCCATGTGTGGCTTATGATTTTAAACACTCCTATCTGCGAAGTGTTTTCCACATGAAGCCCGACACAGGCACAGAGGTCGTAATCGCCTATGCGGACGAGACGTATGGTATTGCTTGCGTTTGCGGGGAGCTTACCTGTCTCTACTTCGGGCGGTATTTGGTCACGGGTGGTAAACTCTACAGTCACGGGCAGGCAGGAGTCTATCACTCGGTTCACTTCAGCCTCGATTGTTGCCATCTGCTCGGCTGAGGGTTCACTCGCAAGCTGATAGTCGCACTTGCTCTTCTTGCGCTCTATGTGGGCATTTCTGCTACGGGAACAGCCGAACATCCTCACCATTGTCTGATTGAGAATGTGTTCGCAGGTGTGCATAGGCGGGTACTCCTGTTTGTTGTGTTCGTTGAGTTGTGGGGTTTCGGATGTCATAGGTTCTGTTGGTTAATGAGGTTTACAACTACTTTTACTATTATGTCTTTCTCTTCGGTGCGGCTCTCTGCAATCATCAGGGTTAATGCTACCAGGGTATTGTCGGCTATTCGTTTGCTGCCGTCGGTACGGTAGAGTATGCCGTTACGCTCCATAAACCAAAGGAACAACATTGCGGCTATGCGTTTGTTGCCATCGCTGAACGAGTGGTTTTTGGTAACAAGATAGAGTAACATTGCCGCCTTTTCTTCAACGCTTGGGTATAGTTCCACACCACCGAATGTCTGGTATATTTGCCCTATTGAACTTTTGAAAGAATTATCCTTTTCGTTTGCAAACAAGTTGCTCTCTCCAAACCTCTCTTTCAAACTCAAAATAGCTTCCATCGCATTTTCGTATGTTGCGTGGAATCGCTCCTCTTTGGTGGTATTTTCAATGGCCAGTTGCTGATAGTCGTAGCGGTCAAGAGTATCAAGAGCATAAACATAATCGGTAACAACCGACAGCAGTCCACATGATTGCTCATCAGTCAACTTTTCTTGTGAATGAACAGTATTCGCAAGTAAACGGACAACATCTTTAAGTTCATTATAATGCTCAATTCTAATCTTGTCGTTTATTGCATAACCTTTTATTATATAGTCCTTTAATATGCGGTTTGCCCAAATGCGGAACTGTGTACCCCGAATAGAGTTCACCCTATAACCAACAGATATTATCATATCAAGGTTATAGTATGGTATCTCACGTGTAACAAATCGTTTTCCCTCTTTACGAACTTGTGCAATTTTTGCACAGGTTGATTCTCTTTCCAATTCTCCAATTTTATACACGTTATTTATATGACGCAGTATAGATGTTCTATCAGTGTCAAATAGTAATGCCATTTGACCTTGTGAAAGCCACACTGTTTCATTCTCCAATTTTACATCAAGCGAAATCGTATTGTCTTCACTTATGTATATTACAATTGGTGATACGTCAAACTCTTCGCTATGCATAGGCGGGTACTCCTGTTTGTTGTGTTCGTTGAGTTGTGGGGTTTCGGATGTCATTGATGTAATAATTATTGCCTGCAAAAATAGCATTGAATGTTGGTATGTGCAAATTTTGCATGCGCAAAAAAAATGCGCAAAAAATCATAAAAAACAATGATTTTTAGATATATATGTATAACTTTGCCCAAACAGCTATAAATTCTCAAAAAAATGAAAAGAGGAACAGCCATATTCACAATGATCTTTATGCTCTTTTGCATGGCAAACGTAGAAGCACAGAGATTGAATTCACAGCAAAGCATGAAAACCGCACCCTTCAGCAAATTGGACATTGCACTCACAGGAGGAACAACCGGTATAGGTATAGATTTTGCCACACCACTCAACAACAGTTTTCGACTGAGAGGCGGATTTACCTTTATGCCTCATTTCGAATACGATATGGACTTCCCCATCTCAGTGGGAGATGAAGACAAAAGAAAGTTCGATGCAAACGGGAATCCATTAGAGACAAAATTTGAAAAATTGGCAGGAATGCTTGAAAGCATTACAGGAATGAAGGTTAACGACACTTTCAACATGACAGGCGAGCCCAATTTCTACAATTTCAAGCTCCTGCTCGACATCTACCCGTTGAAAGATAAGCATTGGCACATAACAGCAGGAGTGTATGCAGGCTCTTCGAATATAGGCAAAGCTGTAAACACCATAGACGACGCACCAACACTTTTGGCAGTAAACATGTATAACCAGATGTACGACAAGGCCGTAAATGATTTGCCCGTTCTGGACTGGGGCGACTACTGTATATATATGCCCAAGCTGGTCGAATACGGGCGCATGGGTGCATATGTCGGCAAAAAGAACGATGGCAGCATCTATAAACTGGAACCAAACAAAGACAATATGGTAAAAGCAGACATGAAAGTCGACAACATAAAGCCATATATAGGCTTCGGATACGGCAACTCCATGATGGACAACGACAGGAAATACAACGTTTCTATGGAATGTGGTGTACTCTTTTGGGGAGGTGTACCCAACGTTGTGATGCACGACGGCACTGACATCACGCGCGGATTCAGAAAGGTGTGGGGCAAGCAAGGCGACTATGTCGACATAGTCAAGGAATTCAAGGTATTTCCTGTTCTCAACATAAGAGTTTCACGCAGACTGTTCTAAGAGGACCATTCAACAACCAATACGCCCTAAAGCATAAAGCCAATATAGATGTCAACAGCCTTTCGAGAAACACATTACCAAGACAGGCTTCTTATATTATTTAAACGTCTATTCGTATCTCCGCAATCAAACAAAAAAAACACAAATATGAACAGAAAACTTTTTTTATTCTTTACACTCTCATTTTTAGCGTTATTCAATCTCAACGCTCAGCGTATTGACACAGTGAAAATACATAGCAATGCTATGGACCGTGACATATACAACGTCATTGTCACCCCCGAACAATACAACGATGCGTATGCCATGCCGGTTGTCTATCTTCTTCACGGACACGGCGACGACCACACAAAATGGGTGAACAAGACACAGCCCAAACTGCCCCAGTTGGCCAATCAGTATGGTATTATTCTTGTTTGCCCCAACGGAGACAAATCGTGGTATTTCGACAGCTACAACAATCCCCAGAACAAGTTCGAGACTTACGTAAGCAAGGAGTTGGTTGAATATGTCGACAAACACTACAAGACTATCCGCAACCCGCATGCAAGAGCCATCACAGGATTCAGCATGGGTGGACACGGCGCTCTTTGGCTGGCATTCCGCCATCAGGATGTTTTTGGTGCATGCGGCAGCTTAAGTGGCGGAGTCGACTTCAGAGCATTCCCCAACAACTGGAACATCAAGGATCATTTGGGCGAGAAAAAAGATAACAAGGAGCGCTGGAACAACAGCACCGCATTGAGCCAGATTGACAAGATTAAGCCGGGATTGTCCATCGCCATCGACTGTGGCACAGAGGACTTCTTCTACCCCTGCAACGTGGCTTTACACGAAGCACTGTTGGAGAAAAAAATCCCTCACGACTATACAATTCGCCCAGGAGGACACAATCACTCTTATTGGGGAAACGCTATTCTGTATCAGCTCATCTTCTTCACAGAACATTTCAAACGCAACATCAGCCGCTGATAGTCAATTCATAATCCACTCACGATAAGAGATTATTATCGTATATAATAGAGCCCATCCTCTAATTTGCAAATTATTGCATAGAGGATGGGCTTTATTATTTATGAAGATTACATATAAACCTCAAAAGGTGCCAAAATTGAATCAGCAGCAGAAGACGATGATAAATAGTCGTCCCTTAAAAACCCAATAATATATTGAATTACAGTAAATTTAAATGGTCATTAGTTTGTTTATTTTCGCAAGAATTTGTAACTTTATGATGTAAACCTTGCAGAAAATCATGATAAAAAACAGCATTTCTC
>JAZNKR010000097.1:0-12203 GCA_045578665.1 Bacteroidaceae bacterium | reverse complement strand
CCCACGATATCGCCGATATCATAAGCATCCTTCTTGAATGCGGTATACTCCTCGACGCCGATTTCATCGCGGCAGACATAAATCTGCCGCGATTGATTTTTATATATTATATGATTATTAAATTGAATTTTAATCATTGGTCAATGATACAGGTAACTCTCCTATAAGTGCATCGAGAGGCGAATAGATATAAGCCTTTTTCTCTTCTGGCACAATCTTGACACCAAAAAAGCGATCGCGATTGTTCTCGAATGTCTCGGCGTATTCTGCTCTCAGTTCGTAGGGCACAAAGAAAATTGTGTTGTTGTCTATTGCGCTGTCGTCGATATAATTCAACTTGCGTTTGCCTGCCAAAAGCAGAATTTTGGCCGATTGGCAACTGCAGAATGCATAGTCCTCAATGCGTTCGAGTGTGCTTGGCAAAACTACAAAATCCAAAAGGAAACAGCCGTCGAAAACATCGTTACAGAGCACCTTGACGCCTTCTGGGATTACAGCCGTGCGTAGCATGGTGAATTCGAATGCGTAGGGGCCAATCTCCCTGACAGTTGATGGAATTTGCAGGTCTGTCAATCCTGTGCAGCCCGAAAATGCCAACTCCCCAATCTCCAACAGCCCTTCGGGAAGGACTATCTTTTTGAGGCTTCCCATTTTTCCCCAAGCATCTTTGCCGATTATCTCTGTACCTTGAGGTACAGTGTACTCCTCCAATTTTTCGTTTCCCTTGATAAGGACCTTTTTGTCCTCTGAATAGGTTACTCCATATTCGTCTACAAATGTATTCATATTCTATATTGTTTTGTAGTTATAGAGTACCCTATTGGTGGATTTCTATCAGTTCGCATTGTTTTTGTTAAAGTCTTTATGCTTCATCGGCAGGGTAGTGTACGCCCATCTGACGGCGTATTTCGTCTATCGTCTCCATTGTGGCAAGGGAATTTTTGTGGCTGTTGACGGTGGATTCCCTTTCTCCGCGTTCGAGAATATCAATGAATTCCTTTATTTCGTAGTAATATTCGCTGTGGTCGAGGGGGCGGCCTATGGAGGTGCTTGAGTAGTCCTGCTCCCTGCCTTGCTCGGTCTTGCGGCGCGGAATGTAGTCTACTTTGCCGGTTATATGTATCTTGTCGAGCAACAGGTTGCCCTCTTCTCCCTCAATCTCTGTGGGTAGGGCCGAATTTGCAATTTTGGAGTAGAGCACTGTTGCGTTCATATCCCTGTATTGGAAATTCACTGCTCCCTGTCCGTCGACTCCTGTATGCAGTTTTATGCCTTGCGCTTCTATCTTTTCGGGGCGGCCGAAGAGTGTTATCATAGGGTAGATGGTGTAGATGCCAATGTCCATTACTGCGCCGTTGGAAAGTTCGGGCTTGAAGGCATTGAGGATGGTGCCCTCCTTGAACTTGTCGTAGCGCGATGAGTATTGGCAGTAGCTCGAAAAATAGCGACGAATGGTGCCGAGCTTCTTCATCTCCTCTCTGACTATTGCAAAGTTGGGGTTGAGCGTGGAAATCATTGCTTCCATCAGCAGTACATTGTTCTTGCGTGCTGCTGCTATCATCTCCGCAGCTTCGCGGGCATTCGAGGCAAGGGGCTTCTCGCACAGCACATGCTTGCCATGATTCATGCAGAGAATGCTTTGGGCAGCGTGCACATAGTTGGGTGTGGCTATATATATGGCATCTACCGACTGACTCGCAGCCATCTCTTCGAGCGAGGTGAATATGTGCGGTATGTTGTGCTTTGCCGCAAATTCTTCGGCTCTTTCGCGTGTGCGTGAGCAGACTGCCGCAAGTTCGAAACGCGCATCCTCTCTGCCGCCTGCAATCACCCGGTCTGTTATGTTGTTGGTGCCTACTACACCGAAACGTATCTTTTTCATATTGTTATTTGCGTATCAGTTTTTTGAAACCATCTGTCTGTACGGTCTGCATATTTCCGTTATCGTCGGCATATATGAAGTATGCCTCTATTTGGGGATTGTTCTTGCAATACTCCATCGCTTTCTCTTTGCCCATCACCATGAATGCAGTTGCGAGAGCATCGGCATAGGCACATTCGTCTGTAACGACAGTGGCAGACAACAGCGAATGGTTTGCGGGGTATCCTGTGTGGGGGTCAATTGTGTGCGCCACCTTTTTGCCGTCTACAATGCGGAAATTTCGGTAGTTGCCCGAAGTTGCCATGCTGCAATCCGTGAGTTGCAGGACGGCTTGCAGTTCGCTTATGCCGTTCTCGGACGGTTTGTTGATACCTATCACCCAGGGCTCGTTGTTCTTGTTCCTGCCTTTGAGTACAACTTCGCCTCCTATCTCTACCATGTAGTCTTCTATGCCTTTGCATTGGAGGAAGTGGGCTACTACGTCGCATCCGTATCCTTTGGCAATGGCACTGCAGTTGAGCATCGTTTCGGGATGCTGCTTCCTGATTCTTCCATCTGTCAGCTCTATCTTTTTGTAGCCGATGAAGTTTCTGAGACTGTCGATGGTCAATGAGTCGGGGGTGATGCCCTTCTTGAATCCGAATCCCCACGCGTTTACAAGCGGGGCTACGGTTATGTCGAATGCGCCACCGGTCTCCTCGGATACCTCCTGTGCCATGTCGAAGATGTAGAGGAACATGCTGTCGGGTATGTCGCTTTCGTTGTTGTTTATCTTGCTTATTGTAGAGTTCTTGTTGAATGGAGAGAGTGAGTTGTCAACCTTCATCAATGTCTCCTTTATCTCTTTGTCGAGATTATCCTTGTATTTGTATGTTATACGGTACGATGTCCCGAAGATTCTTCCTTCGTCGGTGTGGTAAGGGGTATTCTTTGTGAGAATCATGGCTGTTGCCACAATGAGGAACAGCAGGAATATTATTTGCCAACGTTTCATCTCTCTTTATTTGAATGGTAATTCGTAAATGAGGCTGTATGTAGCGCCGAAGCAGGTGTGGCGGTTCTTGCCGAATCCCGGAATATAGCCTATGTTTGAGTTTGCGCTGTTGACCACGTTTATTCTGGCCTTGTAGCGTACGCTCCATCCCATGCGGAACTGTTTCCAAATCTTCACATTGACACCTACTCCCAACTCGAGCCAGCTGGCAAACCCGCTGATGTCGTTGCGCGAGAAGGGCAACTCTCCTCCCCATACGGGGTCGTGGAGCGGGGGAGAGGATATGTCGTAATCCATTTTGCTGCATGCAAAACGTACTGCACCATAGACAAAATTGGGACGCCGGACCTTACCCTTCTGATAACTGAAGTTGTAGTTGAGTCCCGCGCGGAAGAATGGCGCATTCGACTTGTAGTGTATGCCGAAATTCTCGTCAGTAATGTCTATCCCCCCGTAACCGGCTTCCACTACGGGGAAGAAACGGTTGCCGAGGTTGGCTTCGAGTGCAATCTCACCGCTTGTGCCATCCTCGATGAAGGAGTAGAGGTATCCGAAAATGTCGGTCGAAAGCATCAGCCCTTTGAACTTGAAGGGGCTCTCTTCGGCATTTTCTTTGTGGCTCTCTTGTGCAGCCACAGGTAGTGCTGTCAGCAGCAGACTACTCAATAATATATAGTTTAATATTCTCATTCCAGTCGTAGTTGATGAATGCTTCGTTTATGGCTGCGGAGTCTATAAGATTGTTGGTGTGTCTCACCGCGATAAGGTGGTGATACATTGCCATTCCGCAGTCAGAGGATACGAAATAGGGGATGTTGGTATGTTCAATGTAGAGAGTGTCGTTGTCGGCATTGCTGTATTCCATCACAAGTGTGTCGCACTCTTGTGTGAAGCAGACGGGCAACTGCAGTTCCGACGCACCTACCATGCGGTTTATTATGATGCTGTCGTTGCCGTTGATGATGAGTTTTACCGTCAGTGTATCGGGATAGCTGTACTTGTTGCCGGCGATGGTGTCGTTGTCGGTTATGGCGCCGTAGAGCTGTATGCGGTTATAGGCAACATTGTTGATGTTGCAGTCTGCTCCGTTGTCGCACGAGAATATTGTCAGCATCAGCAGTGCAACGAGTGCCGTAAATATGTTCTTTTTCATCATTATCTTCTTCGTTATCATCTTCGTTGTCATCAATGTGGCAGCTTCTTATATCTCTTTGGCAATGTTGTATTTGTTGCGCTCTGTGGATGTGCGGCTCACAAGTTCGGCAAGGAATCCGGTGAGGAACAGTTGGGTGCCAAGTATCATCATTGTCAGTGAAATGTAGAAGTAGGGCGAGTCGGTTACCAATCTGAAGGGTATGCCGTTGGAGAGGGCATATAGCTTGCTGGCGCCGAGTATCACCGCAGATATGAATCCTATGAAGAACATCAATGTTCCCCACAGACCGAAGATGTGCATGGGACGGTAGCCGAACTTGGAGAGGAACCAGAGCGACATGAGGTCGAGATAGCCGTGGAAGAAACGGCTTATACCGAATTTGCTCTTGCCATATTTGCGTGCCTGGTGGTGTACCACAAGTTCGCCAATCTTCGAGAATCCTGCATTCTTGGCAAGATAGGGTATGTAGCGGTGCATGTCGCCATAGACCTCTATGCTCTTTATCACTTCGTTCCTGTATGCCTTGAGACCGCAGTTGAAGTCGTGCAGGTTGTCTATTCCCGACACTTTGCGGGCTGTTGCATTGAACAACTTTGTTGGGATGGTCTTTGAGAGTGGGTCGTATCTCTTCTGCTTGTAGCCCGATACAAGGTCGTATCCCTCTTCTGTTATCATGCGGTAGAGGATGGGAATCTCGTCGGGGCTGTCCTGAAGGTCGGCATCCATTGTGATGACAACGTCGCCTTTGGCACGCTCGAATCCGCAGTAGAGCGCGGGCGATTTGCCATAGTTGCGGCGGAATTTTATTCCGTGTATGCAGCTGTTGCTTTCTTGCAGTTTCTCTATTATCTCCCACGAGTTGTCGGTGCTGCCGTCGTTCACAAAGATAACCTCGTATGTGAATTTGTTCTCATTCATCACTCGCTCTATCCACGCTGTGAGTTCGGGCAGTGATTCGGCTTCGTTGAAAAGTGGAATTATAACTGATATATCCATGTTGTCTGATTATTTCTTGTAAATGAACAATGAGGTAAGTGGTGCAAGTATCGACGATATGAACAGATTGCTTGTGAAATACTGTATGCAGATGTCGCTTGCATTGAGTTTCGAAAGTATGTCGTATGTTTCGTTGAATGCTTTTTTCATCTCATCGCCTATCTCCTCCATGGAGGTGTATATATCAATCTGCTCCTTGAATGCAGCGAGCATTGTGCCGCCGTCTATGAAGTAGAAGTACACATAACAGGCAATTGCCGAAAGCGCCGAGGCACATATGTATACAATTATCATGAATGCCCATGCGTTGAGAAATCCGATACGGTTCTCACACTCCCTTTTTCTGTATTTTATGCCGAGGTAACCTGCATATATGGGAGAGGCTGCGAGCATCAAGAGGAATAGCATTGATAGCTCTGTGGTGGTTATAGAAATGATGTAGACGACAAATGCAATAATCCAGAAAACACCTAAATTGGTGCCATATTGCATCGCTGTCTGAAGCATTCCTTTTGCTGATTGTTCCATTTCCTTTGTTCGTTTTTCTTATTTTTCTGCGAATATAGTCAAAAGCGGGCGGAGAATAAAACGAACTTGTTCGTTTTTCATCCCGAACTGCATCCTATTTTCGCATATTTTGCAAATATAGTGAAATAAAAAAACAAGCCCGCATGTTTTTTGCATGATATTTTGCATTTCCGCCAATATGAACTATTTTTACGCAATTATATTACAGTAATTGAGCCATACGGATAAAAACAGGGACCAATATGAAGAAAAAGAAAAATACACCGAAGGTGTTGCTCATCTACACCGGCGGAACAATCGGAATGATACAGAACAACGAGACGGGCGCCCTTGAGAGCTTTGCTTTTGAGAGGCTTGTGAAGAATGTTCCCGAGCTTAAACGTTTCGAATGTACTATCGATGTGCATCAGTTCGCAAAGCCTATCGACTCATCCGATATGCATCCATCGGTGTGGGCGGAACTTGTACGTATCATCAGCGACAATTACACGGAATACGACGGCTTTGTGGTTCTTCACGGCACCGACACTATGGCATACACCGCATCGGCATTGAGTTTCATGTTGGAGGATTTGTGCAAACCGGTCGTTCTCACCGGCAGCCAGTTGCCCATAGGTATGTTACGCACCGATGGTAAGGAGAACCTCATCACAGCCATTGAGATAGCTTCGGCACGCAACGAGGATGGTACGCCTGTTGTCCCCGAGGTGTGCATCTTCTTCGAGAATCTGCTTCTTAGGGGCAACCGAACAACCAAAATCAATGCAGAGAACTTCAATGCTTTCCGTTCCTACAATTATCCGCCGCTGGCTGTTGCGGGCATCAACATCAAATACGATTGCAACAAGATAGCAAAGGTCGATTTTTCCAAGTCCCTGAAACCACACTTCCGTTGCGATACAAATGTTATGGTGCTTACACTCTTCCCTGGAATACAGGAGAACCTCATTCGCAACCTCTTGCGTACTCCCGGGCTCCGTGCCGTTGTGCTTAAGACTTTCGGAGCAGGCAATGCACCACAGCAACCCTGGTTCATCAAACTGTTGAAGGAGGCGGTGGAGAATGGAATAATCATTGTCAACATCTCGCAATGCCTGGCGGGAACCGTGCAGATGGGGCTCTACGAGACGGGTCTCGGACTGCTCGATGCAGGTGTCATCAGCGGCTATGATTGCACCGTGGAGTGTATTCTGTCGAAACTGATGTTCCTGCTTGGCGAAAATAAATCCCCGCAAGAGATTTCTGCTTTGATGAACAGACCGCTTGCGGGGGAATTTACTCTGTAGAATGATGTTTTATCCTCTGTAGCTCAGGTAAGTGTTTATGTCCTTGTCGCCTCTGCCCGATAGGGTGAGCACAACTACATCCTCGGGGTTGAATGCTATCTTGTCGAGAGCGGCAAGTGCGTGTGAAGATTCAAGCGCGGGAATGATACCTTCTGCGCGTGTGAGGTAGAATGCCGCTTCAAGCGCCTCCTCGTCGGTGATAGCAACCACATCGGCACGTTTCTTCTTTGCAAGGTTGGCATGCATGGGACCTATTCCGGGGTAATCGAGTCCGGCACTTATGGAGTATGGCTCTTTCACCTCTCCCTTTTCGTCCTGGATGACAAGTGTCCTGAATCCGTGCAGTACGCCCTCTTTGCCTATGGAGATTGTAGCCGCAGTATATTCCGTGTCGGCTCCTTTGCCACCGGCTTCGGCAAGAACGATTTTCACTCTTTCGTCGTCGAGATAGTGGTATATGGTGCCGGCAGCATTGCTTCCTCCACCTATGCAGGCAATCAGATAGTCGGGATAATCGCGTCCCTCGTGCTCCATCATCTGTTGCTTTATCTCTTCGCTGATGACAGATTGCAGGCGTGCGACAAGGTCGGGGTAGGGGTGAGGACCTACGGTGGAGCCTATCACGTAGAAGGTGTCGGCCGAGTTCTTGCTCCAGTCGTCGATGGCGGCATCTACAGCTTCTGTCAGTGTCATACTGCCGGCTGTAACGGGACGTACTTCGGCGCCGAGCATGCGCATCTTCTCTACGTTTATGTGTTGGCGCTCTACATCGGTCTTACCCATATACACAACACACTGCATGTCCATGAGCGCACAGACTGTTGCTGTGGCAACACCGTGCTGTCCTGCACCGGTCTCGGCGATTATGCGGCGCTTGCCCATGCGTTTGGCAAGCAGCACCTGACCGATGGCATTGTTTATCTTGTGTGCTCCTGTGTGGTTCAGATCCTCGCGCTTGAGGTAAATCTTGCAGCCATATCTTTTGCTCAGTCTGTTGGTGAGGTAGAGAGGTGAGGGACGACCTACGTAGTCGCGGAGCAATTTGCGGAATTCTTCCTTGAACTCCGGGCTTTCTATTACTTTCAGATAGTTTTCTCTGAGTTCATCTACGCAGTGGCGCAGACTGTCGGGGATATATGCGCCTCCAAATTCGCCATAGTATCCTTCGTTGTTTACTTGATAGTCTTTCATGGTATTTGTCTGTTATTCTTTTATCATTCTTCAAATCTCATTGTTCAAATATCTTTGTTCAAAAGAACAAGACCTGCCGTAAGTACGACAGGTCTTGTTTGATGTATTTGTTATGTACACACATATTTCCGTCTACTTACAATGGGGATTGCAAGTGACGCCACCAATTTCTGTTTGTAAAGTGTGTGTTCATCTTTTCTCTTTTTTGTTTATCGGTCGCAAATGTATTCTCTTTTTTTCAATGTGCAAAGTTTTTTTTCTTATTTTTTGCACTCATGGGCCGAATTGCGCCATATTCGCATGATATAATATACAAAATGCACTATTGCGAAGATTACCGAAATTATCAGCAGTGTCTTGTCTGTATCCCATCCGGCTGTCTGCTGGTGCCAGAATCCGGTTACAAGACTGAGTACTGCGAGAGCTATTCCTAATATATTTAACGAGAAATCTCCTTTGCGCACTGCCTTGCCCGGTTCGAGTTTACTGTGTTTGATGCCATACATTGCGTATATGTCAAGTCCTACAAGCATCCACAGCACAAGACGTATCCATGTGTCGGCGGGGAGGAAGCACATCATTGCCACGCAGGTGAGTATGCCGAGTATGGGAACGACAGGAACAAACGGACATTGGAAGCCTCGTTGCACTCCGGGTGTTGTGCGGCGAAGTACAAGTACTCCTGCACACACAAGGGTGAAGGCAAACAGTGTGCCTATGCTTGTCATCTCGCCGGCAACCCGTGCGGGTATGAAGCCCGATAGCAGACCTACCACCACCATGAACAGAAAATTGCTCTTGAGCGGGGTGCGGAATCTTTCGTTTATCTGCGAGAAGAACGGTGGGAGCAGTCCGTCGTGGCTCATGCTGAGGAATACGCGGCTCTGTCCGAGCAGTGTTACCATTATCACCGAGCAGTATCCGAAGAGAATTGCCAGGATGATGGCCTTGTTGAGCCACGGATATGCCGGCACTATAGTCCCCGAAGCATCGGGCACTCCCATGTGTTCGATTGCTACCGCCACGGGAGCAATTCCTACCTGTCCCTGAAACTCGGTGTAGTGGGCTACACCTGTCATCACATGGGCAAAGAGAATGTAGAGCACTGTGCAAACGAGAAGCGATGCAAGGATGCCTATGGGCATATTGCGCTTGGGGTTTTTAGTCTCTTGCGCAGCTGTGCTCACAGCGTCGAAGCCGAGGAATGCAAAAAAGACTATCGCAGCTCCTCGTACAATACCCGAGAAACCATATTCGCCTATGACACCGCTGTTTTCGGGTATATAGGGGATGAGGTTGTCGCTCTTGATGAATTTCCATCCGAGAAGCACAAATACAAGTATGACACCGATTTTCAGAAATACAATGA
This sequence comes from Bacteroidaceae bacterium, assembly GCA_045578665.1. Classification (GTDB taxonomy): domain Bacteria; phylum Bacteroidota; class Bacteroidia; order Bacteroidales; family Bacteroidaceae; genus HGM04593. The sequence goes on along the minus strand of JAZNKR010000097.1, from coordinate 2,801 downwards.
CTCCATTGAAGAAGGAACTCTCTTCTGTTCCGCGCATAAGTATTATGCTTATCATTATGACGATGAGTATTGCAGGGATATTTATAATTCCTCCATCCCACGGGCAGGCTGTCAGATGGTGTGGCAGTTCCACCCCTATGCTTTGTAGGAATACTACCAGGTATCGGCTCCAGCTGATGCTGACTGTTGTTGCGGCTACTGTGTATTCGAGTACAAGATCCCAGCCGATGATCCATGCTACAAGTTCGCCCATAGTGGCGTAAGAGTATGTATAGGCGCTTCCGGCAACCGGAATCATAGATGCAAATTCTGCGTAGCAGAGTCCGGCAAAGCAGCATCCGATTGCTGCAATGGCGAAGCTGAGTGTGATTGCGGGGCCGGTAAATTCTCCCGCTACAGTTCCGGTGATAGAGAATAGTCCGGCGCCGATGATGGCTCCTACTCCTAATGCTACGAGGCTCCACGGTCCGAGCACGCGTTTGAGTGTCTTGCTGCCGGTAGCATTGGCTTCAGCTTGTAATGCTTCTATTGTTTTTCTGATAAAAAGTCCCATTTAATATTGTTTATACTGTGGTTCATTAGAAAGTATTGTTTGCCATCTTCCACAGACAGAGGAATGCAGCTTTTGTAATTTCTACCATCTTGTCCCAATTTATGCGGTCGCTCTCGTCTGTGGGCATGTGGAAGTCGGGCTGTGCGCCTGTCTGGTACCATACAATTGAGGCACCGGCCTTGAAGAAAGGCACCTGGTCGCTGCCGCCGCTGAAGTCTTCAGAGGTCTTGAAATCGGGGGCGAGAGCAAGTGAATGTTTCTTTATGTCGCTCTTCAGCCAGCTTGCATATATCGAGTCTTTAGGCATATACATGAGATTGAAATGTTTGGGGCGTTCCTCCATGTTGTTGCGTCCTATCATGTCGAAGTTCATATATCCTTTCACCTTCTTTATATCGGCAAAGTTGTTTACAAAATATGTAGAGCCGAGAAGTCCGCGTTCCTCACCGTCCCACAGTGCGAAGATGACTGTCTTTTCGGGCTGTACTCCGGTTGCCATGAATGCACGCAGTATCTGCAACACAGCCTGCACACCCGATGCATTGTCGTCGGCGCCGTTGAATATCTTGTCGCCTACCAACATGTCGTCGTAACCAAGATGGTCGTAGTGTGCACCTACTATAACAATCTCTTCGGGGTTTTTGCCTTCGATTTTTGCAAGAATGTTGCGCATGGGGGCTATGCGGTGAGGAACTTTCTTTATTTTTTCAATTCCTTCGGGGTGTACTGTGAAGCCTGCGTTCCTGCGCTCGTATGAGTATGCATCAAAAGGTTGCGCGTAGCTGTCGCCAAAGAGTGGGGTGGCACCCATCTGTTTTAGTACGGCTATCAGATATTCCCCGGCAATGTGTCCGTGCTCTGTACCCGATTCGCGTCCTTTCAGTGCGTCTGATGCGAGGAATTCCACGTGCGCTTCAGCTGTGGGGCGGTTGATGGTGAGTATGCCCTTCTGTTCGGGGGTAATCTTTTCTCTCTTTTTTGCCTCTGCTGGTACAATTGCTATTGCTGCCATCAGTGTGAGCAGCAGTATGACTCTTTTCTTCATGGTTGTTGTATTAAAAGAACAGCTCCTGCAAGATGTTTGCAGGGGCTGCCGTATGTTTTTAATGTGTGTTAACAGTTCATTCCTCCACAGCAGTTTATCACCTGTCCGGTAACGTATGCCGAGAGGTCGGATGCGAGGAAGAGTGCTACTCCGGCTACATCCTCGCCCTTGCCGGCGCGGCGCAGGGGTATTGATTTGCTCCACTGCTCGCGCAACTCTTCGGGGAGCTTAGAGGTCATATCTGTGTCGATGAATCCGGGGGCTATGCAATTTGAGCGTATGCCTCGGGGACCGAACTCTTTTGCTATTGATTTTGCAAGACCTATGAGACCTGCCTTTGATGCAGCGTAGTTGGCCTGTCCTGCATTACCGCTTACACCTACTACTGAGGTCATGTTGATGATGCTGCCGCCACGTTGCTTTGCCATTATGGGGGCTACGGCATGAATGAAGTTGAATGCCGACTTCAGGTTTACAGTGATGACGCTGTCCCACTGCTCTTCGCTCATGCGAAGCATAAGTCCGTCCTTTGTAATGCCTGCGTTGTTCACAAGAATGTCTATGCGGCCGAAGTCCTGCTGCACGCTTTTCACTACAGTTTCGGTTGCTGCAAAATCGGCTGCGTTTGAGATGTAGCCCTTGCAGGTTACCCCAATTGCGGTAATCTCCTCTTCCACCTGTCTGGCAACTTCGCTGTTGCTTACGTATGTGAATGCAATATTTGCTCCTTCGCTTGCATATTTCATGGCTATCGCCTTACCAATTCCTCGTGTTCCGCCTGTAATCAAGGCAACTTTTCCTTCCAATAATTTCATAGTGTCGTTTATGATTGGTTATATATTGTTTTTCTTTCTGCGAAGATACCCATTTTTTCTCACACTTATTCGAATATGCCCCTTTTTATTTTCATTTTCCTTTTCAAAAAGAACAGGATGTCAGGTGATTTTTAAATATTAACAATTCTTAACAAATGTCTTATTGTGTTGAATGTTAGTCTTTTATCTATATGTGTATGTCTCGTTATTGCATTATATATGATTTGGCTATTTCGGAAGTTTTTTGATAACTTTGGCAAGAAAAGATAACTCGCTTAGAATAAATCGGTTGGTCGGATTGCATGAAAATTGGGTAACGAGATAGCAACCGTTCGTATTTCTGAGTTCTTCATTACTTTACTCCAATGTGATAACTCTTGACGCTACA
>JAZNKR010000096.1:0-2003 GCA_045578665.1 Bacteroidaceae bacterium | reverse complement strand
CACCTCGCTTTGCTCCACAGGTATCTCGCCCAACAGGCGGTCAATCAAGCGGAACTCCTGTTCAAAGTCCTGCGGTACAAGGTCGTGCACCTGCAATTGCTCGATATTGTCACACTCCATCTCCATCCTCTTCTGCCGATTCCGCAGAAGCATCCCGCATTGGTTGGTCAAGGTCCGAAAAAGGTAGTTCCTCATATTCTCCACTTCGGCCAGCAAGTGGGCCTTGTCGCACAACGCGAGAAACACCTCTTGCAACACATCTTCAGCCTCGGCCTCATCGCCCAGCCGATAGCAGGCATACCGGTAGAGGTCTTCCTTCTCCTCCTCCATCAGGCGGGCCAGTTGCTCCATCAGTTTTCTCTTCTTATTCATATTCTTTTCATTGGTCGTTCTGCTTTAAAGATGCAAAATTGCGGAAAAAGATGTATTTCACAAAAGAAATTCACTTCTCACTTTAATTTGAATCTGACTTTCAACAACAAATTAAGCGGACGTAATTGACAACTATTGATACTGGTGCTCATGTTGGAATGAATGGTAACGACGTAACGGCGAGCATTGAAAAGATTGCTGCATCCCAGTTCCCAATCAACAGTTTTGCATGCATAACGTATCAGAGCATCAGCAAATACAATATTCGGTGTGGACGATTCGTTGAAGTACTGATAATCAACATTGAAGTTGATGCTCAATCTCTCCGTTGGGAATATCCAAACCTTGCCGTTATGCGAGTGTGTGCGCAGGGCGGGTAAAGACTCGTCACCATTGGCCACCCATTGTTCTGTCTTCATCCATGCGAAACTGTAGGCGAGGTTGAGGTATTGGCACGGTGTTGCGTTGAACGAAACACCAACGGTATAACTTTTCGTATGAAAGGACTGAATGACATTTTGCAACAGCAATTCGCTCTTACCGAGGTTCCATCCTACGGAGGCTTCCAACTTAGTATGCCAGAGGCCCAGTGTCTTGCTGGCTCCAGCAATGAGACTGTACGTGTCGGCATTGGTGGACTGGTCGAGCGTGGTCTTTACGCCGACGATGCCTTCGTAGTTATAGCCATAGAGAAGATTCTTGCGGCTATGCTGAATGCCTCCGCTCACGTTGAAGAAGAGCATACGAATGACATCACGATATTCTAATCCCATACGAGCACCGCTGCCGTTGCTTTCCTGCAGGTGGTCGGTGGTGTTGCGGAGAAGATTACGATAGGACTGTAAGATATAGCCCTTGTAGGCATCGCTCATGTTGCCATAGGACTTGCGGTAATAGCCATTGGCCACAGCCTTGAAAGAGGGCGTGAAACTGTAGTCTGCCGTGAGCATGGGGTTGACAATCCATCGACAGTAACTGACGGAGTTTCCTGCCAGTCGGTCATCGTTTGTGATGATGGAAAGGTAAGTGGGAATCATCAGTCTCATGCGCAGGGTGTTACTCTTCTTGTAGGTGTAGTCTTGGTCAATGCCCACCTGGTAACAGTTGTACCATAGGTCGTTTCTCATGCTGTCAGCAGTGGGAATGTAGCTGCCGAGGCGGTCTGTCGCCGTTAATGCGGAGGTCAGTTTGCGCAAGTCCATATTCAAGCGTGGCGTATAGTTCAGTGTGAAGTTGCCAGCCGTCAGCCCATATGAGGTGCGGAGGCTGGCAGTGATATTCTTCTGCGTTACCTCCTGGCTCAGCATTTGCAGAGAGTCGTTGCCGAAGTAGTAGGCGGGACTGACGCGAAGTTCGTGCGGACGATTGTTGTAGGCCACGTCGAAGCGGACACGGAACAAATGCTTGCCCCAGCGTTTCATCATGCTCAGGTCGTTGCTGACGGAGAAATAGGGATTGGCGAGGTGCTGATATTTTCCTTCCTTGGCGGCGAGGTGCGTATAGGTCTCACTCCACGATGATTTCACATTCAGACTGTTACGCAGATACTCTAAGTCCTTGTTCGTCTGTACGCCGAGCGTCACGTCCAGATTATTCTCCTTGGCGGTATTGCTCGTGGTTTCCTCAATAAC
>JAZNKR010000095.1:0-32498 GCA_045578665.1 Bacteroidaceae bacterium | reverse complement strand
GAAAAATATTCAAGCAAGCTTGATATTTCTCGCTCGTTTGTAACTATCTTTGAAGTAAACTTCGAAGATATACTGCACTCGCTTTGAAAAATATTCAAGCAAGCTTGATATTTCTCGCTCGTTTGTAACTATCTTTGTAATATTAAAATTTATGGGGAATGTGGGTGCTTCGTTGTCTTGCTGTAGGATAGCAAACACATGTCCCTCAGTTGATTGAGAAAAACAGAAAAAATATAATCAGATGAAAAGAACATTGCTATCCATTCTCCTGTGCATTGCGGCAGGGGTACTCTATGCAAGCGAAAATCCTACATGGCTTCGCAATTGCAAAATTTCTCCCGACGGTTCCACAATCGCTTTCACATACAAAGGCGATATTTTTACAGTGCCGGTTGGTGGAGGTGAGGCACATCAGTTAACCTCCCTCAACTCGTATGACACCACACCCATATGGTCGCTCGATGGAGAATTCATAGTCTTCTCATCTAACAGAGAGGGCAGTTTCGATCTCTACATCGTATCCAAGAAGGGTGGAGTGCCCAAACGGTTGACAACAAACTCTGCTTCGGAGTATCCCGAGGCATTCCTCAACGAAAAGGAAATACTTTATACAGCCGAGATTATGCCTTCGACAGAATACGGACAGTTTCCCGGCAGTAGCTTCAAACAGGCCTACAAGGTGTCTGTTGACGGCGGACGTCCCCAACTCTTCTCGTCGGAGTATATGGAGGGCATCAGCGTAGACAAGAAGGGCGAAAGAATCATATACAACGACAAAAAAGGCTACGAAGACCAGTGGCGCAAGCACCACCGCTCATCAATAACACGCGACATCTGGACAACAACTACAGGCAGCGATAGAAAGTTTACAAAACTCACATTGTTCAACGGCGAGGACAGAAACCCTGTCTGGGCGGACGGCGATTCGTACTACTACCTGAGCGAGCAGGACGGAACATTCAACATCTTCCGTTCGTCACTCTCGGCTCCCACAGAGCAGAAGCAGATAACCAAACACAGCAAGCATCCCGTACGTTTCCTCTCAAAGGCAGACAACGGTACACTCTGCTATGCGTTCGACGGTGACATATACACAGTGAAAGAGGGCAGTTCGCCAAAGAAAGTGAACGTTGCAATCACAGCCGACCTGCGCCAGCCTTCTGAGTCACGCATGACCTTCAACAGCGGAGCATCGGCAATGGCAGTAAGCAAAGAGACAAACGAGGTGGCATTCGTGCAGCGTGGCGATGTCTTTGTAACCACAATGGACCACAGCGGCACACGACGTATCACAGACACCCCCGAGCAGGAGCGCAATGTGGACATAAGCGCCGACGGTCGCACAATCATCTATTCGGCTGAACGCAACGGACAGTGGGGCATATACAAGAGCGAACTTGTACGCAAGGAGGATAAATATTTCACATACGCGGCAGAGATAAAAGAGGAGCCTCTGATTGTAGGCGAAAAGGCTGCTTTTCAGCCTACATTCTCTCCTGACGGCAAGGAGATTGCGTTCCTGCAGGACCGTACCACCCTCTGTGTCTACAACATCGAATCGAAAAAGGTGCGCACAGTACTCGACGGCAAGTACAACTACTCATACAGCGACGGAGACCAGACATACACATGGTCGCCCGACAGTAAATGGTTCCTTGCGAAATCCATAACAGTCGGCGGATGGAACAATACCGACATTGTGCTTGTGAAGGCAGACGGCAAGGGTGAGATGTATAATCTTACAGAGAGCGGATATTGCGATGAGAACCCCCGTTGGGTGCTTGACGGCAAGGCTATGATATGGAGTTCGGACCGTGCCGGCTTCCGCAGCCATGGCAGCTGGGGAGCACATCGCGACGAGTATATCATGTTCTTCGACGCAGATGCTTACGACAAGTTCAGAATGAACAAGGAGGAGCTTGCTCTTGCCGAGGAACTGGAAAAGATGCAGAAAGAGGCAGAAGAGAAGGCACGCAAGGAAAAGGAGGAGAAGGAGAGCAAGAAGAAGGATAAGAAAGATAAGGACAACAAGGATGGCGACAAGAAAGAGGATAAGAAATCCGAGGAGAACGAACTCAAGTTCGACCTTGAGAACAGAAAGGACCGCATTGTGCGTCTCACAACACATTCATCTTCACTTGGCGATGCAATCCTCACGAAGAAGGGCGATAAACTGCTCTATCTCACCAGTTTCGAGGGCGGCGTAGACCTTTGGGAACGCAACTTCCGCGAGGGTAGCGACAAGATTGTGGTGCGTGGACTGGGATGGGGACGTTTCATCACCGACAAGGATATGAAATATGCCTACATAGCAGCAGGAGCAATGAAACGCATTGACCTGAGCAACAACGGAGTACACAATATCTCATACAACGCTGAGTTCAATTATCGTCCCGCTGAAGAGCGCGAGTATATATTCAATCACGTATGGCAGCAGGTGAAGGACAAATTCTACGATCCAAAGCTCCACAATGTCGATTGGGAGTTCTACAAGAAGGAGTATAAGAAATTCCTTCCTTACATCACCAACAATGTCGATTTCGCGGACATGTTGTCCGAGCTTCTCGGCGAGCTCAATGCATCGCACACAGGTGCGCGTGCCAATTTCAGCAACAGCTACCACACAGCGGTTCTCGGTGCATTCTACGATGCCGACTACGATGGCGACGGACTCAAAATCAAAGAGGTTCTTAAAGGCGGTCCGCTCACACGTGCAAACACAAAGATAAAAGCGGGAACCATCATAGAAAAGGTCAATGGCAATGAGATAAAGAAGGGCGAGGACTATTTCCCCTTGTTCCGGAATCTTGCAGGCAAGCGAGTTCTTCTCTCGCTATACAACCCCGATGCTAAAGAGCGTTACGAGGAGTGGGTGAAGCCCATCACTCAGGGTGCCGAGACGTCGCTCCGCTACAAACGTTGGGTAAAGCGTCGTCGCGAAATAGTTGATTCGCTTTCGGGCGGACGCATCGGTTATGTGCATGTGGCAGCCATGAACAGCGAGAGCTTCCGCGAAGTCTTCTCCGACCTTCTCGGACGCGACCGTCACAAGGAGGCAGTGCTTGTCGATACACGCCACAACGGTGGCGGCTGGTTGCACGAGGATCTTGCAACCCTCCTCAGTGGCAAGGAGTATCAGCGCTTCATGCCTCGCGGAAAATATATCGGCAGCGACCCCTTCACCAAGTGGAACAAGCCTTCGGCAGTGCTTGTCTGCGAAGACAACTACTCAAATGCACATGGATTCCCCACAGTCTACAAGGCGCTCGGCATAGGTAAGCTCATCGGTGCTCCCGTTCCCGGCACAATGACTGCTGTATGGTGGGAGCGTCAGATAAACGGCGAGGTTGTCTTCGGTATACCTCAGGTGGGTATACAGGACAACAACGGCAAATATCTCGAAAATCAGGAGTTGCAACCAGATATTCTTGTATACAACTCTCCCGAGGATAATCTCAAGGGCAAGGATACCCAGCTCGAGACCGGTGTAAAACATCTTCTGGAGGTTATCGGCAAAAAGAAATAGTATTTTATTGATATGAGAAAGTTATATATATTCGACCTCGACGGTACACTGCTCGATACGGTTGCCGATCTTGGAAACAGTTGTAATCATGTATTTGCCGAGGCTGGCTTCCCTACCCATCCCATAGAGGCATATTACAAGTTCGTGGGCAACGGCATAGCCAAGCTCATTGAGCGTGCCCTGCCTGCCGAAGCTTCAACTCCCGAGAATATCGAAAAGCTTTTGCCCCCCTTCCGTGCATACTACGATCTGCACAGTGCCGACGACACAAAGCCGTATGATGGGGTGGTGGAGCTACTCGAAATGTTGCAGGCAAGCGGCGTCAGTCTGGCTGTCGCTTCCAATAAATACCAGGCGGCAACAGAGGCGCTTGTGCGAAAATTCTTTCCCACAATAGAATTTGCAGCAGTCTTCGGACAGCGCGACGGGGTACCTGTGAAGCCCGATGCTGCCATTGTGCGCGATATACAGAGTGCAGCCGATTGCAAGGATACGGGCGATGCAATCTACATAGGCGATTCGCTTGTCGATTTGCAGACAGCGCGTAATGCAGGTGTCGACTTTGTGGCTGTTACATGGGGATTCTGCCCGCGCGAACAGTTGGTAGAGAATGCTCCCGCATTTATGGCAGACAATGCTGAGGAACTGAAAGCCCTGTTGTTTGCAGAATGATAGTTAATTATTTATAACAAAATATTTTATAAAACCATGAAGAAATTATCAATGTTTATGGTGCTTGTCATCGCAATGGTGGCATTTGCATCGTGCGGTAACGGAACTGCACAGAAAAGTACTAACTCAAATGATTGTGAAATGAAGGAATGCGATGCTAAATGTGGCTTGCCCGTAGGTTTGCAGCTCTACAGTGTGCGCGATGCAATGGCGCAGGATTTCAAAGGAACATTGCAGAAGGTGAAAGCAATGGGATACGACGGTGTTGAATTTGCCGGTCTCTTCGGTAACACTCCCGAGCAGGTGAAGGCAATGTGTGCCGAAATAGGTCTCAACCCCATTTCAGCTCATGTACCCCTTGCCGATATGCTTGCCGACACAGACAAGGTGATTGCCGATTACAAGACTCTTGGCTGCAAGTATATTGTTGTACCTTACGTAACCGAGGAGCGTCGTCCCGGTGGCGAACTTTTCATGCAGATGATTGAGGAGATTCGTGCAATTGGTCAGAAGGCAAAGGATGCCGGTCTTGTATTGCTCTATCACAACCACGATTTCGAATTCAAGAAGGTTGAGAATGGCGAGTTCGGACTCGACTTCCTCTACAGCTCTATTCCTGCCGACCTCTTGCAGACTGAGCTCGACGAGTGCTGGGTGAAATATGCAGGTCAGGACCCCGTTGCATATCTCCAGAAGTATACAGGACGTGCTCCTGTAGTTCATTTGAAGGACTACTTTGTTGAGGGTGAGCAGGTTGGCGACCCCTATGCTCTCATCGGTCTCAACGAGGACGAGAAGAAATCAAACTCAGCTTTCGAGTTCCGTCCTTTGGGTTGCGGTGTACAGGATGTTGCAGCTCTTATAAGCGCAGCTGAGGCAGCAGGCAGCAAGTGGCTCATCGTTGAGCAGGACCAGCCCAGCATGGGCAAGACTCCTCTGGAGTGTGTTGCAATAAGCATGGAGTGCATCAAGAAGATCAAGGCTGAGAAATGCGAGAAGAAATAAGGATATATTCCTATTGATAAAAATCCTGCCCGTTCTGCTGAACAGGCAGGATTTTTACTTTATTGATAGATTCTATCTCCAAATTAATTCTATATCAAAAACACATCAACTATGAAGAATATACCCGAAACCGACATCAATCGCTTCTTAGAGGCGCAAAACATTCCATATATCTGTGGATACGAACAGGCTTTGCAGGAGATTCGCGAAGGCGAGAAGTGCAACCATTGGATATGGTACATATTTCCTCAGTTAAGATTCCTTGGGCGCAGCGCCACAGCTCACTACTATGGAATAGAAGATAGGGAAGAGGCCGAGCGGTACTATAAAAACGATATTCTCCGCGCAAGAATCAGGGAAATAACCGAAACTCTGTTGGTCCACAGAGACAAAACGGCTTTGGAGATTTTTGGAAGCATAGATGCCCTCAAAGTGCGTTCGTGCATGACGATGTTCGACATTCTCTCTCCGAACGACATCTTTGCCGATGTGCTCGATTTGTTCTATAATGGTGAACGTTGCAGACCTACTCTTAGTGCAATGCGAAGGGGATAATCTCCTTTTGCGGCACTAACGCTTCTTGTAGAGTGCCGGAATGTCGGTGGTTACTTTGTCTACACCACGGTCGAAGAATCCGTTTATCTCTGCTTCGTCGTTCACAGTCCACACATTGATGTCGAGCCCCAGTTTGTGTGCTTCGTCTATCCATTCGGGATGTGCCTTCAACAGACCGGCAGAGTAGTCGAGCCCGTAGAATCCCTTTTCCTTCAACTCTTTGGGTGTCCATGCGCTTTTCTCATTACCTGCAAGGTACGACACCTTGAGCCCTTTCTTCATGGCTATAAGGTCGAGACAGTGATTGCGGCCGAAAGCAATATATTCCACTCTCTTCTGTAGTCCGTAGCGTTCTACGGCTTCTACGATCTTCTTTACATCAGCCTCTTTTATCTCTATGATAAGCTTAAACTTGCGTGGAGCATCCAGCATCTTCTGCAGTGTCTCGTCGAATGTGGGTATCTTCTCACCGTTGGGCAGGCGATAATCTTTCAACTCTTCGTATTTGAGATTCGAAACTGTTCTGCCGTCGTCGAGTCTCGAATTGTGGAAGAGCACAAGCACACCGTCGGCAGTCTCTCTTACATCGCATTCGCTGCCATATACGCGCAACGATGCTGCATTTTCGAGCGATGAGATACTGTTCTCGTGTGAGCCCTGGGTGTTCCAATAACCTCTGTGGGCAATAATTTTTGAGTGCCGGCTTGTGCTGCACGATGCAAGCATGAGAAGTATCATGCAGAAGGAGATGATTTTTTTCATAGCAGTAATTATCATTGTTTATTATTCAGTAAATACAAAGTCGTGCAATTCGCAGATGGATGCGTTGGCTGTAGGAGAAGAGAAGACGAAGAAGAGGGCATGTTTACCTTTTGTCCCTTTCAGATTTTCCAGACTGATGCATCTCTCCGTTTCTGTTTGCGGGTCGTCCTTGCCGATTGTGATGGAACCAATCTTGCGACCTCTTCTCTTTTCCCACGGACTGTCCAACATGATGTCTATGGTGCCATCAACGCCTTGCGGTTTCAAGTTAATTCTAAGTTTTGTCTTCTTGCCGTTGATGAGACTGAAATTGAAGTATTTGTAACCGACCACGGAACCGTTTGTGTTGTTCACTACGGGATTGTGATTGATGCTCAGATCGTATGCGTCGGATTTTCTGTCGTAGTCGGCATATCGAGGCTCAATGTATGAGCCTGAGAAAAAGAATTCAGGGAACTTAGCCTTCATGCCTTCTGGTCCGGTGTAGTAGCAGGCGATACCAGCCGAATGGCGTTCCAAAGGATTAAGGCCTTCGACAGCAAATCCCTCTGAGGTATATTCCCCTTCACTTATTTCCACTTTTCCGTCAGGGCCTTCGGTTACATTCACTTCGATAGGAGCCACCATCGCCTGACGCGAAAATTCGTCAGTGCCACTCTGGCGGTGGTAGAATACATACCACTTCCCCTCAATTTCAAGGATGCTGCCGTGGGTGTTTCCTGTTACCGTAGCAGTGTAAATGGTGTCGCCCTCGGCATTTGTGTCGCGTCCGCGCCCATCGATTATGGTGCCGCCGTATGTAAACGGTCCCAATGGGGAATTGCTGTATGCGTATGCCAGCGTGTAGTTGCTGTCGCGCAGTCCAAATTCGCCGTCGCTTGTCCAGCGACTATAAATGAATACGTATTTATCCTTTATCTTACGCATCGACGATGCTTCGTAGAAACGGAAAATACCATCCTGGTCGAGGTTCGATACCATGTCTTTCACCGGTTTCGTTCCTTTCTTTATCGTAGTCATGGTTTTAGGGTCGAGCTCTGCGCCCCACGACTCCTTGAATCCCCAATAGCCATATACGCGACCATCATCATCCACAAATACGGCGGGGTCGAAGTGCAGGTCGCCTATGGTAGCCTTTGGATTTTCAGGATTCCAGTTGCAAACGGTGAATGGTCCGTCAGGGCGGTCCGATTTTGCGACCATGCTGTTTCTTTGCCACGATTGGCAGTTGGGGTAGAGGTAATATGTCTTCTTGCCGTCAGCTTCTGTAACCATTGCTACATCGGGCGCAAAGAGGATGTCTCCAACACCTCCTTCGTTTAAGGGATTACCCTGTGCATCCGATTTCGATTCAAAGATGACACCATCGCAGCGCCACCGTCTCAGATCGTTGACAGGTGCTGACCAGACAACTTGTTCATATCCGCAGTAAGTTGTCTTCAATACATCGTGCGATCCATATAGATATACCCGCATCTCTCCGGGTCTGTCGGGGTCTTCGAATATGTATGGTTCTGCATCGGGGATATGTTCCCACAAGGGCAGGAACGGATTTGTGGCAGTCTGCTTTGCCCCGGTAAGCGCTGTTGTTCTTGTGCATCCCACTAAGAATGTAATCAAAGCCAGCATAAGGATTACAATCGGTCTGTCTGATAATCTCATTTATTTGTCATGTTCAATTCTATACAACTTCTGATTGATATCAAAATAACCGTTTTAGGATTCGAATCCTAAAACGGTTATTTATATTGATGATAGGTGCAAATTTTGTGTACCCTCGCTGGGAATCGAACCCAAATCTAAGGTTTAGGAAACCTCCATTCTATCCATTGAACTCCAAGGGCGCCTGCAAAGAATATGAATTTGCGTCTGCGAAGATAAGTCTTCTTTTTCGATTTTCGAAATTTTGATACGGTTTTTAATCTATTTTTATAGTGGTGTCTCGTTTTTGTTGTATTTTGAGATGTTTGTATTTTATTGAGACTTAGTGTTTTATCTTTGAATGGTACTTGATTTATAACACACGTGTGAAATTTTTCCTGAAAAAACTTGTTGTTTCGGAAAAAAAGAGATTACTTTGCGACAGACAAAACGCAAAAGTAATGGCACATATTCTCGACATAACAGCTACTGCAACAACAGCCACAACTGTTGCTGCTGTTGTTTGTGCCACTACCGCCACTACAACAACCCCGTGTGGGGTGCAGTAATTCTTGCCGTTGAGGTATCAGGTTTTCTTTTATGTCTGTCAAGGTAACAGACGGCGGCGATAAATCAATTTTAATTTTTTTACAAAGTACAAAGAGGGTTAATTAACCCGATATGTGTATTTTTTAACCAATCTTGCTGATAATTTTGTAGCAAGAAAATTGATAGGACTATGAAAAAGATCAGAGCTTTTGCGCCTGCAACCGTAGCAAACATGGGTTGCGGCTTCGATATAATGGGAATGACACTTGGTGGTGTAGGAGATGTAGTGAGTGTGGAGGTCTCGGATGGAGACGGACTTGTCATAAATAATGTCAGTGGAGTAGAACTGCCCGATGACATAGAGAAGAATGTCATTACTCCTGCGGTACGTGCGTTGATGTCTGCTTTCGGGGAGAAAAGGAGGCTTCTCTTCACAATAGAAAAGAAGATTTTCCCGGGTAGCGGAATCGGTTCGAGTGCGGCATCATCGGCGGCAGCCGTGGTGGCCCTGAACGAAGCACTCGGACGACCCTTCACCGACGAAAAACTTGTGGAGTTTGCAATGGAGGGCGAGAAACTTATAAGCAAGGGCGTTCCCCATGCCGATAATGTAGCTCCTGCAATTCTCGGAGGTGTCGTCCTTCTCCGCAGTTACGAGCCTTTGGATATTGTACGCCTGCCGGTGCCGGGGCATTTCTGCTGCTCGGTTGCGCACCCCGATATTATGGTGAGCACAACTATGGCGCGACAGGTGCTGCCAAAGGAAATATCTATGCACACAGCGGTTACGCAATGGGGCAATGTGGCAGGGCTTGTTTCGGGTCTGGTATATGGCGATATTGATCTGGTGGGACGTTCGATGAAGGATGCTGTTGCCGAACCTTACCGTAAACAGTTCATCCCCGGCTTCGACGACCTGAAGGAGAAGGCACTGTCATTGGGCGCGTTGGCATTGAATATCTCGGGTGCAGGACCCTCTGTCTTTGCCCTCTCAAAGGATATGCAGACAGCAGAGAAAATAGGCAAGATGATGGCAGGACATTTCAAGAGCGAAGGCCACAAGGCTGATATATACATAACAAAGGTATCCAATACAGGAGCAAGAATCATTAACGATTGATATTGACGACCATGAGATATTACAGTACAAGAGACAACGGATGCGACAGACGCTTCTTCTCTTTGAAAGAGGCTGCAACAATGGGACTTGCTCCTGACGGAGGACTCTTTATGCCGGAATATATCCCCGCAGTGGATATGTGCGAGGTGGAGCGCCTCTACAGACAATCGTATGCCGATATGGCATTGTATCTTGCCCGGCTCTTTTTCGATGATGTCGAGCCCGACAGACTTGAATCGGTTGTACGTGGGGCATACGATTTTCCAATAAACCTGCACACTTTCCCCGATGGCAAACATACTTTGGAACTGTTCCACGGACCAACATTCGCCTTTAAGGATTTCGGTGCACGTTTCATGGGTCGCATGACAGGTATAATCAACGACAGCGATGAACTTGTTGTGCTCACTGCAACCTCGGGTGATACCGGCAGCGCAGTAGCAGGAGGCTTCTACGGGGTAGGGGGTGTGAAGGTGGTTGTTCTTTATCCTGCCGGCAAGATAACTCCTCTGCAAGAGGCGCAGATGACTACTCTGCATGGAAATATCTGCCCACTTAAGGTAAACGGCACTTTCGACGATTGTCAGCGTATGGTCAAGTCTATGTTTTCCGATAAGGAACTGCGCAAGACTTTGAACATAACTTCGGCAAATTCCATAAATATATTGCGCTGGATACCGCAGGCTTTCTACTATTTCTATGGTTATTGTGCCTGGAAAGAGCACACCGGTGGCAATGAGCCGGTTGTTGTTGTGCCCAGCGGCAACTATGGCAATCTGACAGCGGGAATGATGGCACGTAGGATGGGGCTTCCCATCAAACGTTTTGTTGCTGCATCCAATGCCAATGATGTAATCCCCCAATTCCTCGTGTCGGGCGATTATTGTCCGCGTCCGTCTGTACAGACGGTGGCAAACGCCATGGATGTAGGTGCCCCCAGCAACTATGAGCGCATGATGTGTATGTGTGAGGATGATATCGGGACATTGCGCAGCGAGGTCACTGGGTTCAGCGCAAGCGACGCAGAGATAATGGATGGAATCATGCGCATAAACAATGCCTATGGATATATGTCCTGTCCTCACAGTTGTGTAGGGTATCTCGCTTCGCAGCAGATGAAAGTCGACGGCTTCTGGTTGTCGACAGCCCATCCTGCAAAGTTTGGCGAGATAATATCCCGTGCTACCGGAACAGTGCAGGAACTGCCCGAAGAGATTGTGAAAATGTTGTCAAAAGAGAAAAAGTTCGCAAAAATTGCAGCAGGCGAACAGAGTTTAAAGGAGTATCTTCTGAATGCTTAGCATAGAATAACTTTTCGCAATTTTAGAAAAAAGTGAATCTTTTTTTACTTTTTTCTAAAATTGCGTTAAACCTTTGACAAAAATTTTTGTCATATATGCAAAATGGTTTATATTTGAACGGTTTTAGCGTTATTTAATAAATTGTAGTTTATTTTAGCTTTAAATGTATGGCGGTTGCTGTGAAAAATAAAAGTTGTTGCTTCAAGAGCGTAGTCGGTTGTTTTATGATACCGGCTTTTTCGCTTATGCTTATGCTTTTGGCAACTACACCTTTATATGCCCAGAGCTACAATGAACTTGCTACAGAGGGGACAAAACAGCTTGAGGCAGGGAATTACGATGCAGCAATAACAAACTATACGAGGGCAATTGCGGTCGATTCGTTGAACAGTATCAACGAATACCTGTATGCTAATCTTGCGCAGGCGTATATGAAGAAAGGCGATGTCGGTAAGGTGGAGGAGCTCCTGAAGAGTGCTCTCGTTAGGTTTCCGCAATCGAAGGTGTTGTTTTTGCAGAGTGCAAATTTCCATCTTTCGCAGGATAAATGCGAGAAAGCATTGAGGGAGTACAATAAGGTGCTTTCACTTGAGCCGCGCAACGAAGAGGCTCTCTATTTCCGTGCCTACATTCTTGCAGGTAAAAAGAAGTACGACCTTGCGCGTGAGGACTATTACACAATTTTGGCTGTGAACCCCGACAACAACAAGGCGCAATTTGCCTTGGCATTGCTCTATGCAAAGGAGGGCAATGAGAACCAGGCATTGCTGGCGCTCGATAACCTTATAGAAAAGAACCCCGACAATCCTGAATATTATATGGCTTGCAGCGACATCGAAAAAGAAAGCAAACGGTATGAGCTTGCGCTCATATATATAGATGAGGGAATAAAAAAATGTAAAGATAACTACACCTTGCGTTTGGAAAAGGCAGAACTGCTGGTGGCTATGAATAAATACGAAGAGACAAAAAGAGTGCTCGACGCATTGTCGTCGGACGGATATTACTCTCCTCGGATGAAGATTCTATACAAGAAAATAAAGTAGCTTCCTCTATTTTAATTTTATGAGAGAAAAATAAACCTTAAAGGGACTGACACACAATTTTCTGTTTGCTGCAAACCAATGTGCTTTTTAAAAATCATTAAACAACAACTATCATGAACGACTCAACAAAAGAAAAAAGCCGTCCTTACAACATCAGAGAGAAAAGTGAAAAACAGGCAGCATACCGCTCCTTGATAAGAGCCGAGTTGGCTGATGAACTTTTCGATAAAATTCTAAACATTGTTGTTGTAGAGAAGAGATACAGAGATCCTGATTTCTCAGCCAAGGAGCTTGCCAAAGAGCTGGATACCAACACACGTTACATTTCGGCAGTGATAAATTCACGCTTCAACATGAACTTCTCGTGCCTGCTCAACGAGTATAGAATCAAAGAGGCACTCCATCGCATGGTGGACAAACGCTATGCCCATGAAACAATAGAGGAGATAAGCGCAGCCGTGGGGTTCTCCAATCGCCAATCGTTCTATGCGGCTTTTTATAGAATCATGGGCGAGACCCCGAATACCTATAGAAGAAGACACATCGACAAGAGTAAATAAGAAACAGACAGAGAGTTCAAGGCAAAAACAGCCTTGAACTTTTCCTAAAAAGCCTTATCTTTGCAAACAGAGAGAAGTTGCAAAATAGGGCAAGGGGATATACTGCGCCTTTCCCGCTACATTTGTATGCGCAAATGAAGTGGGATTTTATTTTGCTTGATAACTATACCAGAAACTACCCTTGAAAATGAGCGAAGAACTTCAGCAGACAATCAAAGAGATAAAAAAACAGCTCCGCCTATCCATGAACGGTGTGGTCTCTACGCTACAGCGCCGTCAGGGTCTCGACTACAAGATAAACTTCGGTGTGGAGATACCGCGGTTGAAGGAGATTGCATTGCGCTATTCCAAGGACGTGGAGCTTGCCGAGGAACTATGGAAAGAGAATATCCGCGAGAGCAAACTGCTTGCCATATTCCTTTATCCCGAGGAGAGATTCAATACAGAAACAGCAGAACGATGGCTTTCGGAGTGTCGCTTCACGGAGACCGCCGACCATCTTTGCCACACGTTGCTGTCTCATGTGGCGTTGCCCGTGGCATTTGCCCTGCGACAGATAGAATCAGAAGATACCATGCACCGGTATTGCGGATATTCGCTTCTTGCACATCTGTTTAGGGCTGGAGCATCCGTAACTCAGGAAGAGGAAACAAAATATCTCTCAGTTGTAAAATCGACACTCGTAGCGGTCGATGTTGCAGGTCCCGTGAAGAATGCTGCAAGCATATCGCTTATGAAATATGTCGAACAAGGAGCTATCCGTGTCGAAAAGGCGCGCGAAGCGCTCACAGCGGAAGAGTGCAGAGGTAACGCGGCAATTGGCAGTCTGCTCGAAAATATAAGCCTGTTTTTGTCATAAGTTTTGGAGATTTTTCAAAAAAATAAAACTGCTTCCGAAATTTTAATACAATAATTATAGATACATAACAAAAAAGAGCTAACTTTGTAATGTAATAGATGAATATCATGGAAAAGAATTCGGTCGACCCATCAGTCTCGCAACTCCTGGCAGAGTATCTGAAGGAGAACAAACTGCGGTGCACAGTCGAGAGATTCAATATCCTGAACACAATCTATTCGATAGAAGGAAACTTCGATATAGAAACTCTTCTCAAACGAATGGAGGAGAGAAAGTTTCGTGTGAGCCGTGCAACGATATACAATACGGTATCATTGTTGATAAATGCAAATCTGGTGATACACCATCAGTTCGGAAACAAATCGAGATACGAGAAATGTTTCAACAACGAAAAGTGCCACCTCATTTGCACAAAATGTGCGGCTGTTACTGAAACACACATACCAAACTTAAAAGAAATATTAACAGAGGATATAAAAAAATTTCATTTAACACACTACTCACTCTATGTCTACGGCGTGTGCAACAAATGCCATCAGGCAAGCCGCCGCAAACAGAGAAAGGCAGGTAGAAAAAAACAAGAATCATGAAAAAAAACATAGACGTACTTTTAGGTCTTCAATGGGGAGATGAAGGAAAAGGAAAAATCGTAGATGTGCTTACACCCGCATACGATGTCGTGGCACGCTTCCAGGGCGGTCCCAATGCCGGACACACATTGGAGTTCGGAGGCAAGAAATTCGTGCTTCGTTCAATCCCCTCGGGTATATTCCAGGGAGGTCAGCTCAATATCATCGGTAATGGTGTTGTGCTCGACCCTTCACTTTTCAAAGCCGAAGCAGTAGACCTCGAAAAGGCAGGATACGACCTTAAGAAAAACCTTTTCATATCTAAAAAGGCACACCTTATCCTGCCCACCTGCAGAGTGCTCGATGCAGCTTACGAAGCTGCAAAAGGCGATGCCAAAGTAGGTACCACCGGCAAGGGTATAGGTCCCACATACACCGACAAGGTAAGTCGCAACGGATTGCGCGTAGGTGACATCCTCGACGATTTCGAAAACAAATATGCCAAGGCAAAGGCACGCCACGAGCAGATACTTGCGAGCATGAACTACAGCTACGACATCACAGAGATGGAGAAAGAGTGGCTCTCTGCAATAGAATACCTCAAAGAGTTCCGACTCATCGACAGCGAACAGATGATAAACGACCTCTTGGCAGAAGGCAAGAGCGTGCTTTGCGAAGGTGCGCAGGGCAGTATGCTCGACATCGATTTCGGCAGCTATCCCTTCGTTACCTCTTCTAACACAGTGTGTGCAGGAGCCTGCACAGGTCTTGGAGTGGCTCCCAACAGAATAGGCAATGTATATGGAATAACAAAAGCATACTGCACACGTGTTGGCGCAGGTCCATTCCCCACAGAACTTTTCGATGAGACGGGTAGTGAAATGCGCGACAGAGGACACGAATATGGCGCAGTTACAGGTCGTGAGCGTCGTTGTGGATGGATAGACCTTGTGGCACTCAAATACACAATCATGATTAACGGTGTAACACACCTCATACTCATGAAGAGCGATGTTCTCGATACCTTCCCCACAATCAAGGCATGTATCGCATACAAACAGAACGGTGAGACAATAACCCACTTCCCCTACAGCATCGACAATGTGGAGCCCGTCTACACCGAGATTCCCGGATGGCAGTGCGACCTCACAAAAATAACCAAAGAGGAGGACCTGCCCGAGGCATTTGTGAATTACATAAAATTCCTCGAAAAGGAACTTGGAGTCCCCGTCAAGTATGTATCGATAGGTCCTGACAGAGAGCAGACAATCACACGCAATATCTAAATCAAGTATTGCAAACAAATACTTCTAATAGTCCCGAATTGTCAAAGGAACCTTTGAGAATGCGGGGCTGTTATTACATAAATAACAACATTAAACAGAACATATAATGAACAGCTATTTTATACTATTCATTGGCATTGCAATAGTAAGCTACATAGTGCAGGCCAACTTGCAGAGCAAGTTCAAGAAGTACTCGAAGATGCCATTGGACAATGGCATGACAGGTCGTGATGTTGCCATCAAGATGCTGCACGACAACGGCATCTACGATGTAAAGGTTACAAGCACTTCGGGTACATTGACCGACCACTTCAATCCCACTAACAAGACTGTGAACCTCAGCGAAGGTGTATACAACTCATGCAGTGTTGCCGCTGCGGCAGTTGCGGCGCACGAGTGCGGCCACGCAGTACAGCATGCCAAGGCATATGCTCCTCTCAAGATGCGTTCGGCTCTTGTACCCTTCGTCTCTTTTGCATCGTCGTGGATGACATGGATACTTCTCATAGGTATCATTACAGTGCAGAGCTTCCCTCAGATACTTTTGGGCGGTATTCTGCTTTTCGCATCCACAACGCTTTTCAGTTTTGTAACACTTCCGGTAGAGATTGACGCAAGCCGCCGTGCACTCGCATGGCTTTCGACAGCAGGAATAACCAACGTACACAATCACTCGGCTGCAAGCAGCGCGTTGCGCTCGGCAGCATACACATACGTGGTAGCGGCACTCTCATCGCTCGCAACCCTCGTTTACTATATACTAATTTACACAAGAAGCAGAGATTAAAACATGGCAACAGTACCATCAAGACCAAAGGGAACACGCGACTTTTCACCTGTTGAAATGTCGAAGAGAAACTACATATTCGATACAATACGTTCAGCATTCAACCTTTTCGGATTCAAACAGATAGAGACTCCTGCAATGGAGAACCTCTCGACCCTCATGGGCAAATATGGCGAAGAGGGCGACAAGCTGCTTTTCAAAATACAGAACTCTGGCGACTACTTCAACGGTATAACCGATGAGGAACTGCTGAGCCGCAACGCAGCCAAGCTTGCGTCGAAATTCTGCGAGAAGGGATTGAGATACGACCTCACAGTGCCTTTTGCCCGCTACGTCGTGATGCACCGCAATGATATTGTCTTCCCCTTCAAACGCTATCAGATTCAGCCCGTATGGCGTGCCGATCGTCCGCAAAAGGGACGTTACCGCGAATTCTATCAGTGCGATGCCGACGTCATCGGCAGCGATTCGCTGTTGAACGAGGTGGAGCTTGTTCAGCTTATCGACCATGTCTTCACACAGCTGAAAATCCGAGTTGCCATAAAGATTAACAACCGCAAGGTGCTTGCCGGAATTGCCGAGGTCATTGGCGAACCCGATAAGATAATCGATATAACCATTGCGATAGACAAACTCGACAAGATAGGACTCGATGGTGTAGTAGCCGAACTCAAGGAGAAGGGAATCTCCGATGAGTCGGTAGAGAAACTGCTTCCCATTCTTCAGGCGCAGGGCAACAACAAAGAAAAGCTTGCCATCATCGCCGAGGTGCTCAAGGGCAATGCCACAGGCGAGAAGGGAGTAGAGGAGATAAACTTCATTCTCGATACAGTCGCTTCTCTTTCGATAAACAGCAATGTGGAGCTCGACCTCACTCTCGCCCGCGGACTCAACTACTATACAGGAGCAATTTTCGAGGTCAAGGCGCTCGATGTTGCAATAGGCAGCATAAGCGGCGGTGGTCGTTACGACAACCTGACAGGTGTGTTCGGAGTGGACGGAATGTCGGGAGTGGGAATCTCTTTCGGTGCCGACCGCATTTACGATGTCATGAACCAGCTCAACCTCTATCCCGAGGACTCCATTATCAACACTCAGGTACTCTTTGTCAATTTCGGAACAAAAGAGGCTGCGTGCAGTCTGGGCATAATGTCGACCTTGCGCAAGAACGGTATTTCAGCCGAGATATATCCCGAAGCAGGAAAGATGAAAAAGCAGATGGGATATGCCAACAGCCACAATATTCCTTACGTGGCAATCATCGGCGAATCCGAAATTGAGAATGGAACAATCGCTGTCAAGGATATGAACAGCGGCGAGCAGCATCAGATGACAGCAGACGAACTTGTCAATATGTTGAAAAAATAATAAACTTTCTGAAACCTTTGAAAACAACTTGAATATTAATTGATATGATACGCACGTTCAGGATAAATATACTTCTACTGTTGATATTACTCTCCCAATCCATCATTGCCGGCAACATCGAGAATCCCAAGAGGGAATTTCGTGGAGCATGGATACAGGCTGTGAACGGACAGTACCTCGGAATGAGCAGTGAAGAGACCAAGCAATATCTCACCACAATGCTCGACAATCTTAAACGTGCCAATGTCAATGCTATCATATTCCAGGTACGCGTAGAGGGTGATGCTCTCTATCGCTCTACGCTGGAGCCCTGGAGCCGATTCCTTACAGGTACACAAGGCAAGGACCCGGGTTGGGACCCTCTTGAATTTATGGTTGCAGAGTCCCATGCAAGAGGCATGGAACTCCATGCATGGATAAATCCCTATCGTGCCAGAACAAAAGGTACGCTACGCCTGACACCCATGCACCAGTTCAGCAAACATCCCGAAAGATTCATCGGTTATGAGTCGCAGCTCTTCTTCAATCCGGCGCTTCAGGAGAACCGCGATTGGATTTGCAGGATAGTGAAGGACATTGTTTCGCGTTACGATGTTGATGCTCTGCACATCGACGACTATTTCTATCCATATCCGGCAGGTGGCAAGGAGTTCAACGACGAGGCGTGGTTCAGAAAGGACAACCGAGGATTCAACAATAAGGGCGATTGGCGTCGCGACAATGTAAACCGACTCATCTACCAGATGCACAAGACAGTGCGCGAGACAAAACCCTGGGTGAAGTTCGGAGTATCGCCGTTCGGCATCTATCGCAACATATCAAGCTCACCCGCGGGTAGTGATACAAAGGGTCTCGAAAGCTACGATGCACTGTATGCCGACGTAATCCATTGGGTAAACGAAGGATGGGTAGACTATTGCATCCCTCAGGTATATTGGGAGATAGGACACACTGCTGCCGACTATGAGACACTTGTGAAGTGGTGGGCAAAGCATGCCTCCAACCGTCCCCTATACATAGGACAGGATGTCAACCGCACAGTGCGCGCTGCCGATCCCAAGAACAGCCGCAGCCATCAGCTCCCTGCCAAGATGGCGCTCCAGCGTTCGTTGCCGGCAATCCAGGGCTCATGTCTGTGGGATGCTGCATCTGCTGCCAAGAATGTAGGCCGTTACCGCGATGTGCTCGAACAGCACTATCACAGAAATCCTGCCCTGATGCCCAAGTATAAGTTCATCGATAACAAGGCACCCAAAAAGGTGAAGGGCGTCAAACGCATCAATGCCGAAGGCAATGATGTTCTTGTATGGCTGACACCCAACAAGAAGGATACAAAAGAGATGGACAAGGCTGTCAGCTATGTTGTCTATCGTTTTGCAAAGGGCGAAAAGGTGAATCTCAACAAAGCTTCAAATATAGTAGCTATCACTCCCAATACCTATTACAACCTTCCCAAGGGAGAAAAGGGCAGGTTTACATACGTTGTAACGGCACTCGACCGTCTGCACAACGAGTCTAAAGGCAAAAAAGTGAAAGTTTCATTCTGACCGACACCCCTATGGATAGTTTCAGGATATTCGAAGCCGTAGAGGCTCGGACTGAATATGTCGATGCAATATGCCGGCTGTTGGTGCAACTCTCATCATCTAAGCATGAGTTCACCATTGATAATCTGCAGTTCCTTGTAGAGTGTGAAACAACGCACCTCTTTCTGTTGGAATGTGAGGGTGAATTGTGCGGAATGCTTACTCTTTGCTCTGCATTCTCACCTACGGGGTGCAAGATGTGGATAGAGGACGTTGTGGTGGACAATGCTTTCAGAGGCAGAGCCTTAGGGCGCAAATTGGTAGAGCATGCCATAGATTATGCATCGCATTGCGGAGGTGTAAAACTGATGCTCACTTCGCGCCCATCGAGGGTGGCAGCAAATGCCCTCTATCGTTCCGCCGGTTTTACACCTAAGGAGACAAACGTATATGTAATGAAAAAGTAAAAGAAAGATGGTGCATTGGACTATTCCCCTAATATCCTCTTGAGTTCATCGCGCCAATCTTCTCCGTTGACTGCTTTCAGCGTCTGTATGCCAAGCGCTTTTGCTGCTTCTATGTTCCTTGCACCATCGTCTACGAAAAGTGTCTCCTCGGGTTGCATATTTCCTTCGGCGAGCATTTTCCTATAAATCTCCTCTCCCGGTTTCGAACAACCCATAAGGTAGCTCAGGTAGAGTTCATCGAAATAGTCGTCAAGCGATTTACCTTCGGCAGTGAATCTGTCGGAACGTGCCCATCCTTGCAAAAAAGGGTTGGTGTTGCTCAATACACAGAGACGATATTTTCCTCGCAGCCCCTGCAGATATTCCATATATTCGGTCTGGACACCAACGATGAATCCCATCCATGCATGAAAGGCATCATCGTATCCGATGGTGCGCCCGCACAATTTCCCAAGTTCGGCACAGAAGGTCTCTGCATCAATGTCGCCATTCTCCAACTGATAGAAAATGCCTGTCTGTTTGTAGGCATTCAGATAGTTCTCGGGATTCTCGAGCCCCAGGCTCTTGAAACGTGCAATGGCTCTCTCAGTCTCTATTGCAGTCAACACCCCGCCAAAGTCAAAAACCAGATTCTTTATCATATACAGTATAAAACTTCATGTTCTGTTTGCAAAGTTATCAAAAATTGGGCATTGCACGCAATGAAATGGAATTTAAACAGCTGCTAAATGTCCGTAAATTTGAATATATAGAGTAAAAAGAGTAAATTTGCCATTATAAAGAATTGAATTATGGAAAATCTTGACGGAAGGTTGGTTGTAGGTGTCTCCTCGAGAGCCCTTTTCGACCTTGAAAAAGAGAACGAAATATTTGTACGTGACGGAATAAAGAAGTATCGCGAGTATCAGGAACTGCACGAGGATGAGCCTCTTGAAAAGGGTACGGCATTTTATCTGGTCAAGAGCCTGCTCGAACTCAATAAACAGGCAAACAGACCGATAGTAGAGGTTGTTGTGATGTCGCGCAACAGTCCCGAGACCGGTATGCGCATGCTTAAGTCGCTCGACCAGTACAAACTCGACATAACCCGTGTGGCACTTTCTGGCGGTGAGTCGCTTTCGAAATATCTGAAAGCCTTTTCGATAGATCTTTTCCTGTCGAAGGATGAGCAGGATGTGCAGAAGGTGATAGACTCCGGCATCTGTGCCTCAGCATTGATCTATGCTCCTCCTACCGATTTCAATCCCGAGGACAGTCGTGTGAAGATAGCATTCGATGCCGATGCCGTTCTCTTTTCCGATGAATCGGAGTGCCGTTTCAAACGCGAGGGCATGGAGGCTTTCTATAAATACGAGAAGGAACATGCCGATGAACCTCTGAAGGAGGGACCATTTGCAAAGCTCCTTATGAAACTCTCGGCGATACAAGAGTGTTTCCCGACCTCAATAGAACTTTCGCCGTTGCGCCTTGCAATTGTAACATCGCGCAGTATGCCGTCGCATTTCAGAGTCATAAAGACCCTTCGCAAATGGGGTGTGTATGTCGACGAGGCATACTTCCTGGGCGGCTTGCGCAAGGACGAACTGCTGAAAGCCTTCGGAGCCCACATCTTCTTCGACGACCAGGATACCCACCTGACAACTTCGAGCAAATATGTGCCATCGGGCAAGGTGCCCTATCAATCATCGTCACAGATAATAGATGCCATAAAAGAGAAAGAGGAGAGGGAGGCTGAGAATGGCTGACAATTATCTCGACAAGAAGATGGAGGAGCACATGAACCGTTCTTCCGCCCCTGCTGTCGTGCGCCGCAGGGAGACGCTCATGTCCCTGCTCGCCAAGAACAGAAGCTGTAGAGGTTACGATGCATCTTTCATTGTGCGCGACGACCAGTTGCGCTCCATCATAGAGGTGAATACCAAAACAGCATCTGCACGTAATGCGCAGGTTCTGCGTTTCCGTCCGGTCAACCATCTTGAGGCAGCAAAGATATTGCCCCACATACGCCTCGGCGGTGCTTTGCCTGCCCTAAACTTGCCTCTGCCCGGTACAGAACCCAATGCATTTGTAGTTGTCTGTTCCACAGTTGAGGCGAGCCGTTTCGTATATACCGACATAGGAATTTCGGCGCAAAGCATGCTGTTGCGTGCAACTGAAATGGGTCTCGCCGGAGTATGTATAGGCGCTTTCGATGCAGAGGCAGTGAAGCGGGAACTCTCTCTCGAACTTACTCCGCTGCTTATTTTGGCGATAGGACGCAGTTGTGAGGATATACGCCTTGTAGATGCCGCTGAGGGCGAAAGCCTGAAGTATTACCGCGAGAATGGGGTACATTTTGTTCCTAAACTTACACTCGACGATCTTATTTTAGAATAATATGGGGGTTATAGAATTGATAGTGATAGCCATCGGGTTGTCTATGGATGCCTTTGCAGTCTCCATAGCCAAAGGGCTTTCAGTTCCTGCAATCAGACTGCGCCACTCGCTCTGTGTGGGCGGCTGGTTCGGTGGCTTCCAGGCCATAATGCCGCTTATAGGCTTCTATTTAGGAATAACATTCTCCCGATTTGTCTCAAGCGTAGACCACTGGATAGCCTTTGTGCTTTTGGGATTGATAGGATTCAATATGATAAAGGAGGCGATGGAGAGCAGAAAGGAGAGTGCAGAAGTGGTTCCGAATCCCGATTTTTCTCTGCGCACAATGTTCCTCATGGCAGTGGCGACGAGCATTGATGCCCTTGCCGTAGGAGTCTCCTTCGCAGTGCTGTCGGTCGATATATGGTCGGCGATAACAATCATAGGAATAATTACATTCATATTTTCGGTCATAGGACTGAAAATAGGCAATATCTTCGGTTGTCGCTACAAGAGCAAAGCTGAATTCTTGGGCGGAGCCATACTGCTTGCATTGGGTGTGAAGATTTTAATAGAACACACATGTATATGAAAAAGACACTTTTATTATTGTTGGTCACATTCTCTGTGGCATTTCCTCTCTCTGCTGAACTGAAACTTTGGTACAATCGTCCTGCCCGCGTGTGGGTGGAGGCGCTTCCCATCGGTAATTCGCGTATGGGAGCCATGATATACGGAGGTACAGGGCAAGAGACCGTGCAGTTGAACGAAGAGACATTCTGGGCAGGAGGTCCTCATCACAACAACAGTACACGGTTCAGGGAGAAACTCTCCGAGGTGCGTTCGCTCATTTTCGATGAGCGTTTCGGCGAAGCACAGTCGCTTATAGACAAATATGCTTTCACCGGGCAGCATGGAATGAGATACCTCACAATGGGGGCAGTGACGCTTCATTTTCCCGGACACGACAGCGCAACAGATTATTATCGCGATCTCAACATAGAGAACGCAACATCCACTACACGCTACAAAGCGGGTGGAGTAGGCTATAGCCGCACGACATTCGCTTCGCTTGCCGACGATGTCGTAATCATGCGCATAGATGCAGACAGTGCCAGAATGCTGAATTTCTCTATCGCATACCGTCTGCCGCATGACAAATGCAGCGTATCGGCAAAAGGCAACACGCTCACAGTCAATTGCGATGGAGTGGAGCAGGAGGGAATCCCGGCAGCTCTGCGTGCCGAGTGTCGCATTGTGGTTAAGTGCGACGGCAAGGTACAGGGCAAAGACGGCAAGTTGACAGTCTCCTCTGCCACGCATGCCACACTCTACATCTGTGCTGCAACAAACTATGTCAACTACAAAGATGTCAGCGCCAACGAGAGTAAAAAGGTATCAAAGATATTGAAGCGTGCAATGTCCCGTAAATACGATGATGCCCGCAAAGCGCATATAGATGCATACCGGAAACAGTTCGGCAGGGTACGTTTCACACTGCCCGAGAGCAACGCATCGTCCAAGCCCACAGACGAGAGAGTGCGCAATTTCCACAATGGCAACGACAAGCAGCTCGCGGCGCTCATGTTCCAGTATGGTCGCTATCTGCTCATCAGCTCCTCGCAACCCGGCGGACAGCCTGCCACTCTGCAAGGCATCTGGAACGAGAGCATGGATGCTCCATGGGACAGCAAATATACCATAAACATAAATACAGAGATGAACTATTGGCCCGCCGAAGTGGCAAACCTCGGCGAGACCCACGAACCGCTCTTCTCCATGCTACGCGACCTCGCAGTTACGGGTGCCGAAACAGCACGCACCCTCTACGGCGCAAAAGGCTGGACAGCCCATCACAATACCGACCTTTGGCGTATCGCGGGGCCCGTAGATGCCGCATACTACGGCATGTGGCCCAACGGTGGCGCGTGGCTTGCAACCCATCTGTGGCAACACTATCTCTTCACAGGCGACAAGGAGTTCCTGCGTAAATACTATCCTGTAATCAAAGGAACAGCCGACTTCTACATCACTGCAATGGTAGAGCATCCCAAGTATGGATGGCTGGTAACTGCTCCCTCGCTCTCTCCTGAGCACGGATATGCAGGTCCCTCTATAACGGCAGGTTGTACAATGGACAATCAGATAGCCTTTGATGCACTGAGCAACACCCTTGCGGCTGCAAAAGATCTCGACTGCGACCCGCAATACCGCGATACTCTTGCGGCAGTCATAGCCAAACTTCCGCCGATGCAGATAGGCAGACACAACCAGTTGCAGGAGTGGATGCCCGATGTGGATAACCCCAGAAACGAGCACCGACACATCTCGCACCTCTATGGTCTCTATCCGAGCAATCAGGTCTCCCCATACAGCAACCCGCCTCTTTTCCAGGCAGCAAAGAACACCCTTTTGCAGCGTGGCGACAAGGCTACAGGGTGGAGTATCGGCTGGAAGGTGAACTTCTGGGCGCGTATGCTCGACGGCAACCATGCCTACAGGATAATAGAGAATATGCTCTCACTTCTTCCCGACGATGGCAAGCGCCACGAATATCCCGACGGACGCACCTATCCCAATCTCTTCGATGCCCATCCTCCCTTCCAGATAGACGGCAACTTCGGCTACACGGCAGGCATAGCCGAAATGCTTCTGCAAAGCCACGACGGTGCGGTGCATCTGCTTCCCGCCTTGCCCGACGTATGGAGCAGCGGCAGCATCGAAGGACTTGTTGCCCGTGGCGGTTTTGTGGTGGATATGTCGTGGAGCGGTGCACAGATAGATACCGTGCGCATCACCTCGCGCATAGGAGGCGTATTGCGTCTGCGCTCATATACCCCTCTTTGCGGTGAAGGACTGAAAGTCGCAGAGGGAGAGTGTCCCAACACCCTCTATGCTCCGGCGAAGATTGCAACCCCGCTCGTCTCAAAGGAAATAAAGGCACAGATGCCAAAGCTCTATCGCGTATATGAATATGATATCCCCACCGAAGCCGGCAAGGAATATCTGTTTACAAGGTAGGCGATAATTGTATGTCAAGACAGTTTCTTGTCAGAATTTTTAGATTTTCCAGAGATATTTTGTAAATTTGCCGCCGATTTAAAAACAGACTAATATGACGCTAAAAAGAATGAGAGGTATGGGTGTAGCCATTATAACACCTTTTACCGAAACAAACGAGGTTGATTACGAAGCACTGGAGAGATTGGTTGACTTGCATCTTCAGAGCGGAACAGATTTCTTGTGTGTACAGGGAACAACAGGTGAGACACCTACCCTTACATTGGAGGAGAAACGCAACATTCGAAAGCGCATCATAAAGCAGGTGGACGGTCGCATGGGCATCATGCTCGGTTGTGGCGGCAACAACACACAGGCTGTAATCAACGAATTGCAGACTGAGGATTTTACAGGTGTCGACGGCATACTTTGCGTTGTCCCCTACTACAACAAACCCAATCAGGAGGGACTCTACCGCCACTTCAAGGCAATAGCCGACTCTACCGATATGCCCATCTATCTCTACAATGTCCCCGGACGTACAGGAGTGAACATGCAGCCCGAGACAACAATAAGACTTGCCGAAGAGTGTAAGAACATAATAGGTTTCAAGGCGGCTTCGGGAAACATCGACCAGATAAGACGATTGATAAACAATAAACCTGACACGTTGGATGTGCTTTCGGGCGACGACGGATTGACATACGAAATAATGAAAGCCGGCGGTGTGGGAGTAATCTCGGTATTCGGAAACGTATATCCCAAGCAGTGCGTGGAACTTGTACGTCTGTTGCAGCAGGGCAAATACGAAGAGGCAAAAGAGGCGAACGAACGTTATGCCGAGATATTCAAACTGCTCTTTGTCGATGGCAACCCTGCCGGTGCAAAGGCACAGCTCTCAAACCTCGGACTGGTGAAGAATGTGCTCCGTCTTCCGCTGATACCCGCAAACCAGGAGGTTACAGAGGCGTTGAAGGTGGCTTGCAAGGATTTGAAAGTATAATTTACTACTATAAAGTTAATGCGGAAGACAACAACCCTTACAGTGGATTGTTGTCTTTCTGTGCATAAAAATAGAGTATCATGAAACCAAGAGTACTAATTACCTACAATATTTTTCGCGATGTCTATAAGGAGATACTTAAGGACTTCGAAATAACGATGCCTGCCGAAGGTATCGAGACATTTACCTTAGAGGATGTCCTGCCCGTAGTAGATTCATTCGATGCAATCCTTTCTATGTGGAATTTCCCCATAAACAAACAGCTGCTCGATGCGGCAAAGAATCTTAAGATTGTGTCGAACTATGCAGTAGGCTACGACAACATAGATGTAGTCTATGCCACACGATGCGGTGTTACCGTGGCAAATACCCCCGACCCTGTAACAGAGCCCACAGCCGACATAGCAATGGGGCTTATGCTTGCACTTATGCGACGCATCTGCGACTGCGACAATATGTTGCGCGAGAAAAGACTCGAGTGGGGTATCATGAAGAACCTCGGCACATCGCTCTACGGCAAGCAGTTGGGAATACTCGGAATGGGACGCATAGGCAAAGCTGTCGCACGCCGTGCTCTTGCCAGCGGAATGACTATTGCCTACCACAACCGCAACCGTCTCACACCGGTGGAAGAGAAGCTCTATAGTGCAACATACATGCCACTCGACGAGCTTGTAGCAACCTCGGATGTGCTCTCGTTGAACGCACCGTTGACAAGCGAGACATATCATGTCATCGATGCCAAACGTCTTGCTTCGATGAAACCCGACGCCTTCCTCATAAACACAGCGCGCGGTCCGCTGGTCGACGAAAAGGCGCTCATAGAGGCTCTGCGCGCCGGCACAATAAAAGGAGCCGGACTGGATGTCTACGAGACGGGAGAATCTGTCTGCGACGAACTTCTGGCATTGCCCAACACCGTGCTTGTACCCCACATCGGCACACAGACTGTGGAGACCCGCAGAGAGATGGCAGAGTTTGCAGCAAACAACATTGTCAACTTCTTCAATGGCGGCAGGGTAGCGAGGGTCAACAAGTTCTGAAACTGCTTTGAAAAACAATACTATGAAAAACATCCATAATCTTTTACTTCTTATCTCTCTTTTGGGCATCGCAGGATGTAGCTGCGGAGGGGGCAACAGACTACCCGAAACACGTGTCGAAAAACCCGAAAAGGCGCATCGCATTGCAAACATAAAGTTCAAGAAGGAGTTCAACGACATGAACGACACACACCTCTCTGCGGCGACAAGGATAGGTGTCAATGCGCAGAACGTCGACAGTATCGAAGGAAGCGATATATTCGACAAGTTGGTCCTCATAGAGGATAACGATGCCTACATTGTCGACAAACTTACCCATTCTGTTCCCTATCTCGTTCCCGAAGCAGCCGAGTTGCTCGAAGAGATAGGACGCAGTTTCCAGGATTCATTGGTGATGCACCATCTGCCGCCTCACAAGGTTATCGTAACCTCTGTACTCAGGACAGGAAAGCACATAAAGAAGTTGAGCCGAAGGAATGTCAATGCATCAAAAAATTCGGCACACTGTTATGCAACTACATTCGATATAACATACAAGCGTTTCGAGTCTTTGACAGACGCCGAAGAGGTTCCCCAGATAAAGCTGAAACTTGTTCTCGGCGAGGTGTTGCGCGACCTTAAGAAACAGAAACGTTGCTATGTGAAACACGAGGTGAAACAGGCCTGTTTCCATATAACGGCAAGATAATAACAGATTGTTGACAAACAAATTCCATATATTCGAAGGAGGAACGGGCAATGTGGCTCTTCCTCTGCGTTTCAACAACCCCTTTTCATATACTCCTCATCCTCTCTGTGTAAGGGCTGCCGATGAGTTGCGCCGTGTTGTGCGTGGCAACGGAAGGTGGCATGCCGATGCACTGAAAGGCAAAATGTTCGGTGTGCTTGTGGCGCTCGATGCAGAGGGCCGTTGCGGCTATCTGGCAGCATTTTCTGGGCTGCTCGACGGGAGCAACGAACATGACTATTTTGTACCTCCGGTGTTCGATTTTCTGTCGCCATCGGGATATTTCAAATGCGAAGAGGGGAGGATCTCTGAAATAAACAAAGATATTGCATCCATCAAATGCAGCGACGCTTACAGAGAAGCGCGCGAAAATCTTGCCCTGATGGAGACGCAGCGCAATGCTGCGCTCGAAGCCGAACGCAGTGCCATGCGCGAGGCAAAATCCTTGCGCGAGCAGCGCCGTGCATCGGGCACTCTCTCGCCTGCCGAGGAAGAGTCCCTGCTTAACGAGAGCCGCTTTGCCAAAGCAGAACTCAAGCGCAACGTAAAGCGATGGGACGGGAAGTTGCAACCACTGAGGGATGCTGTTGCAACATTCGATAAAGAGATCTCCGCGCTCAAGGAGCTGCGGCGACAACGTTCGGCTGCTTTGCAGCAGTGGCTCTTCGACAATTTCCGCTTACTCAATTCAAAGGGCGAAAGCAGTTCGTTGACACAAATCTTTTTCTCTACCCGTCAGGGTGTCCCCCCCGCAGGGGCAGGTGAATGTTCGGCTCCCAAACTGTTGCAGTATGCCTTTGCCAACGGATATACCCCTGTTGCAATGGCTGAATTCTGGATGGGTGCTTCTCCCATAGGTGAAGTCCGTCGCGACGGCTGTTTCTATGGCTCGTGTACAAGCAAATGCCGTCCTATCCTCACATTCATGCTCGATGGCATGGACGTGGAGCCCGAATTTCAGGAGGCAGAATCAGAGATAGGAATAATATACGAAGATGACCATCTGGTTATTGCAGACAAACCTGCCGGTATGCTCTCAGCGCCGGGAGTGAACGGAGGTCTCTCTTTGGAAGAACATTTGCAGCATATCTGTTCGTGCAACGATATCCGTGTGGCACACCGGCTCGATATGTCTACTTCGGGATTGATTGTCGCAGCCAAATCAGGCGAAGTGCTTGCCACTCTGCAACGCGACTTTGCAGGTAGACGCGTAGAGAAACGCTATGTGGCTCTTCTCGACGGCATCCCTGCCGAGCAGGCAGGAGAAATATCCCTCCCTTTGGCACCCGACTATGATAACCGTCCACGTCAGAGAGTCGATTTCTCCGCGGGCAAGGAGGCGCTTACGCGCTACGTAGTGTTGGATGTTGCCGACTATTGCGGACGCCGCTGTGCCAGGGTTGCCTTTTATCCTGTTACGGGACGTACACACCAGTTGCGGCTACACGCTGCATATCCCGATGGGTTGGACACCCCTATCGTGGGTGATGAACTTTACGGCACACCGGATAGACGACTGATGCTTCATGCCGAATGGCTCTCCTTCACCCATCCTGTCACAGGCGAAAGGGTAGAGGTGGAGTCTTCGTCTCGATTTTGACTAAGGTACACAAACGCGAGTTTGGCATAAGACGTGCAATGATTAGTCTCTTACAGGTTCTATTCCCTCAAGAATAACAGTTTGCAAATAGTTTGTTGTCATTACCATTGCTATTTTGTATTGAAGAAAAGCAGGTTGCTTCGTTTTTTTTGCAAAACTATTCTTAATAGCTCCAGCCTTTCTGTGGACTAACAGGAACCTATTTTTCGATCTAACTTGATTATCTATCGTTGCTCGATGATACCGCGTGTACATATCAAAAAAATAGCCTCAACTTTTTGACGGTTGAGGCTATTTTAGTTATGCTTTAAAAGGGGTAGCTATTACTCCCACTCAAGTATTACTTTGCCACACTGGCCGGACTCCATTACGTCGAATCCTTTTTGGAATTCGTCGATGGGGAAGTGGTGAGTGATAACGGGTGTCAAGTCGATACCCGAAATGAGCATCTGCTCCATTTTGTACCATGTCTCCCACATCTCGCGTCCGTATATACCTTTTATTGTGAGTGCTTTGAATATGATTTCGCTCCAGTCGACGGTTGTGGTGGGAGGGAGAATGCCGAGCTGTGCTATCTTTGAGCCGTTGTACATGCTGGCTACCATCTCGCGGAATGCAATGGGAGAACCAGACATTTCGAGACCAACGTCGAATCCGCGGATACCCTGTTTCTCCATAGCGCCCTGAACGGTTTCTCCTTTAGAAGCGTTTACGGTGCATGTAGCTCCCATTTTTCTTGCGATGTCGAGGCGGTAGTCGCTAAGGTCGGTTACTACTATGTTCTTTGCTCCAGCAAATTTTGCGATGGCTGTTGCCATGGTACCGATGAGACCGGCGCCTGTGATGAGTACGTCCTCGCCGAGCAGGGGGAATGAAAGTGCTGTGTGAGTAGCATTTCCGAAGGGGTCCATGATGGCTGCCATGTCATCCGAAATACGTGCGTCGAGCTTCACTACGTTGGATTCGGGAATGCAGAGGTATTCGGCAAATGCTCCGTCGCGGTTTACACCTACGCCGATGCTGTTTTCGCAGATGTGCTGAAAACCACGGCGACAGTTGCGGCAGTGACCGCATGCTATGTGTCCTTCGCCTGTTACACGGTCGCCAACTTTGATGTTGCGTACACCGGGACCAACTTCTGCAACAACTCCAACATACTCATGACCGATGGTCATGGGTGTCTTGATGGTCTTCTGGCTCCATTCGTCCCATTTGTATATGTGTAGGTCGGTTCCGCAAATGGCAGTCTTTTTAATCTTTATGAGTACATCGTTAATGCCAACTTTGGGAATGGCTACTTCTTCCATCCAAATGCCCTTCTGGGCTTCTTTCTTAACTAATGCTTTCATTTTGTTTTTTTGTTTTATGTTTTTGTTGTTATATGATGCAATGATGTGATGCAATAAAATGAAATATCATTTGTATTATCACACAAAGATACACCTACTTTTTTTCTTAGTGCTCAGTTTGTGTTTTTTTTTTGCGTTGTCAAATGTTAAAATTAAAAAGCTGTAAATAAAATCAGTTTTTGTTCGCTTTTGTGAACTAAAAAAAGTAATTTTGCCGATTGGAAAACCATTTTAAAACAATATAAAAATGTACGGTAAATTTCAACAGTATTTAAAGGACGAGCTGGCTGCCATAGAGGAAGCCGGTCTCTACAAGAAAGAGCGTAACATCGCATCGCAGCAGTCTGCGGAGATTACTCTCGAGGATGGTTCAAAGGCACTCAACTTCTGCGCTAACAACTATCTTGGTCTTTCAAACTCTCCCCGTTTGATAAAAGCGGCTCAGGATGCAATGGCGAGCCGTGGTTTCGGTATGTCATCGGTGCGTTTCATTTGCGGTACACAGGATTTGCACAAACAGTTGGAGAAGGCGATTTCGGACTTCTTCCACACTGAGGATACAATACTCTATGCCGCTTGTTTCGATGCTAATGGCGGTGTGTTCGAGCCTTTGCTCACAGCCGAGGATGCAATCATCTCAGATGCACTCAACCACGCTTCAATCATCGACGGTGTACGTCTCTGCAAGGCTCAGCGCTACAGATATGCAAATGCCGACATGGCAGACCTCGAGCGTTGTTTGCAGGAGGCACAGGCACAGCGTTTCCGTATAATTGTTACCGACGGTGTCTTCTCTATGGACGGCAATGTCGCTCCTATGGACAAGATCTGTGAACTCGCCGAGAAGTACGAGGCACTTGTGATGGTTGACGAGAGCCATTCGGCAGGTGTTGTAGGAAAGACAGGTCGCGGTGTTGCCGAGCAGTTCGATTGCTATGGCAAGATCGATATCTTCACAGGTACACTCGGAAAGGCTTTTGGTGGTGCAGTCGGTGGCTTCACAACAGGTCGCAAGGAGATTATCGACATGTTGCGTCAGCGCTCACGTCCCTATCTCTTCTCTAACTCTATTCCCACTTCGGTGGTAGGTGCTTCTATTGAGGTATTCAAGATGCTTGCCGAGAGCAACGAGCTCCATACAAAACAGCAGGACAACGTAACATACTTCCGCGAGAAGATGTTGGCTGCAGGCTTCGACATCAAGCCCACACAGTCGGCTATCTGCGCAGTGATGCTCTACGATGCCAAACTTTCTCAGGTGTTTGCATCAAAGATGGCAGAGGAGGGTATCTATGTAACAGGTTTCTACTATCCTGTCGTTCCCAAAGGTCAGGCACGTATCCGTGTGCAGCTCTCAGCAGCTCATGAGAAGGAGCACCTCGACAAGGCTATTGCCGCATTCATCAAGGTGGGCAAGGAACTTGGCGTTATCAAGTAAATAGAATTGATATAACCGCAAACGGCAATTGGAGTTACTCGATGTTGTAAATCCAGTATTTGACGTATAGCATTAAAAGAATCGAAGCAAATATGATATGCTTCGATTCTTTTTTATTAATGTCCGGTAAATTTTTATATTAGTGTCCGGTAAAAATTACTAATTGTTTTTGGCTAAACAGTTTTTATATTTAATGGCAGTTTGTAGTTATGTTGATTTAAACAAAGTTTACGTTCTTTTTGTGCCGACAAAAAGAACCAAAAAGCTCTGCGCATGGGCGCTTTCTTAACGGCAGCCTCAGCCAATGACTTTTGGGGCTGCGGAACTCGCCCATATTTCATATGGGCTCAAACAGTCCTCGCCTCTTTCCAAAAGTCATTGGCG
>JAZNKR010000094.1:0-29422 GCA_045578665.1 Bacteroidaceae bacterium | reverse complement strand
TGAAGACGGAGGGGTTTTCCTCGCGTAGTATGGTTTATTGTAGTACGATGGGTTAAGAACCCCCTCCGAACTTTTTTCTCGGAAAAAAGTTCTCGTCCCCCTTTAAGAGGGACAGCTTTTTTAAGTTTCTTATTTTAAAGATATTAGCGAGAATATAAAAACTAAAAGATGTGTACAATGATTAGCTTCAAGAGGGAGAGTGTTGTAAATCAATATTGGAAGACGTTTGAATTATGTCCGTTGGTGTAGAAAACAAAAGTAGGTCAGAAAGCTTTTGTTCCTGACCTACTTTATCGGTTATCGTACTTATTAGAAATAGATGTATCTGTTGTCTACGATTTCTGCTTTTTCGTAGAGGTCGTTCATGAAGCGTGATGCTCCGCGCTGACCGAGAGTCTTGAGTGCATCCTGCTCCTTCTTTGCGTTGTACTCGCCACCTTTTGCGTTCTTTGCAATGAGACGGATTACGTATACACCTGCGTTACCTTTGATGGGAGCGCTTACTGCACCGTTCTCCATGTTGGCAACTGCTGCGCAGATTGCAGGCTCGCTTGCTGCTGTGAGGCTGATGTATGCGGGTGCGCTGAATGAGATGTGTTTTACAGTGTCGCATTTTACATTTGCTGTGCTTGCTATAGCCTCGAATTTCTTGCCTGCAAGTTCGCTCATGATTTTCTCTGCTTTCTTGTCTGCTACAATCTGGTTGCGGAGAATTACAGATGTCTCATCCATTGACATGTAGCCTTTTTCGTGGATGTTTGCAAGAGATACAACGAGGAGGTTGTCGTTTTCGCCACACTCGTAGAGGGGTGATACGCTTCCTGTGTTCTCAGTAGAGAATATCCATTTGAGTGCTTCGCGTGTACCGTTCTGACCTGCAATCTTGTGTGTGTAGGTGTAGACATTGTTCTGTGTGAGAACGCGGTAACCATACTCTTCGGCATTTTTCTCAAGGTCCTCAGCTGTCTTGCACTTTGCTACAAACTCGCTGAATTTGTTGTATGCTGCGTTGTATGTGTCGCTGCTGAACTCTGCCTGACGTTTGATGACAACTGCCTGATATTTCTCAATCTCGTTGCGCTTGTCAGTTACCTGATAGATGATTTTTACAGGTGAAGATTCGATCTCAAGGATGTTGTACTCGCCTTTCTTAGCGCCGATGATGCTTGAGAGGAATGTTGCATTCATGCCGTCTACCATCATGCCATCGTACTGTGCAGATGTGAGCCATATTTCTGTACCCTCCTGGTCGTATTTCTTTGCAATTTCAGCGAAATCGCCACCTGCCTTGAGAACACCCATGATGCTGTCGGCAAGTGCCTGTGTAGCTTCGGGGGTAGATGCTGCGAATGCAACCTGACGGTATTTGATAGAGTCGGCAACTGTTGTTTTACCGAGGAACTTGAATGTTGTGTATGAGTCGTCGCTCTGGTTGTAGATGGGGGCAACAACTGTGTTGATGGCTGTCTCGTCGAGTCTTACAGAAACCTCCTCGGGGAAGCTCTCTTTTTTCCATGCAACAGCAGAGTAGGGTACCATGCTGCTTGCCTGACGTACGATTGTAGCGTAGTCTGCGTCGTCTGCCTTGAGTCTTTCGGCATATTCGGTCATCTCCTTGTTGAGCTCTGCACGGTCGGCGTCGCTGGGAGTTACGCGGTAGCTTACATATTTGATGTCGCGGCTCTCTGTGTACTGCTTGTACTGCTCCTTGTTCTTGTTGTAGAGAGCTTTCACTTCGTCCTCGCTAACTGTTACATCTTTGTCGGCAATTGCTGTGTAGGGATATGCTGCTATCTCAACATCGTATGTAGAACTGTTTGCCTCGTAGTTGCTCTGTGCTGCAACGGGGTTAGAGAGGAATGTGTTCTGGATGAGTGTCTGATACTTGTATGCGAGTGCGTTTTCTTTGATAGACTTCTCTATGAACTTCCAAAGGTTGTACACCTGTATGTACTCGGGGTTTTCTTTGTTCTGCTCGTACTGTACAAGGAAGTTGTTGAGGAGGTTCTTGTCGAATTTGCCCTGCTCGTTGCGGAAAGGTGTCTGCATGAGGATGGGGTCTTCACCGGCGTTAACTATCTCCTGCAACTCTTCTGTTGTTACAGAAAGACCTATTTTCTCGGCTTCTGTAGAGATGATGTAGTTGCGTACATAGTTTTGCCATACCTCGTCTTTTACCTGATTGAGCTCTTCTTCGCTGAGTGAGCTTGTCTGACGGAGGGTTTTAAGTACATCTGAGTACTCTTCGTACATTTTCTGGTAGTCTGTTGCAAGGAGTTCCTCGCCATTTACGCTACCTACTGTCTGTGAGCCTTGCTGAGGCTGGAGTATTCTCCATGCGTCACCGGCAATGAATGCAAACAATGCGACACCCACGAAAATGATAAGCATGGGACCCATGTTGCGTAGCTTTTGTAATGTTGCCATAATTTTTAGTGTATTTTTATTTTGTTTTTATTTCTTTCGTTTGAACAAAACGCCGACAAAGTTACAAATTTGCTTTGATATTTCCTCTTTTTTATAGCAATAAGTTGCGGTGAATTGCTGTTTTTTTGTGCCTTTTTCGGCTTTTTTGGTTGTTTTGTTCTCTCTGTTGTTTTATTTTCTTCTTATTCTGTGGTTTCTTGAACAACAAAACGGTTTATTTGTGTATAAAAATAGCCGGTTACGGTCTGTTGTCGTAACCGGCTTGCCGATAATGTCGGATTCTTTTTTCTGTGTTATATAAGTCTGAGTGTAACAAGTTCGATTCTTGTGCTGCGTGTCTTCTGGATTTTGAACTGGAACTTGTCAAACGTAATGGTTTCGTTGACCTTAGGGAAACTTTGGTGGTAGGCGAGTATCATGCCTCCAAGTGTCTGGTATTCGTCTGATTCGGGCAGGTCGAGGTCGAAGAGTTCGTTTATTCTCTCTATTTCGAGTCTGCCTGAAAGCAGATATTCCTTTTCGCCTGTCTTTTTGGCTGTGTAGTTGGTGTTGTCGTGTTCGTCTTCTATCTCGCCGATTATCTCTTCGAGAAGATCCTCGAAGGAGATTATTCCCAATGTGCCGCCAAATTCGTCCACTACGGCTGCAAGAGTCTTCTTGTCCTGCATCAGCCTCTGCATGAGCTTTTGTGCAGACAAGGTCTCGGGTACAATGGGCATGCGGCATATCTGTTTCTGCCAATGATGGGCATTGCGGAAAAGCTCTGATGAGTGGATGTAGCCTATGATGTTGTCTATGGTCTCCTTGTAGACTATAATCTTGGAGTGTCCCGACTGCACGAACTCTTTTTTCAGTTCTTCGAGTGATGTGTTCAGTTCCACCGCGTATATTTCGGTGCGGGGCACTACACAGTCGCGCACTTTTATCTCGGAGAAGTCAAGTGCATTCTGGAATATTTTCACATCGTTGTCTATTGTCTCTTCGTCGTCTTTGGCATTTTCTATTGAGCTCTGGATGAGATGTGTAAGCTCCATCTTGCTGAATGTGGTGTCGCGTGTCTCTTTGTTTATCTTCACATTGAACAGACGCAGTGCCATGCATGATATCCATGTGGTGAACCGTGCCATGGGATACAATATGATATAGAATGGAAAGATAGGAAGAGCAAATCTTTTTATGGTGTTGTTGGGGTTGATGCGGAAAAGTGTCTTGGGAATGAATTCGCCTGTGATGATGATGATGATGGTGGATATGATGGTCTGCAACAGCAGCTGTGCCGAGGGTGTGTCGTTGAGGGTGGAGAGTATGGTCTCGTTGAGGAGGTTTGCCATGAGGATACCGTAGATGACGATCACGATGTTGTTGCCGACAAGCAGGCTGGATATGAAGTTGTTGCTGTTGCGGTAGAATTTGTCGAGTATGCGTGATGTTATGGTGTTGTTGCTCATCTCTATCTCCATGCGGAATTTGTTCGATGCGACGAATGCAATTTCCATGCCCGAGAATAGGGCTGAGAAGAGTATGACTATGATGAGCTGTATGATGGTGGTTGTCATTTATTTTCTGTCTTCTATTATGTAAATCCCTTCTGTAGAGAGGATTTCCCAGTTGGTGAGTGATTGGTTGGAGCGGAAGCCGACCCCGGTTGTAACCTGGTCTTCTTGCTCTATCTTTATATATTTGTCGGAGTATATGCTGCCTTCTTCCTGGTCCCAGTAGAGGAGGTCGGTGAAGAACTTTTCGTTTTTCTGGTTCTTGATGTTTATGTTGCCTATCAGTTTCCACAGTTTTTTCTCACTGAAGAAGTAGGCGGTGTCGCTCTTGATGGTTGCTTCGATGTTCAGACTGTCGTCGTATTTTTCGAGGTATGCGCCCTTTTCGAATGCCCAGTATTTGGGACGGCGCTTTTCGTATATGTGCCACTCTTCTGCTTCTATCTTGTAGCTGATGCGGCCCGAGTCGCTGATGATGGTGGTTACACCGTATGTGCTGAGATAGGGTATGGAATCTGGTTCTTCTATTGAGCTTCCGGTGTTCTTTTTATCACCGCTGCACGATAGAAGAAGTATAAACAGTACAACAATCGCCATACCCGCGATTGTTGTACTGTGTTCTCTTGTCGGTTGGTTAACGAATTGTTGTTCTTTCATTTATCCATCCACCGATTGTGATTGCCTGTCCTTTGCTATAGCCCAAGAAGAAGAGGTCTTCGATTTTGGGTGTGTGTGTGCTGTATGCACTGTACATCTTCTGTACCTCATTTGCAACTGAGGGGTCAACTGCTTTTGCCTTGTTGAGTTTGTCGAGCACTGCATAGTATGTACACTTGTTGAGTGTAGCGTTGTCGTTCCAGTTGGGAGCGGCTGCATAGCACTGTGCTATGAGGATGTAGGGTGCGCCGTAGGTTGAGTTGAGTGAAATGGCTTTCTGTGCATACTCGCGTGCCTTTGCATATTTCTTGAGGCTGTAGTTTGCAACACCTGCCTTGTAGCACATCTCGGCTTTGTTGGTTACACTGGTCTCAAGCTCTATAGCCTGATCGAAGAGCTCCATAGCTTTTTCTGTCTCACCCTTCTTGAAGTAGCGGAAACCTACACCCATCGCTGCTTTTGCTGTG
Organism: Bacteroidaceae bacterium; assembly: GCA_045578665.1. Classification (GTDB taxonomy): domain Bacteria; phylum Bacteroidota; class Bacteroidia; order Bacteroidales; family Bacteroidaceae; genus HGM04593. The sequence continues at coordinate 24,378 of JAZNKR010000094.1, read as the reverse complement.
GGGTTGATGGCGAGGGCATATTCAGAAGCTGAGAGGTATGCGTCTTCGTTGGTACACTTAAGCATACTCATGACGTTGATGACCTTGTTCAGATATTCGATGTTGTCTTTGTTGGCTTCGATTTTGGGAGCGTAGATTGTGTCGAGGTCCTGACATGATGCTGCGCCGCTGTTGATGAAGTATGCATCGATGTTGCTGCGTGCTACACGTGCTGCACCGATCATCTTGCCGAAGCCGTCTGCGCGGATGCTGTCTTTGGGGTCGCTTGTCTCTTTGTACTTCTTCTCGTAGTAGTCGATTCTTTCGTTGTATTTGTCGAGTACTTCAACTACGTATGTAGATGCATCGAGGTAGTCTTGGATAATCTGCTCGCCGTGTGTGGCTTTGTTTGCCTTGTACTTCTGTGCAGACATCTTCATGAACTGCTGTGTGATGATGTACTCAGACTTGCCTTTCTCCATGTTTACTGACTTTGAAAGCATGTTGTATGCAGAGTCGAGCGATGCTTTGGGTACGTAAGAGATGTAAGCGAGGGCACGTTTTCCGAGAACTGTACCTTCGGACAGAGGAGTCTTTGTAATCTCCTGAAGCTTGTCGATGTATTTCATCTGCTGGTCGTAAACACCCATAAGCTCGTTTACATACTCAGCTTTTTTGGCTTCGTCTGTTGTTGCTGCAATGAGTGCCTTGAGGAGCTGCTCGCCCTTTGTGTAGGTATCTACACGTGCAACGGGGTAGTTTGTGAATACCTTTTTCCATTCGGGGTAGGCTGCAGCGTAGTTTTTGTTCTGCAGATTCACGTTGTAGAGAGAGATGGATTCGATACACTTGATGCTGTCTTCTCCCTGACCGAAACGGAATGCGTTTGTGATACCATTCTGGGCAAATGTGCCAATTGCAATGAAAAGTGATGCAATTAATAGGATCTGTTTTTTCATGGTGTTGGTTATGAATTAATTAGTTTACTTTTGACTTGAAGAACCAGAATTCGTTGAAGGTTACACCCACGTTTATTCTGAGGTATGTTTCTGTAATCATTCCCTCTGTCTTGGGATTGATGCGGACGAACTGTCCCGATATGTTCAGCAGGCTTCTGTTGTTGTTCATGTTGTTGGTGCTTGTCATGGGCATTGAAAAACCAACGCTGAATCCGTATTCTTCGCAACCCTTGCTGCCGTTGAACTCTGTGTAGGGTTGGGCATAATAGAGTCCAGCGCGGTAGCGGGTGCGTTTGAATACGTTACGTGATATTTTTGATGGGGAGTATTCTGCTCCCAATGATATTTTGCTTCTGTCGCATCCTTTGTTGTCGCCGAAGAATGAGGAGTCGCCCCATTTCTGGAATGTGTAGTCGGCACCGAACATCCATTTGCCTGTGGTGTATGTGGCTCCGAGTCCAATGGTGTGGGGGAGTTTGAATGCGTTTGCAAATGTTGTGGTGTCGCTGTATTCGGCTGTTCCGCTTGTGGTCTTGCGCTCTATCAGACGGGCATCGGCATCGAGGTCGTGTCCTAATGAGTAGACCGCTCCTATGATGTAGCTTTGCTTCTCCGACAATTTTTTGCTGTATTGTATACCGAAATCCGCCTTGTAGCTTGATACGCTCAGATTGTATTGGCGCGACGTGTTGCTTATGTTGTTGTCTGTAAAGTTGTTGCTTATGTTGTGTGTGATGTCGCCGTAGAGATATGAGGCTGATACTCCTATAGAGAAGTTGTCGGTTATTCCCCAGCCCAACGATACGAATGGCTGTGTCAATCCTCCGGTTCCGTTGTATTTGTATATGCTGCTGAATGCTCCGTTTGAGTCTCCGTCGGGGCTGAGGATGGTTTCGTTACGGCTGAATGAGTAGCCTACATTGGAGTAGGGTAGCATACCTATTGCTATTCCAAGGTTACTGCGCAGTCTGAATCCCATTGCAAGATAATCAAAACTTGCATTCTTGGCATTGATCTTTACACCGTTTTCCTTGAAATTACCGTTCTGGATGGAGAATCCTCCTTCGAAAATCATTGTTGTGCTGTCGGCTGAGGACATTGCTGCGGGGTTGAGCAGGTTTATGTAGCTCTTGTCGCGCAGTGCGTAGCCCAAACCTCCCATTTGTCGGTTGACAACGAGGTTCTGGTCGGATAATATGCCGAGACCGAAACGAGAATAGGGTGAGTTTATACCGTTTTCGGCATATGATATGTATAGTGTAAAAAGGGCTAATACTGTGAATAGTAGTCTTTTATATATTGTCATGGTTTGTCAAAATTCTGTTTAGTCCTTTCAAGACAAGGAATTCATCTGCAAAGATGCAACTTTTTATCTTATAAATCAAAGTTTTTTGGTCTCCACCCGTTAAAAAAACCAAAAGTGTGGGATATTTTTTCTTCAGTTCGCTGATATGTCCCTCAATTTCGTAAACTATTCCGTTGATGACTCCACTGCGGATGGCTGTCTCGGTATCGTATCCCAATGGGGGGGTGTCTCCATCTTTTGCAATGCGAGGCAACTTGTTTGTGTGTTCGTGCAATGATTGTAGGCGCATGTCTGCTCCGGGGGCAATGTCGCCTCCATGGTAGTTGCCTTGTGCGTCTACAAAGTCGTAAGTGATTGCGCTTCCGGCGTCTATCACCAATATGTCTTTGTCGGGGGCTTCGCCTTGGGCACCAATGATGGCTGCGAGACGGTCGGCGCCAAGTGTGTGCGGTGTCTTGTAAAGGATTTTGACGGGAAGAGGAATCTTGTTGCTGAAGTGCAGGACCGGGCAACCGAGCGCAGTTAGTTGTTGCTCAATCTCCTGTGGAATTGTGATGACGGATGAGACTATTGCTTTCTCTATCGTGTAGCGGTTGTTCCATCTGTCGAGAATCTCTATTTCCCGATTGCTGCCTTTGTGGAATTCAGCCATTTCCATTCCATTGTATAGTGCCGATTTGCAACTGCTGTTTCCTATGTCTATAATTAAATTCAAAGTCGTATGTGGTTGGCGATGATTTTTTTGCAAAAATAGACATTTTTTTTGATGTTTTCGGTTTCTTCGGGCATAAATGCAATTTTGGCTTTAGAGATCGCAACCTCTAAAGCCAAAATCAGTTATTTGGGTTATTCTCCGAAAAGCCAGCGCTTGATGCCGGTTCTCTTCGGACGTGGGGGAATGTATCCGTGGTAGTATGTGTCAAGTAATGAATATGCGGTATATCCTGAAATGAATCTTTCAACATACATCTTAGCATCAAAACTGTCTTTTAATCTTTCTATGGGGTCGGTCCTGAATCTGTATCTTTGCAGTTTGCATTCTACGGCTTCTTGGATTCTTCTCATTTCTTCTGTATCTATGTATAGCATGCAGAATCCTTCGAGTTTTTCGGTCATTATAAATCCCTTGTATTTACCACCCATCTTGTATAGCTTGTCGTAAAAATCTTCGATGCTTGATACAGTGATGAATTGATGGCCTCCGCTATTAATGCTCTCTCCGAATTTTTCCAAAAGTTTTTTCATGATTGGCTGTTTATATGGTGTTTCGATAATTTGAGCCTCCTTTGTTGGCTTTTCTCACAAGATAAATCTATGTTATTATAGCACTTCCTATTTATATAACTATTGAGAGGGCTGTTTTGTTCGCGGAAATCGATAATTTTAAATTTTATTAACAATTAATACTCCTTGCTGAGGTTCTCGCTGCGACGTTTCCCGAAGAGATGTCTGTTTTTCTCTCTTGTTTGTTGCTTTTATGTCAGAATGGCGCATTGTGAGACAAAATGGCGTACAAAACCTTCGCGGTACACTATTTGTTGGTAATTTGTCGAAAGGAGATAGAATTTATGAACTTCAACAATTTTACAATCAAAGCACAGGAAGTTGTGCAGACTGCTCTCAGCAGAGTGCAGTCATTGGGACAGCAGGTTATAGAGCCTGTTCATGTTTTGAATGCTATTCTTGCAGTAGGCGAACAGATGGCCTCTTTTATTATAAAGAAGGCCGGTGCAAATATGCAGCAGTTGAAAGTGGAGGCAGAGAGGATAGAGAGAACTTTGCCGAAAGTTTCGGGCGGCGAGCCTTATCTCAGCCGCGAATGTAACGAGGTATTCAGCAAGGCAACGGATATTTCAAAAGGATTCGGCGATGAGTTTACTTCTGTAGAGTCGTTGCTGCTGGCGCTGCTCATGGTCAACAGTCCCGCTTCGAAGATTATGAAGGAGGCAGGGCTTTCCGAAAAAGAGCTTAAGGCGGCCATTGCCGAATTGCGTAAGGGTGAGAAGGTTACTTCGCAGACAGCCGAGGAGAGCTATCAGTCGTTGAGCAAATATGCCATCAATCTGAACGAGGCGGCACGCAGTGGCAAACTCGACCCTGTTATCGGACGCGATGATGAGATACGCCGCATTTTGCAGATTCTCAGCCGCCGCACCAAGAACAATCCTATACTTATAGGTGAGCCGGGTACGGGAAAGACTGCGATTGTAGAGGGGCTTGCCCACCGTATCGTGCGTGGCGATGTTCCCGAAAATCTACGCGACAAGCAGATCTATTCGCTCGACATGGGCGCTCTTGTGGCTGGTGCAAAGTATAAGGGTGAGTTCGAGGAGAGATTGAAGGCTGTTATCAGTGAGGTGCTCAAATCCGAGGGTAACATTATTCTTTTCATCGACGAGATTCACACACTTGTAGGTGCCGGCAAAGGTGAGGGTGCGATGGATGCAGCAAACATCCTGAAGCCTGCGCTCGCACGTGGCGAACTGCGTTCTATCGGTGCGACCACTCTCGATGAGTACCAGAAATATTTTGAGAAGGACAAGGCGCTTGAACGTCGTTTCCAGACTGTGATGGTGAATGAGCCGGACAGGATGAGTACAATCTCCATCTTGCGCGGACTGAAGGAGCGCTACGAGAACCACCATAAGGTGAGCATTCAGGATGATGCTCTTATTGCAGCTGTAAATCTCAGTGACAGATACATTACAGAGCGTTTCCTGCCCGACAAGGCCATTGACCTTGTAGATGAGGCTGCTGCAAAATTGCGCATGGAGCGCGATACTTTGCCCGAAGAACTTGACGAAATTTCGCGCCATCTGAAGCAGTTGGAGATTGAGCGTGAGGCTATCAAACGCGAAAATGATGAGGCTAAGTTGGGATTGCTTAACAAAGAGATTGCCGAACTTAAGGAGCAGGAGCAGGAGCGTCTTGCCAAATGGCAGCACGAAAAGGAACTTGCCAACAGCATACAGAATGACAAACAGCGCATCGAGGAGCTGAAGCGCGAGGCCGAAAAGGCGGAGCGTGAAGGTTACTATGGGGTTGTTGCTGAAATCCGTTACGGCAAACTGAAGGAGATTGAGGCACGAATTGCCGACACTGAGCGTCAATTGCATGAGACGCAGGGTGGCGATGCCATGATAAAGGAGGTTGTTACTGCCGAAGATATTGCAGATGTTGTATCGCGTTGGACGGGCATCCCTGTGAGCAAGATGATGCAGAGCGAGAGCATGAAACTGCTTACTCTTGAGGATGAACTGCACAAACGCATCATAGGACAGGATGAGGCTATCAGCGCAGTGAGTGATGCTGTGCGCCGCAGCCGTGCAGGACTTCAGGATCCTAAGCGTCCCATCGGTTCGTTCATATTCCTCGGTACCACAGGAGTGGGAAAGACCGAACTCGCAAAGGCGCTGGCAGCCTACCTTTTCAATGACGACACTATGATGACTCGAATAGATATGAGCGAGTATCAGGAGAAATTCTCAGTGTCGCGTCTCATTGGTGCCCCTCCGGGGTATGTGGGATACGACGAGGGTGGTCAGCTTACCGAGGCTGTGAGACGTAAACCCTATTCAGTGGTGTTGTTCGACGAGATTGAAAAGGCTCACCCCGATGTGTTCAACATACTGTTGCAGGTGCTCGACGATGGTCGTCTCACCGACAACAAAGGTCGCGTGGTGAACTTCAAGAATACCATTATAATTATGACAAGCAATCTTGGCAGTGGTTACATACAGGAGCAGTTCGAAAAAATCAACCCAGGCAACCGCGAGGCTGTAATTGAGGAGACGAAGATGCACCTGATGGATATGCTGAAGAAGACCATCCGTCCAGAATTTCTCAACCGCATTGACGAGACAATAATGTTCACCCCTCTCAACCGCGAGGAGATTGAGCAGATTGTGCGCTTGCAGGTATCGGAAATCAGCAACCGCCTTTCCGAGGGTGGTGTAACACTGAAGGTTACTGATGCTGCAGTGGCTCTTCTTGCCGATGCCGGTTTCGATCCGCAGTTCGGTGCGCGTCCTATCAAGCGTGCCATACAGCGCTGCCTGCTCAACGACCTTTCGAAGCAGATTATTGCCGGTACAATCGACCGGGCACGTCCGGTGACGGTGGATGGCAGCGATGGGGAGATTGTATTTTCTAATTGAAAAAGATACTGATGATGGAATTTTGCAAATTGGCCTTTAAGTCGGCGCTATGTATCCTACTTCTGATAGGTTGTAAGCCATCCGAACCGGAACTTAACTTTTCGTTTGAACAACAGGAGATTGGGCGACCATTTTCGTTTGCTGAATATTGCGACGAGGCTTACGATAGTCTGTATGTGATATATCCGTATGATGATGAAGATTATGTATGGTCCTTGCCCTACAAAATGTCCAATGCGTTGAGAAAGGAGTGCTCTTATACATTGAATGATACATATTCAACCATACTGTTTATCAGCGATGGTACTGTTAAAGCATACTCCAAAATCACTTACGATAAAGCAGTGTTTTCCCCTCCCACAATGCCTGAGAATATGCATCTTTTCCCATTCGGGCAGATGTTTGTCTTTTTGGATAAAGAGGATAAAAGAGCTGCGTTGTTCGGTGGTAAGTAACTGAAAAAGTCCATAAAAAAGCGGGACGACAGATTGATGAATGTCTGTCGTCTCGCTTTTTTGTTGTATGCAGAGGAATTTCCTTAAATTTACCCCTCGAAAATGCTCGAGCCTATGCGCACGCAGGTGCTTCCGCACTCCATTGCCATGAGGTAGTCGCCGCTCATTCCTGCCGACAGTGTGTCAAACTCCTTGTCGTTGGCGAACCATCGGTCGCGTATTTCGTCGAACAATGCTCTTACGGCTCTGAATTCAGCTGTTACGCGGCTGTTGTCGTCGGTGTTGCTCGCCATGCACATCAGACCTCTGATTTTTACATTTTCGAGTTTCTTCCACTCCTCTTGTTTTATCATGGCCAAACACTCTTCGGGAGTGAATCCGAATTTTGTCTCCTCCTCGGCTATGTGTATCTGCAACAGGCAGGGGATTGTGCGGCCGGCCTTTGCAGCATGCTTGTTTATCTCCTCCAGCAGTTGGTAGGAGTCTACGCTGTGTATCATGTAGATGAACGGCGCAATGTATTTTATCTTGTTGCGCTGCAGGTGTCCGGTGAAGTGCCACCTTATATCTTTGGGCAGGCTCTGTTGTTTGACTACAAGGTCTTGTGCCTTGTTTTCGCCAAAATCCAACTGTCCGGCATTGTAGGCCTCTGCAATGGCCTCTGCGGGGTGGTATTTCGATATTGCAACCAACCGCACACCTTCGGGGATGGTGGCGAGTGTCGCTTTCAGCCTTTCTGTGATGCTGCTCATCTTTGATTGTTGTTCTTAGATAGCCTGATATTGGAAGATGTCTACAATGGGGCTATTGTTCACCGATGTCAGTTCATAGTCCATTACGGATGTCTTCATGTGTATGTTCAGGCGGGTAATGGCATCGGGCACGCTCTCTGCCTTCACAAGCATCAGCACAGGGGTCTTCTTCTCCTTTGCGCTCGACTCGTCGATGGTTACAAGCACTATTTTGCATTTGTACCATTTGTCGGCATTCTCATCTTCGGTGTCAACTATCTCGCCATACTTCACACGCTTCATCTCGTTGATGTTGAACTCACCTGTAACGTAAGGCTGCAGTTCCAGTGTCAGACGTTTCTCCACGCTCGCAAATGTGAAATCCTTCATCAGATACGATTCGTTTACTTTGGTGTTCGAGCCCTTGTCGCCGGGGCGCTCGTATGTAACTTTACATTCAAACCAGCTTTCTAACATATTATTTGAATTTTCTTTTTGGGTGTTATGGTTTACTATCTGAACGGCAAAGTTAGTAAGATTTTTATCTTTCCATTCTTCTTTTTGACATTTTTTTGCCGATTTTTACCAAGATGTTTCATTCAACCGCACTTTTGATGTATATTAGCAGTTTCTAACGTAAAGTGAAATCAGGTATCAGATGAGTTTCGAACTATTTGTGGCGCGTCGTCTCTTTGTATCCCAAAAGGGGACAAAGAGAATATCGAAGCCTGCTGTGCTCATAGCGCAGTGGGGTGTTGCTGTTGGTATATTGGTGATGATTCTCTCTGTGTGCATCGTCATCGGTTTCAAACACAATGTGAGAGAGAAGATTGTCGGCTTCGGGCAGCATATCCAGGTGCGTAACTACGAAGGAACAATGTATGGCGAGTCGCCGGTAACGGCAAGCGATTCCCTGCTTGCATCGCTTGCTGTGCTTCCCGGTGTGGACAATGTGCAGAAATATGTGCAGAAACCCGGACTCATAGCCGTAGGCGACGAGTTCGACGGCATCATGCTCAAGGGTGTAGGCTCCGACTACGATTTTTCCTTTTTCTCTGAATATCTGAATGAGGGCGAAATTCCGCAATTCAGCGACACAGTATCGTCAGGCTCCATTCTTCTGTCAAGGGTACTTGCCGACAGAATGCAGATAAAGACCGGCGACAAGGTGAATGTCTATTTTGTGCAGTCAGGTGTCAAGGCAAGGCGTTTCACAGTAAGAGGCTTGTACGAGACAGACCTCTCGGAGATGGACAATGTGGTTGCCCTTACTGATATATACACCGTACGCCGTCTCAACGGATGGGCGAGCGACAAATGCACAGGCATAGAGCTCTCTGTTGCCGACTACGACAATCTCGAACAGGTGCGCGACACAGTGGCATCTGTGATGGATGCAGAGGCTTCGTCGAACTACGAAAAGCTCTATGTGCAGACAGTTGAAGAGATGAACCCGGCCCTCTTTGCCTGGCTCGACATTCTCGACGGCACAGTGTGGGTGATACTTGTGCTTGTGCTCGGAGTTGCAGGCTTCACAATGATTTCGGGGCTGCTTATACTCATTCTCGAAAAGAGCAATCTTATAGGAGTGCTCAAGGCTATCGGTGCCAAAGATGTTTCAATACGCAGGGTATTCCTCTATTATGCGATGTTCATCATCGGGCGCGGAATGCTCTACGGCAATGCCATTGCTTTGGTGTTGTGTCTTGTGCAACACTATTCCGGCATTGTCAAACTCGATGCCGAAATGTATTACATGGATAGGGTGCCGGTGGAGTTCACATGGTGGCTTTTGCCGCTGAACATTGCAATGTTCCTGCTCTCAACGGCAATGCTTGTGCTGCCGTCGATGCTCATTTCGAGGATAGAACCGACCAAAGCTATACGTTTCGAATAACTATTTTTGATTACAACAAACAAACAGACGATATGATGAAGTGCAAATACGACGTTTTTATAAGTTACTCCCGCAAGGATTACGAAAAGGATAATGAGATAATCCCGGGCAATCCTATCTCGAAAATCCAAGAGGCTTTTGTGAAAAATGGCATTTCCTATTGGTTCGATAAGGATGGTATCTACAGCAGTCAGGAATTTGTAGAAGTTATCTCTGATGCTATAGCCAAATCATATATTCTTGTATTTGTTTCGTCTGTAAATTCCAATGAATCTATTTATACTACAGGAGAAATTTTTGAGGCACTGGATGGAAATAAAAAAATTATTCCGGTAAGATTAGATAACTGTCAATATAATAAGAAATTCAGAATGTTGATTCGTCCCAAAGATCATATCGATTATTTTGAGAATCCTGACAATGCCATAGAAAAACTTTTGGATGCTATCAATAAAATAAAGGCAGAAATAGAGCAAAAAGAGAAAGAGGAAGAACAAAAAAAACAGGTCATCAAGGCAAAAGAGAGAATAAAAAAGATTGTCAATGATTATAGTAGAAGTATTGCACGTCAAGAGACAAAAATTAAGGAACTTGTAGAACTCAACAGATTGATAGGCGTCAGTACAAAGCGGTGCCCTGTCTGTGGAAAGGATAGCGAAATCAGTTCAATATTTTGCGAAAAATGTGGTTGGAAGTTCGAATCGCTTTATGGTCTCGATTTAAACGACAATATTGCAGATAACAAAGAACTTATAGCATTTTGTAAGGCTAATCATAAAGTAATAAGCAATGCCGTTAATATTCTTGAAAAGTTGCAGCAGGCAGAAAATGATAATAAGAAACTCCGAGAAGAGAAGCAGAATTTAGAGTCGCAATTATGTGAATCGGAATCAAAGGCTAAAAATTTGCAGGAAGAAATAAGTAGATTGGTCGAGAATATAGCAGAGTTAGAGAACACTATTAAAGAACTGAGCAAAAAACAAGAAAATGTTATTTCAACAGAAATAGAAGGAGAAAACTCGATTTCTGAGATAATATTAGATGTCAAAGGCTTTGAATTTAAAATGATTAAAGTCGATGGTGGTTCATTTATGATGGGTGCAACCCCTAAACAGGTTAGTGATGCATCCGATGATGAAATGCCGGCTCACAAAGTTACACTAAGTAAGTTTTATATTGGAGAAGTACCCGTTACTCAAGAATTGTGGAGGTCCTTGATGGGAGGCAATCCAAGTATAGATGTTGGTGATAAAATTCCGGTCAATAATGTCAGTTACTACGATTGCTGTGAATTTATAAAGAAGTTAAACGAAGAAACAGTAAATACTCGTCCGCAAGGTATGGTATTCCGCTTGCCTACAGAGGCTGAGTGGGAATATGCAGCACGTGGAGGATATAATGCCTGCGGCGAAGACTTTAAATATGCAGGAAGTAATAAAATAAATGAAGTTGCGTGGTATTTTACTAACTCATCTATTGATGTTCATCTTGTTCGTAAAAAGAAACCCAATCAATTGGGTATTTATGATATGAGTGGTAATGTTTTGGAGTGGTGCTATGATGGCAGGCGTACATATAATAGCAAAGAGCAATCAAATCCGATAGGACCTACTGGGAGATCTGCTCGTGCTCTTCGTGGTGGCGAACGCTTCAGTTACGCTAGGGAGTGTCGAGTGTCGTGCCGCAACTTCGACAGGCCCTATAATCGTTACAGCTACTACGGCCTCCGTTTGTGTTTGGGGCAAGATATAAATTAGGCAAACTTATCAATTGTTTCTAATAGATTGATAGTCTTTCTATAGAAAAGAAATCTATACAGATAGAGATATTTTTTATAATTATATAAAACATAATTGTATGGAAGAGAAAAGAGAAGAAAACAAAGCCTTGTCATTTATACGGCGATGGATAAAAGAATTCAATAGAATATTAGGTATAGTGGGTAATAAAGTTTCCGCAGGAAACGAAGAGTTTGTAGATGAGATTCTATCTGAAGAGATGCAATTGGCAGATACTCTTGAGAAGAAAGAGAAACTCGAAGAGAAACGTAGGCTAATGATTGAGATGTGTGAAGATGTTGATACCTATCATGCAAAAGTAGAGAGTGCCGAGAAGAGTCGGGATTTGGAGGAGTGGTTCAATGGCGAGGTCTCCTCTTTGGTACATGAGACAATCCCCGATGCCGACAACAACGATGTGGAAGAACTTGCGGATTATATTTCAGGCTCTTTTGACGATGATATTAAAATCCGCACATCGCTTATTGAAGATGAATTCAAATCCGATACCACTTCAGAGAATAACGAACCCGATAGCACGAATCCCAATATAAAATGATATGAGCAATTTCGTTGATAAAGCTGCTATGAATGAGGCCTTAGCTACATTGTATAGATACAGACGCAGTATGTATATGACTGTAGAAATACCTTCGGTAGACTTGGAAAAACTCGAGGAGTATTTCGATGCAGAAACTCCTGCTCGCATAGCTCAATTCGAAAAAATGATCGGTGCCGCAGCTATAGAAGCTATTTATATGGACCCTGATATTCCTGCTAAATATAAATCCAAAGTAGCACGTAGAGCTTCGGAAGAGTTACAACAGGCATTTCGTGGAGCAAAGGTCGAATATGAATTTGCGGTGGGAAAGTATGGTGTTGGACAATCTTCTGTAAGAAAATACGAGCACAAGAAAAAGCAAATATACATATGCCGTAAAGCAGCATTGATTGATAAAGTAAAAAGGGACTTCCCCAAACAAGCAACCAAAATGCTTGCAAAGCATGGCTTGAAAACAGCATTGGCATCAGCGGGATTTACTGTTGGTGGACTTGCTGGTGCAGCAGTAGGTTTCTTGACAGGTCTTGCTGTTGATGCTGTCTGGTATTTGATACCACCCAAAAAGAAAGAAACTGTAAAGAAAAAATTCGGTGAGATAGCCGAGAAAGCTTGCAAGGTCGTTAATACAGTGTGCGATAGGGTAAAGAATTCTCCCGTAGTTCAAAAGGCCAAGCAAGTGGTAGATACATACATAGCTCCGGTCGTTCGTCCTGTGTATGAAAAAGCAAAGGAGGTTGCAACGACCCTTGTCGAGTCCACTGGAAATGCATTAAAAAAAGGTTGGAAAAAAATTAAGGCATGTTTTGCATGAATAAAGAGCTGAAAACGGAGTTGATAACTGCTATATTAAGCAGTCCGATAGTCTATATCCGTACATCCCACTATAGGTATGTGGATGAGATTCTGACAGAAATTTTAACACCTCCAAAAGATGTTCCAGGTATATTGAATATATCACTGGATAACTTGTTTGAGTTTGATTTGGCGCGCGGAGTGGTATATTTCGACACCAAAGAAAAAGATCCCGACTCGTCCTCAACCGATACCCTTCAAGAGTTTATAAAGAATCACATAGGTTTGGATAAGAGTGAGCCGCAGATTTCTTTGGTCAAGAATTGTGGAAAGAGTGTACTTGAAGAGAAGAGTGTAACTACACTTCTTTCTACAGTGACATCGAAATACGAAGAGGGAGTATATCACCCATTATCAACAATTGTTCTTGTATCTCCAGATTCGGTCGAAAATTTGCCACGCGAATTTGTAGATATAGTAAAAGTGATAGAGTTAAAGCCGCCGACCTTTGAAGATATAGAGTCTATAGTTAAAACTGTTCCCATATCCGAACAATTTAAATGTGTAGAAGATTCTGTGCGCATGGAATTTTCCAGAAATCTACAAGGGTTGAACCTTGCAGATATAAGACATATTCTTAGATCCTGCCTGGTGAGAACAGGTGGAAGACTTTCGCGACAGACAATTAATCTTGCCCTCAATGAGAAAAAGCTCATTGTTAAAAAATCAGGAATCATAGAAGTCGTAGACACAGACGAACAACTCGACAATGTCGGTGGTCTTGAGAATCTCAAAGATGAGATAAGAAACAAAAAAACTATTTTCGAGAATCTTTCGCTGGCACAAAGCAAACAGGCTTCAGTGCCACTTCCCAAAGGTGTGTTGATTATAGGTATGCCCGGTTGTGGAAAGAGTATGATCGCCAAGGCAATAGCATCGGAGTTTGGTGTAGCTCTACTGCGATTGGATGTCAACAGATTGATGGGTAAGTACGTGGGTGAGAGCGAGACAAATCTTCGCAGAGCTTTGGAGATAGCCGAAGCAGCCCATCCCTGTGTGTTATGGATCGACGAAATAGAAAAGGCATTCGCAGGAACAGATAGCGGTAACAATGATATCATCGTAAGGTTGATGGGACATTTTCTCACCTGGATGCAGGAGAGAAAATCTGCTGTCTACGTGGTGGCTACAGCTAACGATACTCTAAAGCCCGAGCTTATGCGCAAAGGTCGCTTCGACGATGTCTTCTATGTAGATTTTCCCAATAAGAAAGAGGCTGAATCTATCCTCAGAAAATCCCTTGACAAGTATAAGGATGCATCGTTGTACAATTTGTCTGGCATTGGCTCCAAAGAGATTTCCGAGATTGTTGCGGCAATGTTCAAAGAAAGTTGTAGGGGATTCTCGGGTGCAGAGATAAGTGCCCTCGTCGGTGCTGTCATCAGCAATGCTTTCCGGGGATTTATCTTAGAACAGGATGATGTACCTACATCCATCAATTTGGGACAATCTGTAAAGTTGCAGAAGACCGATTTCATAAAGGTGGTCGAAACTATGCGAAAATATGTAATGAGCAATCAACTTGATGATAAGAAGCCCGATTCGGCTATACGCCGCATATCGAAACTGCAAAAAGAGTTTAATTTGAAACCGGCATCAAACCCCTGATAACTATGAATGATATTCTTTATTTGAATAATACTTATATATCCTCGTGGGAGGAATTTGTGGAACTTGCAACTTCCGTTATATCATCTGATACACCAAAAGCAAAGAGTATACAAGAAGAAATATTGGCATCGTTTCGCGATGGTACACTTTATTCATGGGTAAGTTTGCGTGTGAGGGATGCCTCTTTTGTAGACAAGTTGAATCCTGAGAATTTTACGGGTCTTACCGATAGCGAATTGTTGCAAAGTATACGTGATATATGCGGATATAGTGGAAACGTCAAACATTATCTAAGATTTGAGGAGTACTTGGAGTTGATTGACGAAGTTAAGTTGGTCGAAGATGGAAAAGAGACGAAATACAAACTTAATGAGTATATATGTTTTTCTCAGGCAAAAGAGAGAACCTTGACATTTGGAGTAAGAATAATAAAGCCTGCAAATGAAAAAATAGAATTGTCGCTCGAAATATCGAAGATAAAGCAAGTGTGGAGATATTTTAAAGAAAAATTCGGTTCTCAGAATTCTTCATATTCACACTCTACCCAAACAATAGATTTGGCATCAAAAGCTAAAGTTCAGTACTTAATTTTTGATGTGTCTAATTTAAAAGAACATACACTCTATCTTAATGCAGATAATCATTCTGTATGTCATTTGAATGTAGTTTACTCGGGTGTATTCAAAGTAAATGGAGTGGAATTTAAAATGATAGAAGTCGAAGGTGGTTCTTTCATGATGGGTGCAACCCCTAAACAAATGAGCGATGCATATGAAAATGAAAAGCCTGCCCATAAGGTTACTTTGAGTGAATTTTATATTGGAGAAGTACCCGTTACTCAAGAATTGTGGAGGTCCTTGATGGGAAACAATCCAAGTTGTTATGTTGGTGATAAAATTCCGGTTAATTATGTAAATTGGAACGATTGTTGTGATTTTATAAATAAGTTAAACGAAGAAACAGTAAATACCCGCCCGCAGGGTATGGTATTCCGCTTCCCCACAGAGGCAGAGTGGGAATATGCTGCTCGTGGAGGATGTAATGCTTGTGGCGAAGATTTTAAATATGCAGGAAGTGATAATCTTGATGAAGTTGCGTGGAATTATAGAAATTCTTCTCTCCAACCTCAACCAGTCTGTCAAAAGAAACCAAACCAATTGGGTATTTATGATATGAGCGGTAATGTTTGGGAGTGGTGCTATGATGGCATGCGTATATATGATAACAAGGAACAAACAGATCCTATAGGACCTACTGAAAGCTCTTTCCGCGCTCTTCGTGGTGGCTGTTGCTTCGACGGGGGCTGTAGCGTGTCGTTCCGCTACACCGGCACACTCGATTATTATTGCGACTATTATGGCCTCCGTTTGTGTTTGGGGCAAGATATAAAATAGGTATTTCCCTCAATACGTTTCGAATAGAATAATCCAATCTATACCACTATGAATGACAACTTAAGAAAAATAGCCGCCAGACTTGAGCAACAGATTACAGCACGTCTCGACAAATGCGGTTTCATGTACCGTCTCTTTTCACGTGTGAAAACAATAAGCTCCATCGAGCACAAGATGACAATAAAAGGCGATGGCTACCGTAGCGGTCGCACCAAGCTGCAGGATATAATAGGTCTGCGCATAGTGGCATATTTCCAGGACGATGTCGATGTACTTGCCTTCTATTTCGGTTGCGGCGAGGTCGTGAGGAGCTCCATCGACGATTACGACACTTCAACTTTCCGTCCCCAAAGGCTGAATCTCACCTGTTCGCTTCCGTCGGAGTTTGTGGAGGAGTTCCGTGCCGCAATCCCCGGGGAGTATGCACAGTATATAGACAATACATACGAAATTCAGATAAGAACCATCTTCTCCGAGGGATGGCACGAAGTGGAGCACGACTTGCGTTACAAATGCAAGGAGGACTGGGAAGGTTGCGACTCCTATTCGCGTGTGCTCAACGGGCTCATTGCAACACTCGAAACAGCCGAGTGGAACATGAAGGCTCTCTTCGACGATATGTCGCGAATGAACTTTGCCCACAAGAACTATCGTGCAATGTTGCGCAACAAGATGCACCTGCGTATAAAAGGGGACGATTTCTCTCCTGCTGTAAAGAGATTCCTCGACATGAACAGAGCGGTTGCCGAGAGTCTGCTGACGGTAGACAGAATGGTGATAATGCTCACCCTGCTCAACCATAGCGGGCAGTTTACGCTCACATATGACAATCTGCTCTTCCTCATCAATCGCCTTGAGATGATGAACGGCTCTCTGAAGGCTCTGGAACCCGAAGAGAACAGCCGAATGCTCGATGAGTTTCTGGAAACGGTTTCTTGAAAACAGCCATATAACGACACTATAAAATGAAAAACATACTCTCTTCGAAATATCTGCTTCTCGGCAGCCTTGTCGCAATTCTCATTCTGCTCACAGGTTGCGGAAGGGGTGCCGATGCCCGTTTCTCGTCGCTGGCAGATGTGGATGGCGCAGGAATAGGGGTCATCTCCACCTTGCCGGTGGATAGTGTAAAGCTTCGTTTCGGTAGCTCCGATGTCAAACGGTACGACAAATTCATAAATCTGTTTGTCGATTTCGAGGGAGGGCATCGCGATGTGGCACTTCTCGACGAGGTTTCTGCCGCACGCGTCCTTTCGCGTAATCCCGAATACGCACTTCTCGACACACTCTCCATTGCAGGTAATACGGTCTATGCCGTCGTACCCAAAATAAAACTCCGTTCGGATGAAGCAGACGATGCCTCTCTGGGTGGATGGATAGAGAGACAGAAGTCGCGTCTCTACCGTAACTTCTTTGACGAAAATGCCCGCAAACTCATCTGGGGCGGATTGTGTACCACTGTTGTGATATTCATCTTCGGTGTGATGCTGGCGGTTGTATTGGCATCACTGCTCACATACCTATACATAAGTAAAAGATGCATGTGGCTCTATCGCCCGTTGAGCAGTTTCATATTCATCATACACGATGTACCTTCCGTGGTGCTGATGATGTTCTTCTACTATGTGCTCTTTGCCGCTTCAATGAACGGAGTGGTCGTTTCGATAATAGCATTGGGAGTTTACACCTCGGGTACGTTGACAAAAATCTTCAAGATACACATAGGTCAGGTGGGACGCGAACAGTACGAGGCAGGTCTTATGCTCGGTCTCTCCTCGCGTCAGATCTACCGCTACATTATATTGCCGCAGGCGGTTAAGTCGATGCTGCCGCTGGCAGTGGGCGAATTCAAAGTGTTGTTGCGTGCAACCTCTTATGCCGGCTACATTGCCCAGAAGGATCTGGTGAAGGCTGTCGATGCAATAAGGGAGGATACTCTCGATTCATTCATTCCTCTGCTTGTTGTTGGACTCCTCTACCTGCTTCTGTCGTGGTTGATAGTCCACATTTCGGGTTACTTATATTCTAAACTTTTTGTCCATGATTGAATTGTCGCATATTTCGAAATACTTCAAAGGCACACCTGCTATAGACGATGTCTCTATGAGTGTAGCCGAGGGCGAGGTGGTCTGCATCATAGGCTCTACGGGTAGTGGAAAGAGCACACTGCTACGCTGTATTGCCGGACTGGAAACACCGGATAGTGGAACAATCCTTTTAAATGGTGAGGCGATGCAGCCCGGCAAGAGGGGAGGATACGACAGAATGGGCATGGTTTTCCAGCGTTTCTCGCTCTTTCCCCACCTCAATGTGCTGCATAATCTTACACTTGCCCCGATAAAGGTTCTCGGATACACCGAGGAGCGTGCCGAGGAGATGGCTATGCAGTCGCTTGCATCGGTAGGACTTGCCGAAAAGGCGGGTAAATTCCCCGCAGAACTCTCCACCGGCCAGCGTCAGCGTGTTGCAATAGCGCAGGCGCTTGTGATGCAACCGTCGGTGTTGCTGCTCGACGAGCCGACATCGGCGCTCGACCCTGTATCGGTAAACGAGGTGCTCAACGTACTGCGCAAACTGAAGAAACAGGTTACAATGATTGTGGTTACACACAAAATATCGTTTGCCTCGGAGTTTGCCGACCGTGTTGTCTTCATGGAGAGCGGCAGGGTGTGTGAGCAGGGAACAGCAGAAGAGGTTATCAACAATCCACAATGTCCCGAGACTAAGGACTTTATGAGCCATCAGAAGAATCTGATGTACGAAATACGCTCTGCCCTCTTCGACAGGCACGAGCTTAATGCCCTTATAGAGTTCTATTGCAACCGCTTCGGCTTGGGCAGGCAGGCATTCCATTTTGTGCAGCTGGCAGTGGAGGAACTCCTTAATATCTTGCCGCTCGACAAAGGGGTCTCCCTGATGCTGTCGAAATGGGATAGCGAGGTGCGTATGTCGCTCGATGTAAAATGTCCCGACACTGGTAAGGAGTATCTTTCGGGCGAATATCTCGACGACGACCTCAGCCTAAGCATCCTCCATGGGCTTTGCGAAGTGCTTGAGGAGAGTTGCGACAATGATGGCAACAGATTGATACATTTAGAGATTAACCAGGATAGACTATTGCTTAAGGATGAAAAGAAATAGCTTTGTATTGTTGGCATGTATGTTGCTTTTGTCGGTAGGGACAATGGCGCAGCGCATCATACTGACACCGCAATGGACGGTGCAGAGCCAGTTCGCCGGATATTACGTTGCGCAGGAGAAGGGATTCTACAAGGAGGCAGGGCTCGATGTCGTAATCAATCACCCGTCGACCTCAAATTCTGCCATAAACAGCATCAGAGAAGGGCGGAGTAATGCCATAGTGATGCAGTTGCTCGAGGCTGTGATAGAGGTCGACAAGGGACTCGAACTTGTGAATGTACTTCAGGTATTCCAGCACACAGGTCTTGTGGCAGTATCGCGCACCGACAAGCTGCGCACAATAAACGACCTCCGAGGAAAGAAGGTAGGTGTGTGGAAATCGGGCTTCGGAGTGCTTGCCTCCATCCTCAACAGCGAGCGCAACCTCAAAATCTCATGGGTACCATTCATTCACAATATCAACCTCTTCATTTCGGGTGCCATTGATGCAACGTTGGCAATGAGTTACAACGAGGCATTGCAGATAAAGGCTGCCGGTTTCGGAGATATGCCCATGATACGTTTCTATGGTTCGGGATACGATTATCCCGAGGATGCTCTCTTTGTTACAGCAGACTACTATCGCCGTTACCCCGAAAAGGCAAAGGCTTTTGCCGAGGCTTCGAAGCGCGGTTGGGAGTGGGCATACAATAATCGCAAGGAAACCCTTGAAATAATAGCAAAAGTTGCGGCACGCGAGAGTGTACCCATCAATGCCATCCATCAGGAGTGGATGCTCGACGAGGTTTTCAACCTTATGGGCGAAAAAGAGGGCGAAAAACCCTCCTTTGTACTGAAGGATAGCAAGGTGGAGCAGCTGGTGATGCTTCTGCGTAAGCACAATTACATCAATGGTATTGTAACACCCGGACAGTTGAAAGGAGAGAAGCTATGAAAAAACTGAAATATTTTATCCTAAAGTCATTCTCGTTGCGGTTGACTCTTTATATTCTTCTGACTGCAGCGACCATCTTTGTAATTACCCTGTTGCTGAGTTACTATTCGGCATACAGCCACGTGCACAGTGAGGCACAGGAGAAGGCGGAGGTTACACTCGACAACACAATATTGCAGATAGACAATGTGCTCAATTCGGTGGAGACTGCTGTGCACAATATTGCATGGCTTGTTCCTACTGCATTGGATAATCCCGAATATATGTATTCTCTGACAAAGAAACTGATAGAGAGCAATCCTTATATCTGTGGAAGTGCCATTGCTTTCGAACCGTTCAGTTTTGAAGATAAAGGGCGTTTCTATTCTCCTTATTCTTATCGTGAGGGGGATTCGATTGTAAGCAAGCAGCTTGGAACCGCTGATTACGATTATCACTACATGGACTGGTATCAGATTCCCAAACTTCTTGGCAGCAAGTATTGGAGTGAACCGTATTACGATGCGGGAGGTGCAAACCTGATAATGACTACATTTGCCTATCCGCTATATGATGCGGAGGGTAGAATGTATGCCATCTTTACGGCTGATATATCTCTTGAATGGTTCGCAGACATGGTGAACAATATAAAGCCTTATCCCAATTCGTACAACTTCATGATAGGACGCGGAGGCTCCTTTCTTGTCCATAGAAGGAAGGAGGCTATACTCAACGAGACAATATTTGCCAATTCAATATATTCAAATGATGAGGTGCTGAATGAAACAGGGCATAAGATGGTTGACGGGAAGAAGGGTATGACCAAACTCGACAGGGAGGGACACAAGTTCTATCTGTTCTATGCTCCAATCAAGGCAACCGGATGGTCTGTTGCTGTAGCATGTATGTATTCAGATATTTTTGCAGGAATAGACCATATGCGCAACATTACGCTTTTGGTGGCATTGTTGGGATTGTTGCTCATGACTTTGTTCTGTTACTATACGATACGTAGGCAGACTATGCCATTGAAGCGTTTTGCCGAATCGGCAACTGATATTGCGCATGGCGATTTCAATGCAAAATTACCTGTTATATACAGCAGGGACGAAATGAGGATTTTGTCCGATTCTTTCAGATATATGCAGAAATCACTGAAAAAATATATCGAGGAGTTGAAGGATACAACTGCAAAGAAGGAGCGTATAGAGAGTGAACTACGTATTGCGCATGACATCCAGATGGGGATGTTGCCGAAGATTTTCCCTCCTTTCCCGCAGCGCAACGATGTGGAACTGCATGCTCGTCTTGTCCCGGCAAAAGAGGTTGGCGGTGATCTTTACGACTTCTTCATCAATGATAATAAACTCTATTTTATAGTCGGGGATGTTTCAGGAAAGGGCATTCCGGCGTCGTTGCTGATGGCAGTTACCTGCCGTCTCTTCCGTACTGTATCGTCGCATATGCTTGCTCCTTCTGAAATTGTATCTGCTCTGAACAATGCTCTCGCTGACTCTAATGAGTCGTGTATGTTCTGCACATTCTTCCTCGGTATTCTGGACCTGAAGAGCGGTGAACTGAAATATTGCAATGCGGGACATAATCCTCCGGTGATTATGGGTGGAGGTGGCAAAGTTGAATTCATGTCTGTAAATTCAAATATTCCGTTGGGGCTTATGGAGGACTTTGCCTACGAGGATGAATGTCTTGTACTCGAGAAGGGAACTTCGCTGTTCCTTTATACCGATGGTGTTACTGAGGCCGAAAATGGTGTAAAGGAGCTATTCTCGGATGATAAGCTGCTGCATTTGCTTAAGGAGAACTGTAATTGTTCACCCGATGAGATTACAGATAGAGTGATGGCAGGTGTCGTATCCCACGCTTACGGTGCCGAGCAGAGTGACGATATAACCATGATGTGTATTAAATTCAAATAGACCGATAGTATGGAAAAGAAACTGATTTTGTTGAATGAGATTTCGGAAATAAGCAAACTTGCCGGTTTTATAGAGGAGATTGGTGAGGAATTGTCCCTCCAGCCCGATATGGTTTTCAATCTCAACCTTGTTCTTGAAGAGGCTGTTTCCAATGTTATTCTTTATGCTTATCCCGATGGGGGCACTCAGGAGATACACCTGACGGCCAAAGTCTGCAATAGCGCTCTGCTGTTTGTGCTTTCGGATCGTGGGGTGGAATTTGATCCTACGCAGGTTCCGGATGCAGATATAACACTGTCCGGGGAAGAGCGTCCTATCGGCGGACTGGGAGTTTATCTTATCAGGCAGATTATGAATTCTGTTGAATACAAACGTATTGATGGAGAAAATGTGTTGATATTGAGTAAAGATTTGTAGGAAATTGCTCGTTTTCTCTTTATTTTTCGTATCTTCGCAGAGATAGATTGATTAACAAACTAAAATTAAATGGCTTATAAAGCTTCTGAATTATGGAAGTAAAGATTGTAAAAGAGGAGTGCCGTCAGGTGGTTTATATAGACGGAAGAGTAGACACAGTAACTGCTCCCGAATTGGAAAAGAGTGTTGCAACATTGTTCGAAGAGAGTGGGGCAACCGTTGTCTTCGATTGCACCGGACTCGAATATGTGAGCAGCTCAGGTCTGCGTGTTGTACTCAGTACACACAAGAACATCACCGCAAAGGGTGGAAAATTTATATTGAGAGGTCTTACACACGAGGTGCGTTCGGTCTTTGACCTGACAGGTTTTTCGAGAATCCTCACAATAGAGTAACAGTTTCTTTAAAAAAGTATCAGATATGAACAACGAACTTGATATGAATCCCAATAGGGTGGTGGCATACCTCGGTAAACCGAATAAGGAGTTTACCAAAGCCGACATTGTGCGTTACATCAGAGAGAATGGAATCAGAATGGTGAATTTCATGTATCCTGCGGGTGACGGTCGTCTGAAGACTCTTAATTTCGTAATAAACAATGCAGCATACCTCGATGCAATCCTCACCTGCGGTGAGCGTGTCGACGGTTCGAGCCTTTTCCCCTTCATTGAGGCGGGCAGCAGTGACCTTTATGTGTTGCCGCGTTTCAGCACAGCGTTCCTCGACCCGTTTGCCGAACTTCCCACACTTTCGATGCTCTGTTCTTATTTCAATAAGGATGGCGAACCTCTTGAGAGTTCACCCGAAAACACATTGCGCAAGGCATGCAAAGCATTCAACGATGTTACGGGTATGGAGTTCCAGGCAATGGGTGAGCTTGAGTATTATGTGATTGCACCAGATGAGGGTACTTTCCCTGCTACCGACCAGAAGGGTTATCACGAGTCGGCACCCTATGCAAAGTTCAACGAGTTCCGCACACAGTGCATGGCATATATCGCACAGGCAGGCGGACAGATAAAATATGGTCATTCCGAGGTTGGAAACTTCTCCATCGACGGGCTCATCTACGAGCAGAACGAGATTGAGTTCCTGCCTGTTGCTGCTACCGATGCAGCCGACCAACTGATGGTTGCAAAATGGATAATCCGCAACCTTGCCTACCGCATGGGCTACGATATAACCTTCGCACCCAAAATCACTGCCGGAAAGGCAGGTTCGGGCTTGCACATACACATGCGCATCGTAGAGGACGGCAACAACCGTATGCTCGACGGCGGTGTGCTCTCTTCAACAGCACGCAAGGCTATTGCCGGAATGATGGAGCTTGCTCCTTCGATAACTGCATTCGGCAACACCAATCCCACATCTTATTTCCGTCTCGTACCCCATCAGGAGGCACCTACAAATGTATGCTGGGGCGACAGAAACCGCTCGGTACTTGTGAGAGTACCCCTCGGCTGGGCTGCCAAGAGCGATATGTGCAGGATAGCCAATCCTCTTGAGGCAGAGAGCAACTACGACACCACTCAGAAACAGACTGTGGAGATGCGCTCTCCCGATGGCTCCGCCGATGTCTATCAGCTCATTGCCGGACTTGCTGTTGCCTGCCGTCACGGTTTCGAACTCGACAATGCTCTGGAGATTGCCGAAAAGACATACGTCAATGTCAATATCCACAAAAAGGAGAACGAGGATAAACTGAAGACTCTTGCCCAACTCCCCGACAGTTGCGAGGCTTCGGCAGACTGCTTGGAGCGTCAGCGTGCAGTCTTTGAGCAGTACAATGTCTTCAGTCCTGCAATGATCGACGGCATCATCAAGCGTCTGCGCTCATACGGCGACAAGACTCTCCGCAGCGAGATTGAGGGCAATCAGGAGGAGATGCTCAAACTGGTAGAGAGGTATTTCCACTGCGGGTAAATTGCCTTTTATATTTGCTGTCTGTAAACAGCGAAGTTTGTATAAAAGAACATCAAGGTACCAAAGCACAGTACCTTGATGTTCTTTTTCATTTTCTTATTATTACTGTCCGGTAAACATGATAATTTTTTCTCAACTCCTTGAAAAAGAAGAGTTGAGAGAGCTTTTATTTTGGACAAGCCCCCTCTATGAATTTAATGTCTCTTCCGGTGGTGGTTCGGCAGATTCTATTAGCATCAGTTTAAGGTCTTCCTCCGGTTTATTGAAGAATATTGTTGTCCGGTAAATTTTTCTTCTGCTTATGTTTTTGAACTCCTCCGTCTTCAACCGCTGGCGCTGTTGAATCCACCTCCTCTTCAAGAGGAG
>JAZNKR010000093.1:0-1741 GCA_045578665.1 Bacteroidaceae bacterium | reverse complement strand
CCTATCTCCTGCAGCGATGCATGTGCTCCTTTGCTCGGTTCTGAGCCTACCACAAGGTCTGCCGAATGTAGGGCTTCGAGATATTCGCTCTTGTTGCGGCTGCGTACCACAATCATCGGGTATCCGTGGCGGGCAAGGATGAAGTTGACCATCAGTCGGGCTATACGCCCGTTGCCGTCCTCGAAGGGGTGGATGCGGATGTAGCGGTAGTGGAAGAGTGCGGCCAGCTCCACTGGCGACAGCTTGCCCTCCTGCTCGGCTTGGTTGTACCAGTCCACAAGGTCGGTCATCAGTGCCGGTGTCTCTTCGGGCGATGCGTAGTCGAAGCGGTCGCCATAGCGGGTGATGACACTGTTGGGACGTGTCTTGTACTGTCCTGCATGTACAGTGTAGCTGGTCTGCACACCGCCCGGCTGGTTGCGATAGACGGTGTAGTCCTCACGCAACAGGGTGCGGTGCAGGGTGCGGATGAAGTGCTGTGTCAGGGGCATCTCCTTGAGTTGTATCTCCTCGTTCACCATCTTCAGTGCCACATTGCTGGCTGTCATGTCCTGCACATCTTTTACATTGGCTTCGCCTATCACCTTACCGAAGAGCAGCAATATCTCCGTCTGTCCGTAGGTCAGCGTATTGCCCTCGATGTGATTGCTGTTATAGTTGAAGTCCACGGTAAATCGTCGGCTCAGCCGGTTTCGGTCGTCTTCCGTGAGTGGCTGTAATTGCCGCCATGCCTCCAGGGCTTTTTCTAAGGTCAAGTACTTCATAACTCTGCGAATCTTGTTTTAATAGTGGCTAAACAGCCACCTTTTCGACAACAAAAATACGACAAAGAGATGAATCGACCAAAGAAACTCCTGCTTTTTCTTCTTTCGTCTTGTAACAACATGTGAAAGAACGCCTGAGCCGAACGCAGAGCCAAGCTTGTTTGAGCTATGCTGAGGCGGCAACGCGAATGGGCGTTGTTTGCGACGGCAGCGCGGAGCATTAGCGCTGCTTGCGCGTCGGCGGGACGAAATAGAATATCTATGTAGGATTTATTTCAATGCATTAATTTTGCCACATGTGGTCAGCACGTGATCCAATCCGTAAAGCATAGCACGGCTATCGATATTCATCCAAGCAAAAAGCGATTGAATTTTCTGATATTCCGTCACGATATAGCCTGTGTCAATCTCCGGTTCGTTCAAGTAAAAGCAAATGGGCTCGTGATGCGCCAAACGATTGCGTAGCGTATTCACTTTATCCAATTCATTAAACACATAAGATTGGTTGTATTGCATCTCGGCCGAAGAACGAGTCTTGTTCGGAAAAATTTTCAGCAATGAACGACCGGTTAGTCGATATTGTAATGGCGAGAACATATATTTCCAAATACCGAATTCCATCTCCGCTAATAATTTGGAATGGGAATATGTACCGTTTTTCAGTAGTTTATGGTAAGCACGGTCTATAATTTCACGGGTCTTAAACAATTTAGGTTCCGTAAATATACCTCCAGGCATTATACTATCCCTTAACCAATCTTCACCCAGTATCGGAACCAATCGGGCATCGATGGCATTCCGCAAGGCTACTTCGAAGCAGCTGACAACAGTAAAAACATCTTGTGTTAAGTGTAAGTTATATCGATAGAGAGTCATTGCCTTACGAGTATCTCCACCGCACGCAGTCAAATAGCGTCCCATTCGCTTTTTCGACATTATCCGTTCAAATTCCTTGTATTCCATAAACTTTTCTCTTT
>JAZNKR010000092.1:0-48251 GCA_045578665.1 Bacteroidaceae bacterium | reverse complement strand
GTTCTCCGGCGGCAAACGTATAATACATTGCTAATATAGTAAGAAAAGGGGGAAATTTCAAAAAAACTCCAGGTAAACAACCTCGCGTTTCGCCCATTTGCACTATCTTTGCCGAAAATAATCACGCAAAACTTAAAATATGTCAAAATATTTAGTAGAAGACCCTCGTAAGGTTACAACTCATCGATTTATTGAGATGAAGCAGAAAGGTGAGAAGATAGCGATGCTTACCGCCTATGACTATACCACAGCAATGCTTATTGACGGTGCCGGAGTAGATGCTATACTTGTAGGCGATTCTGCATCTAATGTTATGGCGGGTAATGTTACCACCTTGCCTATCACCCTCGACCAGATGATTTATCATGCAAAATCTGTTGTGCGTGCCGTGAAACGTGCCATTGTTGTTGTGGATATGCCCTTCGGTACTTATCAGGTAAACGCTGACGAGGCTGTGAAGAATGCTATCCGCATAATGAAGGAGAGCCATGCCGATGCTCTGAAGATGGAGGGTGGCGAGGAGATTCTTCCTTCGGTGCGCAAGATTCTTGATGCGGGTATCCCCATCATGGGACACTTGGGACTGATGCCTCAGAGTATAAACAAGTTCGGTACTTACACTGTTCGTGCACGCGATGAGGAGGAGGCAGAGAAGCTTTTCAAGGATGCAAAACTTCTTGAAGAGGCAGGTTGCTTTGCCATTGTACTTGAAAAGATTCCCGCTTCGTTGGCGAAAAAGGTTGCCGAGAGTGTGAGTATTCCTATCATAGGTATAGGTGCCGGTGCCGATGTCGACGGTCAGGTGCTTGTTTGCACCGATATGCTGGGCATGTCGGGCGGATTCAGCCCACGCTTCCTGCGCAGATATGCCAACCTTAATGATGTTATCTGTGATGCGGTAGGAAGTTATGTAAGCGATGTGAAGAGCCGCGATTTCCCTAATGAGAAGGAGCAGTATTAGGCTTCTATCTACAAATCATATATATAGAGCGGCAGTTGCTTGTGGATTCACAAACAACTGCCGCTCTCTTTTGCTATGTCCGTAAATAATGTGGTTATAAATAATCTGCAACAAAGATAGATTTTTCCAATCAACCTACTCTATATGATAAAAATTATGGATGTTCTAAATTCCAAATAAAAATCAGCAAGCATACTAATCAAAATTTTTATAAATGGAAACACGATTATCAAAAATTACCTTTTTGGGGGATTTGGCATTATGCAGTGTGTGGATGCTGCTTCTTACTCATCAGATTTACAACAGTTGGATGATGAATTTATATGTTCTGTTGATACCGGTATTCAGGACATGGATCTCTTTTTTGATGTACAGGAGGAGCAGGCTGATGATTGTGCCTATAATCATGCTCTCCTTGATGAGTCTCTGTTTCTTTGTTGATCCTATTTTCGGATACGAAATGTTTTGTGCGCCTTTCGTCAAGATTGTGACCTCGTCTTTTGCTCTCTTCGGTGAGCGTTTATTTAATAGTGCAGATTATCCGCAATACACCAAAGATGCCGATTTCTTTACGAATATATTCACATTCTTTGCATGCCTCTGGATGATAGCATATCCTTTAGGTGTCTATATCTATCGCCTGTGCAAGAAACAGCTTGAATCGGGCTCTATGGGTGTGTGGAAATTTGTAGGACTCTCTGCCTATCTGTTTGCTTGTGGGGTTGTTCCCTCGATTGTAATGGTCGAGTTATACATCAGAACTGTCAGTTTCGCCATCCTCGCGTTGATGTTGCTGCTCATCCCGGTAATATTCTGTCGTGGCAATCTAAGGAATATGTTTTCGAGAGGTGAAATAGCTCTGCTGCTCACATTTGCAATGTTTTTTGTTGGCTACATTTGCGGTAATGGTCTTGAACTTAAATCTATTGTTACGGTATGTGCGTTCCCTGCTGCATGCTTTGCTATAGCCAATTGGTATTTCCGCAGAGAAAATAGATACAATGAGGTGTTGTTGGTTGTTGTTGCTTCTGTCGTCTTCTGGTGTGCGCAATACGCTACAGGTATGGTACGTCTCCTTTTGATGTTTGTTTCGTTGGCTATCATGGTTGTAGCAGTTGTCCGCTTTGCCATGGATACAAAAAAGTATTGGACAGGCGCGGGACTCTATTTGTTGATTGCTATTGTTATGCCTATCTTCTGTCTCGGTTATAATCCCTATGCTGTGTTGGAAGGTAGACGTGGCAGACACTTCGACGATTATTGGTATTCGCATAATGGTATGCTCATTGTACGTAACAATTGCAGAGTGGGTATAAGAGACAGATATGGTGTTGTCCTACCCATAGAATATAGTAGTGTATGGTTGCTTGACATCTCAAAACCCTATTGCAAAGTAAGAAAAGAGAAGAAATGGTTGATTTATGATATTGCACGCCGGGAGTTTGTGAGTGATGAGGGATTTGACCATGTTGTTCAGTGTGGTGAATCTGTATATCGTCTTGAGTCGGAACGGGGGAACAAATATCTGGTAATGCCGTGCTTTTACGACTCTCGTAAGGATAATTCTCAAGCTGTAATCACTGACGAGATGCCTGAAGAATGATAGATTGGGGATGCGGTCTTACTCTTAATGAAAAACCGGACAGTGTATCTTCAATTTAGGCGGATTGAATGGAATAATTGAATGGAATATTTATTGAATTTAAAATTTTAAGCAGATGAAAAAAAGAATTTTCAATCTCATCATCATAGATGAGAGCGGCTCTATGCAGAGCATCAAAAAGCAGGCTATTGACAGTGTCAATGAGACCTTGCAGACTATTTGCAGCGCGCAAGGAAAGTATGAGGAACAGGAGCATTATGTAAGTTTGGTGACCTTCAACAGCGATGTTACGACAGTCTGTGAATGTGCTCCTGCCGGAGAGGTGCAGGAACTGACTTCTGACACCTATAGACCTATGTGCAACACGGCATTGTACGATGCTATAGGTAGCTCGCTCAATGCTCTTCGTCCTAAGGTCGCAGATGACGACAAAGTACTTGTTACTGTTGTAACCGATGGCTACGAGAATGCATCGAGAGAGTATAACGGCAAGGCTATCAAGGCGCTTATAGATGAGTTGAAGGCTAAGGGCTGGGTCTTTGCATATATAGGTGCCAATCAGGATGTGGAAGCGGTGGCTGCCAGCATCTCTATTACCAATGTACTGAACTTTGAGGCTACAAGCCATGGTACAGCCTGTATGAGTGAGAAGGTTGCGAGCGGTCGTTTACGTTGGTTCGACAAGATTGCCCGAGGCCTATCGTCTGCAATCGAAGATAATTGCGATTTTTTTGATGAAGAAAAGAAATGATAATAAATCAATCAACTATGGAAAAGAATATAGATAAAAAATATGGTACCTTAATCAAGGTGTGTCTTCTTGCTCTGACTTCATTACTGTTGCTCATCCCTCTCTCTATGGTCGAAGGGGTTATCGAAGATCGAAAGGAGACAAAGGATGCTGTTGTCAGAGAGGTTGCCAATGCCTATGCAAGCCATCAGAGAATTTCTCCTCCCCGTTTGACTTCATACGTTAACGAAGTGAGAGAAACTGTCGGTATCGACAACCGGAAAGAGAAACAGATATGTCTCGAAGAGTACAAAAGATATTCATCGCGATTGGATTATAAGGCAGACGTAAAAACCGATGTGTTGCACCGTTCTATTTACGATGTGATTGTCTACAATTCCCATGTGCAGATTTCGGGTAAATTCCTTGTTACCGACAATGAAATGAGAGCGAAGAATATTGATTTCTCTCTTTCTGTAACGGACTACAAAGGTTTTGGCAATTTTTCCCGGCTATCGTTTGGTGGCAAATCTTTTGAACTTTACAGAGATTCAGAATATATCAAGGCCGATGTGAAATTGCCCGAAGATGCAGAGATTGGAGATAGCATAGATTTTCTTTTATCGTTTGCCCTCAAGGGTACGGAGGCGCTATATTTTATGCCTTCGGGAAGTGGTACCACTTCGCTATCCATCAGTTCAATCTATGCTCATCCTAGTTTCCAAGGCGATGTCCTGCCCGAACATCGCGAGGTCGGTGATAACGGTTTCGAAGCAATGTGGAGTGTGTCCGATTTCAACAGTTCGATATCGGATTTTATGGGGGTGAAGTTTGTGGACCCGTCAAATCCTTATCAGCAGTCTATGCGTTCAGCAAAGTATGGAATACTTATTGTCGTTCTTGTCTTTGTCGCCGGATTGTTCGTTGAGTTTCTCACCCGCAAAGAGATAAATGTCGTGCAGTATGTGGTGATAGGCTTGTCTTTGATACTCTTCTATTCGTTGTTGCTCGCATTCTCCGAATTCATGATATTCGGCATTGCCTACACAATAGCGGCATTGATGACCACCGGAGCACTGATGTTCTATTTCAGAGCTGTTCTGAAGAGCCGTTTTGCTTATCTGTTGGGTGGATTTGTGGCATTGGTCTATGCACTCAATTATATGCTGCTACAGATGGAGACATACGCACTGCTTGCAGGCTCATTGGTTCTCTTCCTGTTGCTTTGCGTTGTGATGTATCTTACTGCAAATATAGATAACAATAAATTGCTTAAAACCGAATGATTATGAAATTGTTGACTCGAATTTTTCAACTCTTGCTCGGCGTGGCAGCTTTGGTGCTTGCGGCTCTTGTTGCCGCAGTCCGCCTCGCCTGGCGCACTATCCGCAACGGGTGGAAGAACCGTTCAAAATTGTTCCGCCGCTCGATTGTTACTCTCTTTGTCGTTTTCCCGCTCGGCTTTGTGGCTATTGTGGCATATGCCTTGTATAAGGATGAGTATGGAAGGGACTATTACGACAAGAATCTCTCTGAGAATGTGTCGCTCCATTCGTTTTCCGACAACAAATGGAGAGTCTACGACGAGCGTACCGATGAATATACCACCGGCAAGATCAGTTGGCTCTCCGATGTAGGCGAGGATGATTCGATAGCTGTATATGCACTGCCCCATAAACGTGGTTATATCAATGTGAACACAGGACGTATTATCATCAATGCCGAGACAAATGACTACAGTAAGGCTTGGGTCTTCTCCGAAGGATTGGCTGCTGTGATGAAAGATGGCAAGATTGGTTTTGTCAATGCCGCAAACGAAGTTGTGATACCTTTCAAATTTGATTATGTCGACAAATGCCGCATGTGGAACTTTGCATATATATTCCACAATGGTTTCTGTGCCATGAACAATGCCGACGGAGAGTTGGGCTTGATTGACAAAGCCGGAAATTGGGTTGTTCAGCCCTCATACGACGAGATATGGGCTCCCCACAATAGTGGTTATCGTATAATTGTCAAGGATGGTAAGCATGGTGTCCTCGATTCTGTCGCATCTGTTGTCTATCCTGCCGAGTATGGATATGTAAGCATTCTCTCCGATGGCTTTGTGCTGACAAAAGGTGGGCGTGAGTGGCAGGTCGACTTCGAGGGTGACACAGTGGAGTCGTTTTTGTTCGATGGTACATATTACCTGAAATATCCCTACGGGTATGACGACAATGGTGAATTGACTTTTGTCTTTGCAGACTATATGAAGTATGAGGTGATGAATTGTTACGGTATCATGAACCGTATTACCGGCGAACCAATCACCCCTGCAATTTACTCGGATATCAATATGCTTTCGAAGGATCTGTTCGAAGTGCAGGAGTTCGACAGCTACGATTGGTATCTGCTCGATACAAAGGGTAATAAAGTTTCCAAAAAATAATTATTGCTGTCCTGTAAATTCAAAAACAAGGTAAACAATTCTCCCTCTTGGATAAGAGGGACATTGCTTATTACGCAATGTCCTCTTATCCAAGAGGAGGAGTTTAAACCATTGCACTCAAATTTGTATCAAAAATGGAATAGGGGCTTATGCAAACTTAAATATCGAATTTAAAAGAAAATGATTATGCGATATTATACCTTAAAAGTACAACCTCATCCTTCAATGGATAAAAAACTATTCTAAAAAGCTCCTGCCCTTAAAGGGGAGGTGGATTCAAAAACGACAGTTTTTGAAGACGGAGGGGTTTTCTTCGCGTAGTATGGTTTATTGTAGTACGATAGGTTAACAACCCCCTCCGAACTTTTTTCTCGAAAAAAAGTTCTCGTCCCCCTTTAAGAGGGACAGCTTTTTTAAGTTTCTTATTTTGAAGAGATTAGCAAAAAATAAAAACTGAAAGATGTGTCCAAAGATTAGCTTAAAGTGGGACAACTTTTCAAGTTACTTATTTCACCGACATTGCAATGCAACGTTGCATTTTAGGTAATATATTTGATAATCATTTAAAAGAATTAAATACGTTTACCGGACACCAATAAAAAATAATAATTGCCAACTCTGTACTTATCATAAAAAAGCATCCAACTCGTTTGTGAGTTGGATGCTTTTTTATGATTGATTATTGATGATTGATTATTTCATCAACTCTATGCTGCGTTTTACGAAGTTGTTGAGTGCTTCGCCTGTGAGCATATTGTTCTGCAACAGAGTGATGTCTATGAGTTGCGAAATGTGTTTATCGTTTGCTGCATACTCGGCGAGGATGGCCTCCTTGTTGCTCTTTGCCTCGGTGAGCTTGCGCTCAACTTCGGCAAGTTCGTCTTTCTCGGTCTGGGGAATTTCATCCTCCTTCTTGTCCTTGCGTGCGGCATAGAGTTCGCTGCGGCGTGCATTGAGCTTGTCGCTCTCTTCGTTGATGGGTGCGAGTTTCTCGGCACAACTGTTTTCTGCATCGTCGAGGGCGCGTTTAATCAAGGGATGCTCTTCGTTGATGATGACAGTGTACATATCGGGCATGTCGCCATAGAAGTTCATTCCTGCCTGTATGGCTGCCATCTCTTTCATGCGGCGCATGTATTCTGCCTGTGTGATGATGATGGGGGCTGCATCCGCGCCCATGCACTCGGTCTGTACGTGGAACTCCTTTTTCTCCATCAGTGGCATGCGGCTGCTGAAGATACCTGTGAGAATTTCGCGCTCACTGCCATTGAGAGCAGATGCTTTCTGCTCCTCTTTTACGATGAGACGTTCAACTATGTCGCTGTCAACGCGCGAGAAGCGTGTCTTTTCGAATTTTCTTTCGAGAAGGCTTATGAGGGCAACATCCAGTTGACCGTCCATCAGAAGTACGTTGTAGCCTTTGCCTGTGGCATTCTCAATGAAACTGTACTCTTTCTCCTTGTTGCTTGCGTAGAGGTAGATGAGGTTGCCGTCCTTGTCGGTCTGCTCGGCAGATACCAGTGTCTTGTACTCTTCGAATGTGTATTTCTTGCCGTCAGTGTCCTGAAGAAGGGCATATTTGCTTGCCTTTTCATAGAAATCCTCCTCGGTGAGCATTCCGTAGTTGATGAAGATTTTGAGGTCGTTCCATTTCTCCTCGAACTCATTGCGGTCGTTCTTGAAGATTGATTGCAGACGGTCTGATACCTTCTTGGAGATGTAGCCCGAGATTTTCTTTACGTTTGCATCGCTCTGCAAGTATGAGCGTGATACGTTCAAGGGGATGTCGGGAGAGTCTATCACACCGTGCATCAGTGTGAGGAAGTCGGGAACGATGCCTTCTACTTCGTCTGTTACGTATACCTGGTTGCAGTAGAGCTGTATCTTGTTGCGCTGCATCTCTATGTTGCTCTTTATCTTGGGGAAGTAGAGCACACCGGTGAGGTGGAAGGGGAAGTCTACGTTGAGGTGAATCCAGAAGAGAGGTTCGTCGCTCATGGGATAGAGCTTTCGGTAGAACTCTTTGTAGTCTTCGTCCTTAAGCTCTGTGGGTTTGCGTGTCCAGAGCGGGGTAGTGTCGTTGATGATGTTGTCCTCGTCGGTCTCTGTCTGTTTGCCGTCTTTCCACTCTTTCTTTTTGCCGAAGGCAATCTCTACGGGAAGGAACCGGCAGTATTTGTTGAGGATGGCACTTACGCGTGACTCTTCGAGGAACTCTTTGCTCTCCTCGTCGATGTACATGATGATGTCTGTACCGCGACCTTCTCTCTCTGCCTCTGTTATTTCGTATTCGGGGCTTCCGTCGCAGCTCCATCTGATGGCTGTTGCACCCTCTTTGTACGATTTTGTTACAATCTCCACTCGCTTCGATACCATGAATGCCGAGTAGAATCCCAATCCGAAGTGCCCGATGATGGAGTTTGCGGTGTCTTTGTATTTCTCAAGGAAGTCTGTTGCACCCGAGAGGGCAATCTGATTGATGTATTTCTCAATCTCTTCGGTGGTGAGTCCTATACCGTTGTCGCTTACGATGATTGATTCGGGTGTGAGCTTCACTGTTACCTTGAGTTCGCCGAGTTCGCCTTTGTATTCGCCCTTTTCGTAAAGGGTCTTCAGCTTTTGTGTGGCGTCGATGGCGTTTGATACAATTTCGCGAAGGAAAATTTCGTGGTCGCTGTAAAGAAATTTTTTGATGACGGGGAAGATGTTCTCTGTCGTTACCCCAATGTTACCTTTTTGCATATGATTTTAGTTTTTATTGATTTCGTTGTATGAAATGTTTTCTGTATGTATATAAACAAAAAAAATGCCAGATGTGTCGACATCTGACATTTTGTCGGGGTGCATGAAATTTTTTCATGTTTTGACTCCTTTTTTTGACTCCTTTTGCAGGGAGCTATCCCTCTGCGACTGTCTCGAAGCGGAGTTTGTCGTTTTCTTTGTCTACTGTAACAACTATCCTCTCTCCCTCTTTTATTGTCTGGGATATTATAAGTTCGGAGAGTTCGTCTTCGATGTATGTCTGTATGGCACGTTTGAGTGGACGGGTACCGAACTGCTTGTCGTATCCCTTGTTGGCAAGGAACTCTTTTGCCTCTCTGTCGAGTTGCAGAGTGAACTGCATTTCGGCGGCGCGTTTTAGCACCGGTGTCAGTTCCAGATCTACGATGTTGGTGATTGCCTCAAGGTCGAGCTGCTCGAAGTTTATTATTTCGTCCACGCGGTTGAGGAACTCGGGGGCGAAGCGCTTGTTGAGCGCTTTCTTTATGATGTCGTTGCCGTGGTTGCTGTTTGCGGTTTCAGCCTTTGCAAATCCAATGCCTGCACCAAACTCCTTCAGTTCTCTTGTGCCGATGTTGGAGGTCATGATAATTACTGTGTTGCGGAAATCAATGGTGCGTCCGTAGCTGTCTGTCAGACGGCCTTCGTCCATTACCTGCAGCAATAGGTTGAACACATCGGTGTGTGCCTTTTCTATCTCGTCGAGCAAGACGATAGAGTAGGGGCGACGGCGCACTCTTTCGGTCAGCTGACCTCCCTCTTCGTAGCCAACGTATCCCGGAGGAGCTCCAACGAGTCGCGACACGGTAAATTTCTCCATGAATTCGCTCATATCTATGCGGATGAGGGCATCGGTAGTACCGAACATGAAACGTGCCAACTCCTTTGCAAGCAAGGTCTTGCCAACTCCGGTGGGTCCGAGGAACATGAATGTGCCTATCGGCTTGTTTGGGTTCTTGAGACCCACGCGGCTGCGGAGAATTGCTTTTGTGAGCTTCTCTATTGCCCTGTTCTGTGCAATGACCTTGCCGGTGAGTTCGTCTTTCATTGTTCTCAGACGTGCCCATTCGTCCTGCTGCATACGTTGAACAGGGACACCGGATATCATCGATACCACTTCGGCTATCTTCTGGTCGTCTACTGTCTGTCGTTCGCTGCGTTCTGCCTTTTCCCACTCCTCCTTCATCTCTTTGAGGCGCTCTTCCATCTTCTTTTCGTAGTCGCGGTAGTTGGCTGCGCGTTCGAAATCCTGACGTTTCACTGCCTCCTGCTTTTCGCTGCGGGCAACTTCTACAAGTTTCTCCTGCTCCTCTATCTCGCGGGGAACGGTGATGTTGGTGAGGTGCATTCGTGCTCCTGCTTCGTCCATGGCGTCGATAGCCTTGTCGGGGAAGGCACGGTCGGTTATGTATCTGTCGGTCAGTGTTACGCAGGCTTTGAGTGCCTCGTCGGTGTAGGTTACGTTGTGGTGGTTCTCGTATCTCTCCTTGATGTTTTGCAATATGTGCAAGGTGTCTTCGCTGGTTGTGGGCTCCACAATTACCTTCTGGAAACGTCGTTCAAGGGCGCCATCCTTCTCAATGCTCTTGCGGTATTCGTCGAGTGTGGTGGCACCTATGCACTGCATTTGTCCGCGTGCGAGGGCAGGTTTCAGTATGTTTGCAGCGTCCATAGAGCCGGGCGATGAACCTGCGCCGATGATGGTGTGCATCTCGTCTATGAAGAGTATTATGTCGGGATTCTGCTCGAGTTCGTTGAGGATGGCGCGCAGGCGCTCCTCGAACTGTCCGCGGTATTTGGTGCCGGCAACAACTGCAGTCATGTCGAGTGAGATGAGGCGCTTGTTGAAGAGCATGCGCGATACCTTGCGCTCTACTATGCGCTGTGCAAGTCCTTCTACAATTGCCGATTTTCCTACACCGGGCTCACCTATAAGTACGGGGTTGTTCTTCTTTCGACGACTGAGTATCTGCGATATGCGCTCAATCTCTTTTTCGCGGCCTACGACAGGGTCGAGCAGTCCCTCTTTGGCTGCTTTTGTCATGTCGAAACCAAAATTGTCGAGTACGGGGGTGTCGCCGGTCGATTGCTTCTGACGGGTTTCGGAGTGTGTCTGTTGCGTGCCTCCGAATCTGCTGCCGTTCTCTTCCTCTTCGTCGTCCTCGTCGGTGTAGCCAAATCCGTCGCGTACGTCGGGCTTTATGTGAAGTGCTTCGCGTACATCTGTATATGTTACGTTGTTGTTGGAGAGTATTACTGCTGCGTTGTTTGTCTTTTCCTTCAGAATGGCGAGCAGAAGATGCTCTGTATCAACATTGTTGCTTTTTAACATACGGGCTTCGAGTATACAAAAACGTAAAACTTTTGATGCATTTTCGTCGAGGATGAGATCGTTGCTTGCTTCGAACTCCTCCTCGCTTTGTGTTGTAATGTTTCTTTCTATCTCTTCTTTCAACTTCAACAGGTCTACCGACATTGTGATGAGTATGTTGGCTGCGTTTCCATCTTTGTCGCGCAACAGACCCAATAACAGATGCTCGGTGCTAATACTCTTGCAGCGCAGGCGGTCTGCCTCTTCTTTGCTGTATGTGAGTATGCGTGATATGTTTTCCGAAAATTGGTTGTTCATAGTTCCTTTCTCCTCATTCTTTCTGTTTGTGAACAATTCTAATTGACGGCGCGAAATTACTACAATGTTCTGTGCCATACAACTATTATTACATAACATACCTTACAAAAACCGTGCCAAACTATTAAAAAACGTTGGGAAATATGTAATTTTGACATATTCTCTGTTTTTTCTTATGACCACGGCATGAATTTTCAGTGCCCAATGCTCTTTGTTGTAACCTTTTTTAACTATATGGGATAACCTCCTGACAGACAATAGAAAGGGCTTCTTTTGCTTCTCTGTTGCAATTTCATAAAAAATATTATTTTCTTGCCTGTTTCGCTAAAATTGTGTAATTTAGCACGTTTTTATACGGATACTGTATGCAAACAGAATTGTCCGTAGGTGTATTTAAATAATATTTGTAACATAAATGATTGAAAACGACAGAATTATAAAAATCAATATCGAGGAAGAAATGCGTTCTTCCTATATTGATTACTCGATGTCGGTAATTGTTGCCCGTGCGTTACCCGATGTCCGTGATGGATTGAAGCCTGTACATCGCCGTATCCTCTACGGTATGATGGAGTTGGGAAACACAGCCGACAAACCATATAAGAAATCGGCACGTACGGTCGGTGATGTACTCGGTAAGTACCATCCCCACGGCGATTCATCGGTGTATATGGCACTTGTACGTATGGCACAGAATTGGGTTATGCGCTATCCGCTTATCGACGGACAGGGTAACTTCGGTTCTATCGACGGCGACTCTCCTGCAGCCATGCGTTATACCGAAGCGCGTCTGCGCAAGATTGGAGAGGATATGGCAGAAGACCTCTACAAAGAGACAGTTGACTTCATGCCAAACTATACTGCGGAGACTGAAGAGCCTACCGTATTGCCTACACGTATCCCCAACCTTCTGATAAACGGTTCTTCGGGTATTGCTGTAGGTATGGCAACAAATATACCCACCCACAACCTGAGCGAGGTGATTGATGCTTGCATTGCATATATCGACAATCCCGATATTGACGTGGCTGGGCTCATGGAACATGTCAAGGCTCCCGATTTCCCCACCGGATGCGATATCTATGGTCTGGCAGGAGTAAGAGAGGCATATGAGACAGGTCGCGGAAAGGTTGTGATGCGTGCTGTATGCGAGATTGAGCCAGGTGATTACCACGACAAGATTATCGTTACAGCAATCCCCTATAATGTAAATAAGGAGGAACTCATCAAGGATATTGCCGCAATGGTCAACGAAAAGAAGATAGAGGGAATATCCAATATCAATGACGAGTCCGACCAGTCGGGTATGCGCATCGTTATTGATGTAAAACGCGATGCCAATGCCAATGTACTTATAAACAAGCTCTACAAGATGAGTGCATTGCAGACATCTTTCAGTGTCAACTGCATTGCGCTTGTGCATGGCAGCCCCCGTCTGCTCACACTCAAGGACTGCATCAGCAACTTCATAGAGCATCGCCACGAGGTTGTTATTCGCCGTACAAAATACGACCTTCGCAAAGCCGAAGAGCGTGCCCACATACTCGAAGGTCTCATCATCGCGTCGGACAACATAGACGAGGTTGTACGCATCATACGTGCTGCGAAGTCTCCGGCAGAGGCAAAGCAGGGACTTATAGAGCGCTTCTCGCTCAGCGAAATCCAGGCGAATGCAATTGTCGAGATGCGTCTGCGTCAGCTCACAGGTCTCATGCAGGAGCAACTCCATGCCGAGTACGATGAGATTCAGAAGAGAATTGAATTCTACAAAGAGGTTCTCTCTAACGAGGAGATCTGCAAGCAGGTCATCAAAGACGAACTTATAGAGGTGAAGGAGAAATATGGCGACGAGCGTCGTTGCCGCATAGAGTACAGTGCATCGGAAGACTTCAACCCCGAAGACTTCTATGCCGACGACGAAATGGTCATCACAATTTCTCACCTCGGATACATCAAACGTACTTCTCTTGCCGAGTATCGTGCACAGAACAGAGGCGGTGTAGGTTCACGCGGAAGCGATACACGCGATTCCGACTTCATTGAGCATATATACACAGCCACCATGCACAACACCATGATGTTCTTCACTCAGCGTGGACGTTGTTATTGGCTCAAGGTATATGAGCTTCCCGAGGGAAACAAGAATTCAAAAGGACGTGCTATACAGAACTTGCTCAATATCGGTGCCGACGACTCGCTCAATGCAATTGTGCGAGTGAAGACACTTGCCGACAGCAACTTCATCAACAGCCACAACCTTATATTCTGTACCAAGCAGGGTGTCATAAAGAAGACTTCGCTCGAACAGTACTCCCGTCCACGAGCAAACGGTATCAACGCAATCACCATCCGCGAGGACGACAGAGTGATTTCTGTGGCTCTCACCGATGGCGACAGCGATATTGTTCTTGCAAACCGTAAGGGTCGTGCTGTACGATTCAACGAGAATACAGTGCGTACTATGGGACGTACAGCAACCGGTGTACGAGGTATGGCTCTTGACGAAGGCGACGAGGTTGTAGGCATGGTAGTGCTTCCAAAAGAGAGCGACAAGAGCATTCTTGTTCTTTCGGAGCAGGGCTATGGCAAACGTTCGGCAAGCTCAGAGTATCCTACTGTAAACCGTGGCTGCAAGGGTGTGAAGACAATCAACATCACAGAGAAGACAGGTTCACTCATAGCCATCATGGGCGTAACAAACGAGAACGACCTGATGGTTATAAACAAGTCGGGTATTGCCATCAGAACAGCTGTAGAACAGATTCCCGTAATAGGTCGCGCAACTCAGGGTGTACGCATCATCGACCTTAAGAAGAAGAACGATACCATCAGTTCTGTCTGCAAGGTTACTCACGAGGTTGAGGTAGAGACTGAGGCTACAGAAGAGATAACAACGGTAGAAGAGATTCCTACAAACGAATAATACAATTAATTAAATATCTTTAATATGAAAAAATTAGTTTTATCTTTCGCTTTGGTTCTGGCAGCGAGCATGGTTTCAGGACAACAGCTTACAAAAGAACAGATAAAAGCGCAGAAAAAGGAGCAGAAGGCTCTTATGGCAAAAGCAAAAGAGGCAGACAAAGCAATTGTTGCCGGTGATAACGCAGGTGCACTCAACACCATTCAGGATGCACTCAAAAGCCCTCTTACAAACAAGAATGCATACGTATGGTATGTAGCTTGCAAGGCTAAAAAGGGTATCATCGATGCAGAGAACTACAAACGTGCACAGGGTCAGGCATTCAATGCCGACCTGCTCTACAACTCGGCATACGATATCTTTGACTACCTTATCAAGTGCGACGAGTATGACAAGGCTCCCAATGCCAAAGGTAAGGTGGCTCCCAAATACTCTATGGAGATTGTACAGATGATGTATGAGAACCGCAACCAGTTGTTCAATGGTGGTGCATATTTCTACAATGCCGAGAAATACAACGATGCATTCAATCAGTTCGACATGTTCATCAAGACTGCTACACTTGAGCCCCTCGATACAATCCCTGCAGTCAAGGACAAGGAGTTGAATGCCAACGCAGCCTACTATGCTGCACTTTGCGGTATGCAGACAGAGAACTACAAGAACGTACTTGCTCACATCGATCTTGCTATGGACGATCCCTCTTTCAAAGAGAATGCAATGAAATACAAGGCTATGTCTCAGGTGCAGCTCGGTGACACAGTTGCATGGATCAAGACATTGAAGGATGGTGCCAAAGCATTCCCTGCAAATGCATACTTCTATCAGAGTCTCATCGCATACTATCAGTCAAAGAACCAGCCCGAAGAGATGACAAAATTCGCTGATGAAATGATTGCATCAAATCCCGAGAATCCCTTGTTCTTCTTTGTAAAGGGCATGGTATTGCAGGAGAGCGGCAAGACTGCCGATGCTGTTACATGGTACAAGAAGACATTGGAGAAGGACCCCAACTATGAGGGTGCACTTGCCAACCTCGGTATCTGCTACACTGTACTTGCTCAGGAGTATAGCCAGAAGAATGCAAGCACAAACATCAGGGATAAGGCAAAGATTGCTAAGGACAAGGAGATTGTCAACGGTTACTTCAAAGAGGCTCTTCCCCTCTACGAGAAGCTTCGCAAGCTTCAGCCTACAAAGACTGAGTTGTGGATAACAGGTCTTTCAAACTGCTACTACAACCTCAACATGGATAAAGAGCTTAAGGAGATTGAACAGTATCTTCCCAAAGAATAATTTTTTCCGCAATAACATAGAAAATGGATGCAACCGTGACGGTTGCATCCATTTTCTATGTTGTAAGGTATGTTACGGTCCGAAGGTCGGTGGTCTCACACTTCCGCCGGGTGGTCTGTTGCCGAACGGTGGACGTGGCGGATAATTGCCCGATGGTCCCCACATGGGTGGGCGTGGTGGTCGTGGAGGCAAGGGTCTTATCCCCGGGCGAGGGTAGGGAGGCCAGGGGCGGGGAGGGTATATGCCCGCAGGAAATGATGCATCGTGCAGTCAGTAGCTCGGTTGCCCCTCGAAGATACCTGCCGAGTTATAAGGATAGAGATAACCGTTAAAGACCATCTTGTTGCCGCTGTAGTTGGCATTCACCGATGCGCTTGCCTGGTTGGTGCCTGCAGTGAGTGTCAGATATATCACGGCAGATATGCCGGTCCCTTGAATGGAACAGCTGTAAAAAATGTTGCCGTCATTGTCTCTTCCCATGCGTTCGCCCCAGACATTGCCCTCAAGCGTAACACCACCCAAACCGTTCGGAGAGTTTATGTTGCTGTTGTTGAAGGCTGTCTGCACAGTACCTTCTCCGGCGTTTATGGCTACATAGTTAGTGCTGGAGGTAACGAAGCGTGTTATACCGTTGTTGAATGTGATGTTCGATGCCTCGAGTGCCCACGAGCCGTTTTCCAGTGCGCTCACAGCTTGCTGAAAGGCTATAGAGTCATCCTCGGCAATCCTTGCCTTTTCGGCGGCTTTCTTCTTCAACCGTTCGGCACGCCATGCTGCCTCCCGCTCGGCTTTACTCATCCTGTTCTTCTGTCTATCATTCTCCTGTGCAAACACAGCGAACTGAAAACTTACCATCATGGCGATGGCGGCAATTAAATATCGTCTCATAATCAGATAATTTAGTGTTTAATTAATAAAACAATTGTGTCCGACTATGTTTGACAACCAATGTTAAAAATAATTGCTTATATTGATTTATTGTTCCTTGCCTTCTATTGAACATCTCATCGTCCATCTCATCGTCCATCTCTCTCTTCGTTCGAAATGTAATGCCATATTTGATAATTAGTAAATTATTTATTACCTTTGAACTTTGTAAAATATAAAGTATGAAAATAGTAAACATATATTTGTTGTTCTTCTTCTTGATGCTTGCCTCTTGCGGCACTTCGACCAAAAACAGCGACAATGGCATTTTGCGCACAGTAGACGGTGCACCCGCACGCACTGTTTCAATTGATACCATGCAGTTGAGAGACCCGTTTGTCTATTTCGACAAATGGGAGAATGTATATTACATGACAGGTACCGGTGGTCACGTGTGGACAAGCAAGGACCTGCGTTTGTGGGAAGGTCCCTACAACGTTTTGCAGTTGGACACAACCATGTGGATGGGTGCCAATCCCACAATCTGGGCTCCTGAGATTCACGAGTTCAACAAGAAGTTCTATTACATGGCTACTTTCACCCGTCCCGATGTCATCATAGACAGAGTTGCAGGCAGAGATATACCCCGCCGTTCTTGTCAGCTGTTTGTTGCCGACAATATTAAGGGCCCGTACAAACCTATTCAGGCAGAGCGTCCTCTGTTGCGTGCCGACCAACCGTCGCTCGACGCTACATTCTGCAGCGATGAACTTGGTGCAGGTTACATTATCTACAGCCACGAGTGGATTCAGAATTGGGATGGTACGGTGCAGATTATCCGTCTGACAGATGATTTTGCAAAGCAGATGGGCGAGCCGTACGTGATGTTCACTGCATCGCAGAATCCTTGGTCGTCGGGTGTCGACAGCCTTGGCAACAAATCGTTCTGTCCTGTGATGGACGGTCCTTTCCTTTTCGACACAGATGGTGGCGAGCTCGGAATCCTCTTCTCTACATACATCGACGGCGAATATTCTGTAGGTGTGGCATACTCAGAAAAGAACCACGGACTCAACGGTCCCTGGCACATAGAGCCTCAACCTCTGTTGCGCGACAATTACGGACATCCTATGATGTTCAATACCTTTGACGGCACATTGGTGATGGCTGTCCACAAGGACACTGTCATAAACAACAAGCCTACAAGTGTCCCCCGATTCATAGAGATGGACGACCAGTTCGACAAACTTGTGATTAAGAGATATTATAAATTCTAAATATTAATATTATGCGTTTAATTATTGAACCCAACTATCAGCAGATTTCTGCTTGGGCAGCATCTTATGTTGCAAAAAAGATCAATGAGTTCCAACCTACAGCAGAGAAGCCCTTCGTTCTTGGTCTTCCCACAGGTTCTACACCTCTTGGCACATATAAAGAACTTATCAATCTCTATAATCAGGGAATAGTAAGTTTTGAGAATGTTGTAACATTCAATATGGACGAGTATGTAGGTCTTCCCCAGGGACACCCCGAGAGCTATCACTCATTCATGTGGAACAACTTCTTCAACCACGTAAATATAAAGAAAGAGAATGTAAATATCCTCAACGGTAATGCAGAGGACCTCGTTGCAGAGTGCGCACGCTACGAAGAGAAAATCGCTTCTTACGGCGGCATTCAGCTTTTCCTCGGAGGTATCGGTCCCGACGGACATATTGCCTTCAACGAGCCCGGTTCATCACTCACATCACGCACACGCCAGAAGACTCTTACAACTGATACCATTATCGCCAACTCACGTTTCTTCGACAACGATGTGAACAAGGTTCCCAAGACTGCAGTTACTGTAGGTGTAGGTACAGTTATG
Organism: Bacteroidaceae bacterium; assembly: GCA_045578665.1. Taxonomy (GTDB): domain Bacteria; phylum Bacteroidota; class Bacteroidia; order Bacteroidales; family Bacteroidaceae; genus HGM04593. The sequence continues at coordinate 30,160 of JAZNKR010000092.1, read as the reverse complement.
GACGCTAAAGAGGTGCTCATCCTTGTCAACGGTCACAACAAGGCTCAGGCTCTCTACCACGCAGTAGAAGGTTGTGTAACACAGATGTGGACAATCAGCGTGCTCCAGCTCCATCAGCATGGTATCATCGTTTGCGACGATGCTGCTACTGCCGAGCTCAAAGTAGGTACAGTAAACTACTTCAAGGATATTGAGAAGGATAATCTCGATCCCGCTTCGAATTTGAAATAATAAAATCCCGTTGAATAAATAATATGCCAAGATTCAATCGAATCTTGGCATATTATTGTTTGGTTCAGAATTCAGCACAATATCTATTTTCTGAATCTTTTTGTTACGTTGGCATATCCGCATCGTTTGCATAGCGGCTCAACAGCTTCGTGCCGTGTGAATCCGTCGTATATGGCTTTTGCTCTTGGCGAAGAGAGTATTTCGCTTAGTGATTGGGTATGAAGGTTCCCTAATTTTACAGCTCCTGCATGGTCGAGACAGCAAGGGACAACAGTGCCATCCACGAGCACACCTATCTGATTGCGCAAGGCATAGCAGAAGCACTCCTCGGTGGCGACCTCTTCGCCTTTGGCGTCGGGCCATTCAAAGATGGAATCCATCTCCAAATATAGATTGTCGCATATCTTCCAACCGTCGTAGCGTGAGGTCCACGGACGTTGCACATGCTCTGCAATATGGTCCATGATTGTCTCATTCTTCGAGTTGTAGCCGCCCTCATTCCATAGTCTTAGTACAACTATTATCCCTCTCTTTGCTGCGGATAGAGAAAAATCCATTACGTTGTGTATATATTCCCCAAGATTCTCTTTTGCATTGCCCTCTTGTGAATGTAGCGATATCTGTATTTTGTGCAGTCCGCTATCTATAAGATCGTGTGCTTTTGAAAGCAGTGTGCCGTTGGTGGTGATGATAGGTATAAAGTCCTTTTCTCGTGCTATTGCAATGAACTCTCTCACTCGGGGGTGCAATAGCGGTTCTCCCATAAGATGAAAATATAGGAAGTTAATTTCCCCGACAAGCTTATCGGTGAGAGTATTGAACTCATCAATAGAAAGGTATGCCTTTTCTCTGTCTGTTTTTGGGCAGAACAGACAATTGAGGTTGCATATGTTGGTTATTTCGAGATAGCAGCGTGAAATCATATTTTTCCGTTTTCATTGCAAATATAGTGAAAGGCGAGAGGAGAATAAAACAAGCTCGCTTGTTTTTTATCCCGAGCCGCCTCCTATATTCGAAGTTTTATGCGACATTGATGGTTCTCAAGCGAGTTTTGCAAAGTTTTCTTTATCATTTACAATAAGTGCAGTTTATCCCTTTCACACAGCTTGGTTAATATAGGTATTATGTCAAATCTGTGTAAAAGTTACGCAAAATGTTTGGTGATTTCAAAACCTTTACTTAACTTTGCGTAAACATAACGCAATAAAATATGAGCGAACAGAATTTTTGTTACAAATACCCTCATCCATCTGTAACCGCTGATTGTGTGATTTTCGGTTTTGATGGTGTCTCTATTAAGGTGCTATTGATTCAGCGTGGCATTGAGCCATTCAAGGGCAAGTGGGCATTCCCTGGTGGTTTTATGAAGATTGACGAAACTGCCGAGGAGTGTGCCAAGCGTGAGTTGGAGGAGGAAACAGGATTGAAGGATGCTTCGGTAGAGCAGTTCTACACCTTTTCAGATGTAAACCGCGACCCACGTGAACGAGTAATAACTGTGGCACACTATGCTTTGGTAAAACTCTCAGAGGTAACAGGTGGCGATGATGCCGCTTCTGCCCGTTGGTTCTCGATGGATGAGGTGCCAAGTCTGGCTTTTGACCACGATCGCATTTTGCGTATGGCTGTGAACAGACTAAAAGAGCGCATATGCTTTGAACCGATAGGCTTTGAGCTATTACCCGAAGTCTTTACGATGACCGAGTTGCAGAACTTGTACGAAGCAATTTTGGAGGTGAAGTTCGACCGTCGCAACTTCTACAACAAGATGCTTAAACTGGGCATACTGTCGCCAGCAGAGCCGCGTCCGGCAAATGCAGCTCGCAGGACTCCTTGTAAATACCGCTTCAATGGCGAAAAGTATATAGAGCTGAAACAAAAGGGATTCAGATTGGAATTTTAAAGAAATAACAATATGGAACAGGAAACATTGAAAGATAAAACCAGAGGCTGTTTGATGGCTGGTGCTGCTGGTGATGCGCTTGGCTTCGAGGTGGAGTTTATGAGTCTTAGGGCAATATTATCACGTTTCGGTGAACAAGGAATAACCAAGTTTGCTCTTGATGATAACTGCAAAACTCTTATCAGCGATGATACACAAATGACCCTTTTCACTGCAAATGGTTTATTGAATACATCACATTTGCAGATAGAACCACGATTTGCTCTTGTTAGGGCATATGTAGATTGGTACTATACCCAAATTGGCAAAAAGAATAAAAAGAACAGCTGTTGGATTAGTGACATCGAAGCATTACATTCTTTAAGAGCTCCGGGTAATACCTGTATGTCAGCTCTTGATGCAATTGCTCGCGGAATGGAGCCTTGCAATAACAGTAAAGGTTGTGGTGGTATAATGCGTGTGGCTCCCATTTCACTATATGCGGCAGCCGGAGATTATTTCACAGAACTTCAGATTGCCCGGTTGGCTGCCGATGCAGCTGAATGTACTCATCAGCACCCTCTCGGTTTTTTGCCGGCATCACTCTTCGCTGTGTTCCTTAGCAAGCTTCTTACGATGTCGTCAAGAGAGGTGCAGGATAAGATTGATGGCTTAGTTGAGGAAACATTGCACATTTTTGATGAAATTTACAAGGGAAAGTATGAAAATGATAAGGACTATCTGAAAAGGCTTACCGAAAAGGCTGTGAATTTGGCTCACTCCGATGTTTCTGATACTGATGCTATTCGTGAACTTGGCGAAGGCTGGGTTGCAGAGGAGACTTGGGCGATTGCTCTCTATTGTGCTATTCGCCATATCGACAGTGTGGAAGATGCCATCATTGCCTCGGTCAACCACGACGGCGATAGCGATTCAACAGGTTCGGTATGTGGCAATATTATGGGTGCAATATATGGTTATGAACATATCAAAAACCGTAATATCTTATCTCCCGAAGGTAAGAAGCTGGAAGAAACACTCGAACTTTCCGAGATTATTCTTGCGCTTGCCGATGACCTCTCATCAGGCTCTGCTTACAGTGAGTCTGCTCCCATAGATACTCCCGAAAAGCGACAGTGGTATGAACGTTATTGCAAATTGAGACCTTACGGTATAGAGAATGTCTGATGGTTGTAATTACGCGACTTGCAAGCAGGCAGACAGTTGTATGATACGAATCTGGAAAACAACTCTTTGCGGTGCTTGCCTTACTTCATTTGATAGATAAGTGATATTATATACCTCTTAAATAGTAAACTATAAAGTGCTGAATTATGGCAAAGATATGTTTTCCTCATTATAAGAGAGGTGTGTTCGCATCACTCGCGGATGCATTGCAGTTCTTTAATTGTGAATCAAACTATATTTCGCGGTATGCATTGCGTGAGATTGTGCAATACAACACCTGTTATCGCAATCATTTGCGCCTGCATGGTGTGGAGAATTTGATACTGCGACTTATTGATGAGGCTCCCAAGCTAAAAAAAGAGACTGTATTGCTTCAGCATTTGCGAGAATGGGCTACCGAGGAGAAACTGGCAGATTACGATATACAGTGCTACAACATAGCAGACGAGATTACTATTCTTGGACATACTTTTAACGGTTTGACGGATGTCAAGGAGCATATTGAATTGCGCTGCCGCGAGGAGTATGACGGTCTGCATTGTTGGTCGCCTGCCGAAGTCGACAATTACGACGATGTCCACATAGGGCATTTCTATGAAAACTATCCGGTTTTCGACAGCTATGATCTATGTGACGACCGCACATATCAGAACTACATCTTTCGCCGGAAGCCTATAACCGAAAGTGATATGCGTGAGGCATTCCAAACATACCACAGAGCAGATTTCTGTATGGTACACGAAAATATTCCCGATGAGAATTTACCTGTTCTCTACTATTGCGGAGAGGGTGAGTATATGTTATTAGCAACGAAAAGAGAATGAAATAAATATTGAGAGGTTCTATAAATTCGATTTTTATAGAACCTCTCGTATGTACTAATAGCTCCATCAAAGGAGAGGCGGATTGATAGGGATATATCCTACGGTGCCAGCAAATCTTCTTTAGCTATAGGGATGTCGTATTCCATTTTGGTGCTCTCTACAATAGGCAAATTCATTCCTTCGTAAACATAATAGTTCTTGCACCAAATCAGCAGCCCGCTCTTATTGTCGAAACAACCCATGGTTATCAAATTCCCTCCTTCTATTGCAGCTTCGTGTCGCAGGGTGGTTTCTTTCTCGGATTTTTCAATTACAATATCCTTGTAGTCCGAAAATTTATCAAGGACATTCTCCATCTTCACAATACTCTTTAATCCTGTCGGGCTTTTTTTGATTCCCTTATAGAGCAGCTCTTTGTCCTTCCACATATAAACCGTGTCGTTTACATAGATGTTGCATACTTTTATTGTGTCGAAGTTTATATCAACTCTTTGTATTACGTCCTTTTCGTCCTGGATACATACGTATCTGCATTTTGCCAATTCTCCGCCGGAGGAACATTCGGCATAGTCGGGGCTCACCGAGCTGATGCGGGCATCAAATTCGAGACTAATGCTCTTCAGTTCCCTTATTGCTTTTATTGCTTTGGTCAATATCTCTTTGGAGGTTACGGGCATAGCCTTTGCACTATATGGTTGCAACAGGTTATAAGCAATTGTGAATACGATGGCGACGGTTGCAGCAATTGAAGCAATTCTAATCATCATAAGGCTTTTATTGCCTTTGCGTGGCAATCTATCGAGTTTCATTGAATGATTGAGATGTTTCGGGGTGAGCAACTCTATTATCTTACGACTATCCTTGTCGTACATGTTGTCAAAATCTTTTTCCATAACTGACTATCTTTTAATTGTTCTCTTTTATGAATTTTGTTTTGAGTTTGTCAATCCCATATTTGAAACGGGATTTTGCAGTAGTTGTCGGTATGTCCAATATCTCTGCTATTTCAACAAAGCTTCTTTTACCGTGAATATGCAATCTTATCACTTCGCTCTGCTCTTGAGGTATGGAATTGAGCAGTCTGTTTATGAGTGTAAACTCTTCTTCGAGACTCTGAGGCTCAATTTCATAGGTGTCTAATACTTCAATATCATCGCAACTTTCAAGGCTTATTGTCTTGCTTTGAGTGCGTCTGCGTAACGATAATGTGCAGTTGTTTGACAGTGCACGGTATATATAGCTTTTCGGATTCGAAATCTTTTCGGCTTCCCCTCTCTTTGCATGTATGGTTAGATATAGATCTTGGATTATATCCTCCGCATCCTGTATGTCGCCTAAACGATAGAATGCGTAACGGAAAAGATTGTCGAGTTCTTGCTCTATGATGTCTGTAAGTTCGTCAGTAGTCTTATATTTCCTTTTAATCATATGTTCTGTTTTTCTCTTTCTGCTAATATGATGCATTTATATGAAAAAAGACTTAAGAAACCGTTATCTTTTTTTGAGATACGGTTTCTTGAGTCCCGGAAATATTTACCCAATAGAGAGAGTCTACATAATTTTACGCTTTATCATCATCATCCCTATTATAAGTGGTGCCACCCATGCAACGGTGCCTCCAAGCTCCATTTTCTTCTGTTGCCAGAAGGATAGTTGTTTTTCCACTTCTACAACTTCTGTTATTGTATCGCAGCGGTGATGGTAGAGTGTGTCGTGTATCACTCTGTCGCGATAGATGTAGCGGTATTCTTTCTTGTATACTGTGTCGCCTTTTGATGCCACATATATGCTGTCGCGTATGAATATGCTGTCGTGTCTCGAAATAATGTTCAGAAGTGAGTCTGCCGTCCTGTTTTCTATGATGGGGCTATGTTGTGTACGGCAACCGCAGAGAAGAGCCAACAGAAACAGAAGAGAGTATAGTGCTTTCATTCTTCTCCTCCTCTCTTTTCGGGATGTTCCTCCGTTGTATCCAAGAATAGTGATGCTTCCATCTTTCTTCTTCTGACAAGTCCCTGGAGCACTCTCTTGCCGTTGTCGGCACTGCCGTAGACCCATCGCCCGAATTCTGCTCCGACGGAATCGTTATCGGTTCCCGAACAGAGTTTTCTGCGCATTGTAGACGAATGGAAGGCTGTCCTTCCCACATTGAATACAAAACTTACAAGTGCATCGAACTGATGCTGTTTCAGCTTTTTTGCATAGGGTTCGGCATTGATATAGTCCTCGAACCGCTGAAGGTCGCTGCGTAGCAGTTGCATTGCCTTATCCCGCGTGATGTGCATGCCTCTTCCAATGGCGATGCCGTCGACTTCGCCTGTGTGTCCCACACCTATAGTCCACACCCCTGCGGGGCATTTATAGGCATCTTCCTCCAGTCCTTCGAAGGCTATAATCATCTCTATTCCCCTCTCACTTACCTGCATGGCGTTCCTCTTTTCTCTCCTTCAGCACTTCGGCAACTATGGGCAGTGCCTTTACAAAGGCGAGTGTCAATGTGCCGTAGAGCAGGTCGACCGTGCGATATGCCGGTGTATCGTGCCGTAAAACTGAGCGTACATTTCTCACTATGTTGGTAGAGTAGCAATAGATGAGAATCCAGCAGAATGACGACACGCACTGATGTAGTACGTCTGTGCACATCTGTTGGTAGAATCCTATGCCGTAGAGTGAGGCACAGAGTGCAAAGAACATTGTTGCATGAGTGAGACAGGCAATCGCTTTCCGCATCGAAAAGTTGCGACCGCAGAGGGTGTCGGCAAGCAGTCCGAACAGGAAATTGAGCGCAAAGAGCCATACAAGGGCTATGAAATTCTTCTCTATCGGAGCAAAGAAGGCAAACAATTCGGAGAGTATTCCTATGATTGCAGCCTTTATGAAAGTTATGAGGTCGTTCATTTCATTTTACTAATTTATGGAAGCGGCATTTATCATGGCTTCCAGTTCTGCTATTCTTTTGGTGAGAGCCACTACCGTCTTGCGATTCTCTTTTATGGACTCTTGCACATTGAATGGATATACGATGTCGGCTCTCATCGGTGTGGAGTGTTCAGTGTAAATTACCTCTTCGGTTCCGCCACTTTTTGTTGTGTAACTGAGTGAGGGTGCTGTGTCGGGTGCTGTAACGGCTTCGCTTTCTTTTACATAGTATGTCTCTTTGCCATCTGTGATTACCGTCGCGTTTGATTCGTCGCCGCTTGCGTATGCTCTTGTCGCTATTCTGGTTATGATTTTGTCTTCTGTCATTTCGTCGTAGACAGAGCCAACGCTCTTCATGCCGTCGGGGAAGTATGTTTCAACCGGCAGCGGATTGAAGTATTCGATATAGTCGCTGTATTCGCCATTGCGGTTCTCATCAGAGAAGTTTATGCAGATGTTTTCTCCTGTCGCGTGTATATATCCATTTGTTGCAGGTATATATATCCTGCTCCGGGGAATAGTAAAAGGGGTAGCATCACCGCTTCTCTGTTGCGAGAAACCGATGCTTCTGTATGTTCCGCCAAGATAGTAAGGTCTGTGTGCAAGGACTGCCGCATATCTGCCATTGAATTGATTGAAGGAGGTTGTTTTTATGTCGCATGCCTTTAACGATACGAGTTTGCCGCTGCAATATTCGTATAAGGGTAGCGGAAAGAGTGCGCGGAATTTTTCGACAGACGCAGGTTCGTTGCCCCATCCGAACATCTTTGTAAGGTCGAATATCTGAGGAGTGAAGATAACTTCTCTGTTTATGTTTGTTCCCTTTGAAACTCTGATTGCAAACGATTCGCCATCTTGTGCCGATTCTATTATGCAACCGTCGCCTGTGTCGCATTGTCCCGATTTTTCGGCATAGAGACAGTAGCTTGCAGATGAGGAGCCTTTGGGCGCACCGTAGAACAGTAATTTGTGTCCGTTGCATCCCGATATGTTTTCCGAAATCTTTACCGATATATCGCTGCCGGCTGTTTCGTCTACCGCTGTCTGTACTATGTATGAGCCATCGCCTTTGCTTGCAATGAGGGTATTGTCTGTTGTCTGCGAATCGACTATCCCGGCATATTGGTTCCATAGGAGAGTATAACCTTTTATGCTCTTTATCTTTGCGCTGCCGTCGACTACGGGTATGTCGCCACCTGTGGGCCGATGGGAGAAGATAGCCTCTTTTACTTCTAAATGACCGATTGAAGATAGAATTTCTTCCTCAACCTTTCTTGCACGTTGTTCCTCGGCATTGCATCTCTCATTTAATTCTGCTTTTGTGTTTGCGATGCTGTCGTGCATAAGTTTCTCACTGGGATAGTGGTTGTTGTCGGGGTTACTTCGCGAGGTAATGACTTTGTTTGTTTTCTCCTCTTTTGAATTGTCGGCAGCTATACGTTCTGCTTTTTCGCGCGACAGATGGCTTTTCCACCCCGTTGTACTGAATAAAATGTTCCGTTTCATGCTTTATCTTTTTTTAGTTGCAAAAGTATTTACGAAACAGCTTTTAGAGGTTGCAGAATTGATATTTAGCGCTACGCAAAGTGTCGATTCTGCAACACCGAGGCTCTCTTTATGCTATATTTTTGCGTGCAAAAAAATTTATAATCATGCAGAAGATGAATATTCCTATTTTGGGTCTCACAAGCAACAGTGAGGCGAGGGCTGTGAGAGACGGCGAATCTATGGTGTTGCATAACTTAACGGTGGAGCAAGGGGGGACGAGGGTCATTGTGCCGCCTGCTATGGGGAGTGTTGTAAGATATACCGATTATAAGGAGTTCTACCATGAGAAGGCGGAGCATTGGCTGGTGTTGAGGGACGGTAAGGTTTATGACGATAAGGATACTGAATTGTATGGGTGGAGCGATGTCAATGGTAGAGTTTCTAAGATTGCTTTCATGGGCAATATTGTGGTGATGCTCTGCGGGGATGGAATGAGGTATGCACTTTTCGATGGCGAGAGGTATCGCTTCCTGGGAAAGAGACCTCAACTTCCTCGTCTGAAGGTAACTATTGTTCCCGAGGTGGTTACGGTGATGACCGAGGAGAAGTATTACACCGATCGTGTAGAGTTGCAGGAGAAGGAGGCTGCGATAAGGTGGTCCAATGCTTCTAAGGGATTTTTCGATGAGTGTCTCAGCGGGTTGTACCGTAAGGGGGCATTTGTCGACAGATGTGTGTTGAGGTTGGCTGCAAGGTTGTTCGACGGGAGTTATATCGCTTTCTCGCCGCTCTATTATGTGGAGGACGGTGATGGTGTGGAGAAGATTATTGTGGATGGTTGGTCGGGTGCTGCTTATAATGTGGGCAGGGATAATGCAAATTTTGTTTCGTGGCCTCAGTCGAGCGGCTCGCGCAGCAGGTTCTTTGCTTCGGTCAAGGGATTTATGCCGTCGTTTGAGCTTGTGGGCTCCATTGCTGAGTGGAAGGATATTGTGCTCTCTATCGATCTGTTTGCTTCGGCTTCTATCATGGGACATGAGGCGGTGGTGCCGGGTGCTGATGAGACTCTGAAGGAGTCGGTGGTGGTGAATGTTGCCAATGGTTATGAGAGGTATGTGCGCAAGAGTGCTGAGCAGGTGCGCGAGGAGGTGGCAGATGTCTCGATGTTCTATAAGATTGCTGAGTTTGACCTCGATGGCAAACTTTTATGGAAGTTGGAGAATACGGCTCCTTCGCAGCTGGCTGTGCAGGAGGTTTTGGGCGTTGATGAGTTCCCGCATGATTTGTCGGGTGGATACGATTATGTATATAACAACAAGTTGCATTTGGCGGGTGTGTCGGAGTGGTTTACGGATGTTCCCGGCTTTCTCTCGCGTGCGGGCAGGAGTGATGCCGAGGTTGTTCAGTTGTCGTTGGTGGCGACGGTGGCAACCGATTTGGGTGAGCGAAAAGTGGTCTCTTCATACCGTGGGGCTGCATTGTCGAAGGTGGGGGATGATTTGGTGCTTTCGCCCCTGTTGATGTATCCCGATGCGAGGGCGGTTAATTTGCGTGTCTATGTAGGCTGGACGGGTCAGTTCAACGGGGATTGTATCTATTATAGGGATTTTCCGCTCAAGGCGCATAGGTCGAGGAATTGTGCTCTCTATCTTGGTGATGCCGTGCAGGGAAGCGAGCAGGGTGTTGAGATTGAGTGGAGTTCGCAGGCGGCTGTGGCTGTCTCTGTGCCGAGGGTCGATGGCAGAAGCCGTTTCCTGATGATGCTGCCGTTGTTCTTTGGGGATGGTGTGGAGAGTTTCGCGGGTACTTATCTGTTTACCTGCACAGGGCATGTGTGGAGTCTCTCCTATACTTTGCTTGATGGTGTGCAGGTGGATGCGGGCAATGTCAGGTTGGCTGATTTTGGTATTGACTTTTTCGTTGATGGTGTTCAGGTTAACGAGAATGAGTTTCTCACCGGGCAGGCTGATTATAGTGCGGTGGAGGATGGTGCCCGGATTAAGGTTGTTGTACGCGAGGAGTCGACAGGTGTGCTTGCGGGTATTGCTCCCATAAAGGTTGGCGGCGAGGGTTGGTCGGTTGCTTATAATGGCGAGGATGTGGAAGTGCGTTTGGAGGGTGATGAATTTGTTGTGTTCGACCTTATCAAGGAGGTGGATGAGAGGAGTTATCAGCGTCCGGGTGTGATGAGGGTATCCGAAACGGACAATCCTCTCTTCTTTCCTGCAAGGTTCACATATGCGTTCGATGATGACATTGTGGCTGTCTGCTCAAATGTGGTGGCTGTCTCTCAAGGGCAATTTGGTCAGCATCCTTTGTATGTCTTTACCAATGGTGGTGTGTGGCTGATGACTGTCGATTCTTCGGGTGAGGGTAGTTATCTTTCGCAGGTGCCTTGTTCGAGGGAGGTGTGCGTGAATGCTCGCGGTGTGGTGCCTGTTGCAGGTGGTGTGGCTTTTCCTACGGATAAGGGTGTGTTGCTTATCGGTGGTGCCGAGGTGGTTAATCTTTCTAAGGATATTGCGGGGATTGATACACCTGAACTTGTGGAGAGTGGTGGTGTCGTGGGGCGCATCTGTGGCATTGTTGGCAAGGTGTTTCTGGTGGACAAGGTGCCGTTTGTGGAGTATCTGAGGGAGGCTTTCGCGGCATTCGACGGTAACACGGGGTTACTGTGGGTGTGTAATGGTGGATTTGACTATGCCTGGGTATATAATATGGCTTCGGGTGCCTGGTCTACTGCTGACGGAAGATATTCGGATTGGGTTGATGTTTCGGGGATGATGGTGCTGGGCTCAAGAGTGTATGATGGCGGATATTGGTTTTACAGACGCGCTACGTTCAGTCGATTCGATTCTTTGGTGAATGATGTTCCGGTGGCGATGGTGTCGAGGGGGTGTTTCTTTGGTGAGACGGGCTTCAAGCGTGTGGGTGAGTGTGCTTTGCGTGCTACGCTCTATGGTGATAGGATGGGATTTTATCTGCTTGGCTCTGTCGATGGTGTCTCTTGGGTGCTTATCGGGGGCAAGGAGGTGAAGAATGGTGCGAGGGATGCTGAACCTGTGAGGGCTCTTGTGCGCGATCTTGTTACAAGATTCAAGCGGTCGAGGTCGTTCAGGTTTGTGAAGTTTGCTTTTGTTGGCAGGGTGAGGAGCGATGCGAAGCTGCTGATGTGTGAGGCTATGGTGGAGGGTGCCTGGGGGAATAGGATCAGATAGACTTATCCGCGTTCTTATACATATATAACGAAAAAGAGATGTTGGTCAAAAACCAACATCTCTTATGGGGTGGGTAAGCTACCTAAATCGCGCCGCTACAACCAACTACCTTTGCTGCGGTCAAGCCCTGGAGGATTCGCTAGGAGCTGGCCGTATAGGACTTACCCATAACTTGTGCAAAGGTAGTGCTTTTTTTGTAATATGCAAAATAATGGTTGCGTTTTTTTGCGGGGCTTTTTCCCGGGATACAATAAAAGTACTCCTATTTTGCTATTATTAGCTGTCCGTAGCCTACATTGGTCTTCGCTCCGATTCCCACTGTTCCGAGTATCTTTTTGAAAATAATTATTTTTTCGCTAACCGAAAATTCTTTGCCGTCTATTACTGAATTGCTCAGTCTGAAGCGGAATTCAAAGGTGCAACCGGGAGCTATTTTCAGCATTGCAATGGGTATGGGATTTTTCAGCGGGCCTTCTTTGTGCGGAGTAATTGAGTCGTCCGCCAAAAAAGAGCCGTTGCGCGGACATTCTGTTATTACTGCATCGAAGAATATGTCCCTTTCGTAGATAGGCTTGTTTTTGTCGTCATTTTTGCCTTCGAAAATATCCTTAACAAGTTTGTCGGCATCAATGTCTCCTTCGTAAAACTCCTTGAAGTATGAGCGTAGTACACCTTTTACCGACGAACCGTAGATTATGGGCATTCCCATTGTGTAGTCGAAGTGCATTCCCAATTCGTAGCCGCCTGTTATTTTTTTTGAGCCGTGCTCAATGCCCACACCGGTTATGAGGCCGGGGTAGAGGGTTGTGGCTTTGAATGTTTTTAGTTTTTCCACCTGTGGCGCAGGAATTTGCAGTAATGGAGATTCTTTTATTCTATCGTTTATGGCTCCTATCGGGGTTTCTTTTCCTGCAATGACATCTATAAAGTTTACTCCCTTATAGTAATCTTTATAATAGAGCTTTCCTATGTTATTTGCCATAATTATTCCAATTTATAGGTACGTATCACATGTTTCAAGGCTACCGAACAGTCGATGAGGTCTGTTTTCCATTGATTCTCATCGGAAGCCAGCATTACAGTATGTACAAAATCGTATGTGCTGTAAAGGGTGGTGTTTTTCTTATTCAACATCTTGACAATTACATCCAACAGAAGTTTGCGATATGCTTTATCGTAATAATATTTATGATCTATTACTTTGGGACTTTTATTGGGTGCATCGGAGTAGTAGATTGCCAAAGTTGCTTTCAGTCCTATCATCAGCGTGGATACACCAAGAGCCGAAGCTTGGCCGTTGTAGCTTTCGTAGATAGTGCCGGGACATTTGTATAAAGGGCAATCGTTGCTTTGCAATATATCTTCGGCTATTGTCATCAGTCGTTTATTGAGAACTTTGTTCATGGCTGCTCCTCCTTATAGTTTAATGAATTTGCAGTATCCGTAACCAATGGTGGCATTTGCACCTATCTGCACTATTTTGCCGTTGAGGCAGTCGAGGTCATTTTCAGCGTTTGTCTGGAATATGGTTGCAAGAATCGAATGCGAGGGGAGCACCTGTTCGTACCACAGATTGACGCTTTCGCCATTCTCAAGGCAGTTGCGGGCTATTATGGGCAGGTTGTCGTCGCTGCATAATTCTTTGAATTTATCGTTATTGACTTCTTCGTTATTGACTTCTTCGTTGTGTTGTATATTTCCAATTATAGCTTCGGCTGTAATTTTTATTCCTAATAGTTCGGCTTTTGCTACAAATGCGTTCACTGTTCCTTTGTCGTATGCGAGCTTATAGGGTGTACCGCATCCGGTCGTTTGCTCGGGTATGGCAATCAGTGTTGCATCGAAGAATATTGCGCTGCCTTTTTGCGAGTCGCCTGTAGCGGCTTTAGTCGAACCGAATATCTTCTTGATATTTTGGTCATTTTCATATTCAAAGTATTCTTTGATAGCTCCTTTTAGCGAGCTGGAATTGATGCAGGGCAGTCCTGTTGCTGCATCTCGTTGTATTGCCTTGTCTATCACGCTGAAGTTTACTGTGCTTTCGTTGCCTACATGGAGATTTGTTTGAGGTATTATTAACCACACTGATGTATGTTTCATATCTTTAATGTCTTTTTAGAAGTTATTTAATGTAGTATTTGTTGTATCCTATTTGGTTGAAGTCCTTTCTCTCTTCAAGAATTTTGCAGAAGGCATCTCTTTTCTCTGTATTGTCGAAGTAGAAGGTGGAGCCGGCTTCGTAGAGCTCGTATCTCTCAGAGGTGGTGGCTGTAGTTTTGCCGTTGATGCGATAATACGATGCGTCGGTTGAGTTGCTTGTCTTTAGGAAACGGAATGTGCGCATCTTGTTTATGGAGAAACTGTATGCTGCATCATCCGGTATTGCGGGAATATAGGCATCTGAAAGCAATACTACTGTCGTTCCCTGTTGGTTATTCGTTTCTGTGGCTTCTATCTCTTCTATTTTTTTTGCTTCGAATATGAATGTCGATGAGTCGGCACCTAACGAGACGAGTTGTTTGTTGAATATTGTAATGTTGTCGTCAACTTCGGCTTCGAATGCGAAACAGTATCCGGTTTCCATTCGGTAGGATACCTGTTTGTACAGTGCATTTGTCTTGCTCTTGCCTTCGTAGTCTTTGTCTATACCTATGCGTTTGTCGGCTATGAAGAGGTCCTTCTCTTCTATCGCTTTGCTATTATTGGAGAATGGAGCAGTGAAGTATGGTGTTAAATAATTTTTGCCGGTAAAAAGCACCTCTTCTTCTTTATCGTTTTCGTTTTTGATTTTCAATTTTAATTTCGGAAGACGTACTTTCTTACCGTTGATGCAAACTTCTGTTATATTCTCTTGTATCCATTCAACGGTTGTAAAATTGTAGTCTGCGGGGGCTCTGAAGTATCTTGTACTTGACTCCTTCTCAAGTATGAAACAGGGTCCGACTGATGCTATTTTGCCAAATTGTCCGTATGTTGTACCATCTGTAACAGTGAAGCTGTTTTCGCCTATAAGTGATGCCACTTCTTTCTTTGCGCTATCTTTTATGCTATTAGTCTCTGTGTTGAAATATTCGCTGTTCGACAGCAACAAGAAACGCATCATTCCCAACAATGATGTCTGTTGTGGCATTTTGGACGATTCTATTATGTAGCTCGAGAATTCTTCCTTGTTCCCGTTGATGCTGAAACGCATATCTCCTCCGAAGAAAAATTTTCCGGTAGGTGTAAGTGTTACTAAGTATTTACTCATCTTTATCGCCCTCCCCTTTAATGAATTTTGCTGTGCGGAGCATTCCGTACAGGTTTTCCAATATTGTTGTTATTTCGCTCGTTTTGTTATTTATCATAAGTGTACAGAGAAGCTCTTTGGTAAGTGTGGTATAAGCACTGTCATCTGTGTCCTCCATGAATTTTTTGTAGAAGTTTGCGATGCGCTCTTTCAGCTTAGGTTCGTTGTCCTTGTAGCTCTCGAACAGTATATCAAGCAGCCCCTCGTTAGTTTTCAGCTTATGGGCTATGGCTGATATAAGTTTTTCGTCGACTGACTGCTGCGATACTTTCTTGAACAGCGAGTAGAGTGTTTCCTTACCGTCTGTTGCGGGCATTTCTTTGGTGAATCCTCCCACAAAGCCTGTTCCGCTGTGCTTGCGCAGTTGCCACGATATTGCATTCTTGCCCTCTACATTTTTTGCTTTTTCGAATAATAGTCTAATAGCGTCCTTGAATGCTTCGTAGAGCGGGTATTTGTAGTAGGTGATGGAGAGACCGTAGGATAGATAGGTGTGAATACCATTGGGCCTGAGGCTATCCTTAATTTTGGCATCTACCGTATTCTTGTATAGTTCGTCAATGCTGTCTATCAGGTCGAATATTGTAGCATCTTTTGCTCTTACGGGCGCAATGAACAGCAGGTCGTCGCCTCCGGCGTAAATGGGCAGACCGCCATATTCCTTGATTATTTTGCAAACAGCTTTTCCATAATTCAAGAGCGATTGGGAGATATCCTTTACATCATCTGCATTGATGGAGGAGACAATTTTACCCATATTGTCGCCGTCTGCCTGCACTATGCAGATGTACTTGTAATATGAGAAGTATTTTTCATCTTTACCGTAGATTCCATTCTTGAACTGCTCTTTAATACTCTGATAGAATTCGTCCTCTTTTTGTGTCGCTTCTTTATTTGTCTTGATTTTACTGAATATTTTGCATAATTCCGTCCATTTTTCCTCTCCTGAAAGACGGGTGGTTGCTATCTCTGCAAGGAATGGTATATGATATTCCAATTTGTTAAATGCATGCACATGCAGTGGTGATTCGTAGCCTTTTGTTAATATATCAATCACACTGTTTCGGCTTTCTTCGTCGATGGGGCGATTGCAAAGTTCTGTGGTGTCGAGCAGTTGGTTCAATCGTTTGATAGGTGATTCTTCACTATCTATCGTTACGTGCATTACGTTTACATACTCTTTGCTGACACCTGTAAGTTCTTCAAACTTATTAAGGGCAGTGTTGATGGTCTCCTGCACATTGAATTCGCCTTGCACAAATACGCGGTCGGGGTAGAGACCTACACCTGTTTTTTCTTTGCTGTCAAGTGTAGCGGGAGAGATTATTTCAACTCCTTTTATCTTTTTAATTTCAGTAATGATGCATTGCATCAGAAAAGAGAATATGTAGCTTGCTGCCCATATTTCCCTCGGTCGGCGCCCCATTGATATTGTGGGGATGATGGGACCTATGTTTATGGCTGTGTATTTCATGGGACTAAAATATTATTGAATCTGACTTTTATATTTACATTTTTTCTGGTGTTTGCATCCCTTCCGACTTTTACACTCCAATTCTGGTATTGTTCGTCTATTATACTTGCTATAAAATCCTTTATATATTTGAATATTAAAATTCCTGATGGATTTATTGTATAACGCGAGGTTAATCTGTTGTTTGTTGAATATTTCTCTTCCAGTTTTTTAATGAGTGCGAAGTCGGGCATTATGTATACACGTACTTTATTTCCATTGTCGTCCCATACAGGTTTGAAAATTATGGGAGCAGGCATTCTGGTGACTTCGTCATTGGGGTTTGAATTCTTCTCGGGTGATAATTCTTTCATTGCTCTAATATATGATTGCGGTGTTTCTATAGAGCTTTTGTCGGTGTCGAAGTCCTTTTTTATTTTGTATCTCAGGTCGCTCCAGAATTTTTCAATTACTGTAAACAGTTTTATTTGACTACCTAAATTTTGATATCCATCTCTTGGGTTACCTATTTGGAATTCCATGTATGGGCAGTTATATGGTGTTTTCAATGATTCTTCAACATCATCATCATCTTCCTTATATTTACATTTATATGGAGTGAAACTGCCGAAACCTTTATTAGAACGTTGTCCGAAATTGGTGTTTGCAATAAATAGGGGTATATAATCAAATAGTTCCTTATATACATTTTTTTTGGTTGTTATTATTTTCAATGTTATGAATTTGTACATTGAAAAATTCACCAGTTCATCTTCTGAATCTCTTCCTCCCATATTGGATAGCAGTAGTGGAAATTTCTCAGTTTCGTATTTTCCATCTGCTCTATGCTTGACCTCTAACTTGATTGTCGGAATTTTATCTTTTCCGCTTGCAGAAATTCTTAGTTTATAATCTAGTGCCGGGTGTTCGCCTTTACCTGTAAGCAGCCCTTGTTCTTTGGCCTTATTTATTCCTGTTTCGTAGTTTCCGCCTCCTAATTTGGTCAATATGTATCTATCCAATTTAGGTTTGACTTCCGTGGCTCTTAGCTTTGCTCCTGGTTCACTGTGCTGAAAGTGTATCAGCGGGGTGTGTTGCTTAAGCGTTATTGTCAGTGTTTTCATAGTATTTTTGTTTGTTGTTTATGTACTTTTCTATTGTGTCGAGATGCTCCTGTATGCGTTTTTTCTCTTTGTCGAGTTCTTCTTTGGTGGTGCTACCGAGTTTGTTCATCAGCAGATATTCTATTGCTGTGTTATTTAGCAAGGCTTCTATCTTTTTATTCAACGAATCAATCTTTTCAGCCTGCTGTTTTATTGTATCGTCACTGTTTTTTAGATTTTTGATCTCTTTTTTCAGATTTTCATTTTCTTCTTTCAGGCTGTTTATCTGTGTGTCTCTCGCGAGAAGCACTTTTTTTTCCCATTTCTCTTTTCTGTCGCGCTCGTCAAATATGATAGATTTTTCTATGTTCTTAATTTGTACTCTCTGTATCCAGCGTGCAATGGATATTATAAATGTTATCACTGCCGCAGCGCAGCATATAATTAAAATATTGATTGTTGTAGTTTCCATAATTATTTTCTTTTGTGTCTGAGAAGTATTATTGATATTATTGTTGCTATTGCTATGATTGATAATTGTGTTGCCCAATCGTAGATATTCAGGCTTTCTTCTCTGAAAATAGGGTTCATGCCGAAGATGCCTGTGAGCAGGGTTGCGGGCAGAAATATTGCTGCCAATAGGTTGAGAAAATCACCGTTTTCGCTGCGGCGTTGTTCTATATTCAGCATTATGTATTGGTGTAGTTCGCTTATCTCTTCGTCCAGTTCTTTTATCTGTACTTCGGAATTGAATTGCCTCATCATCATTTCGTACAGTTCTATGCCCTGGTCTTGTGCAGTAATGTTGCGGAAAAATATCTGATTGACGAAACGGATATATTCTTTGTAGAGCGAGCCAGCGTACATGGCTATTTCTTTGGAATTTCTTCCTTTGAGGGCACTCACTTTGGTTACTTCATCGGAGAAACGCAGTATGGATGCCCGCTGTATTATTACAAGTTCCAACATTCGGGAATATATGGTGCGCATGTGCATTGCGAGTACGTTGCTTGCAAACCATGATTCATCTGTAACTGCTGTAACGGAGTAGCGTGTTACGCCATAAATGGTGCCTTGTTCTTGCCAGCGGTAGTATGTGGAGTTCTTTATCAATTCATTTTTCATTTCCTTGTTCTGACAGGTAACGTCGTCGTGTGCATCGCCGCTGTCCACAAATATGTATTTGTACCAGAAATCGGATTTGTCAAATTCACTTGTTTCTATGTTTTTAATCTGTTCAGATATCTTGTTGTTACCATACCAGCAGTTGACTATCATGCGGTCGTCTATTACCGGGGTTACAGTAAGGTTGGGCGAGAGGTCTTTTATCAGGTTGCTGATGAAATGTGCGGGTTGCCAGATGTTGCTGAATCCGCGTTGTGCCATGCCGCCTCTCTCTTTTGCATAATCGAATGTGTCGATGTAATTTTCTTCCGGGCCTTCGAGTCCTGTGATGCTTATAGATTGTGCTATCAGTGAACGGTATTCCGGTGTGAATTCACCGCAGTGCGGAGGCATGATGCGTCGTCCGTACTGGTTGATGTCTCTTATGTGTGTCTCCTCCTTTTGCTCCTCTCTGTCATTCTTCAGATAGAAAGACATGATGCCCACTCCGGTAGAGTAGAGATTGATGTTTATGGCATCTACTTTCAGTATATAGCTTTTCTCTTTAAGTGCTATACGGTATTCCACATTGCTCTCTTGCGGTTCGCGGCGCTCATAGTGGTGTATGAGCGGGTTCTCTGCTCCTTTTATATCGTATAGGGCTGGGTGTACGAACTTGAAGTAGTATTGTCTTTCGCCAAATAGTTCCTCTTGCTCTGCGAGTGGGGTGGATATCTGCATGGCTTCGTCGTCTATTTGCACTCTTTCCCACATGCTGTAGGGTGATATGGGTATCCTGTCCAGGTCTATTTGCTCGGATAGGATTTTGCCTTTGTCTCCTTCTATATCCCATTTGAACGGGAAATAGAATATGTGATAGCTGTATGCGTTATTTTCCATATTCCTGGTCTATTATTATTGTTATCATTTTTTCTATCTCTTCAATGGTGCAGGTTCTCTCTTTAATTCCTATGTATCCGTCCGGACCACCGCCGTAGAATAGTTTTCCCTCGCGCTGTTCCTGCTGAAACAATTTCAATATTCCATCTGTCCCTATGCCATAATATATCCATTCGTTGTCTGTGTATATGAGCAGTTTCTTGTATGGATAGAGACGGTCACATATAGGTGAGAATCGGGGAGAAAGGGCTTTTATTATTGTCAGTTTCCCTTTCTGTCTGATGTTCTCAGATATTGCCTTTTCGGCAAGTTGTTCGTCTGCTTCTGTTACTCCTTGTGCATGGCGGTCGGCTTTGCGTATTTCTTCAATCTCTTCTTGAGTGGCGCCTATGGCTGTAAGACCTGGTATATATGCTTTGTCGTTGGCTGCTATGAGCTGCATTTTGCGGCTTATGGGCATTTGCAATATTTGTGCAACCTGTTCGAGTGCGGATGGTAGATGGCTGTATTGGTTGTGATGGTCTATTTTGTGATAGTTGACAGGAGGCTGAATGTCTTCTTGCAATTCTATGCCGTAAATTGTCTGCTCGGGTGAAAGTTTTTCTATGGTTTCGGCATATTGGCTCAATTGGGCATTGTCCCATCTGAGGTGATGGTCGGAGTAGGGTAGACCTTTCTTGTTCAAAAGGTCGCGGATTGCAAGCATTTCGAGGTCGTGCCCTCCAAGAAGAAAATATCTATTCCTATCCTTTTCCATATTCGCAGGCTTTAATTGTTCCTCTACCTATGCTGATTGATTTCCCAAGACCTATATAATCGGGTAGTTTCATGTTGGTCTTGAATTGTACAGTAAACGATTTCAGCGCAATATCTTTGTATATGAATGGTTTCTCCTCCTCTATCTGTAGTATGGCGCACTGAACAGGAGAATCGAAATACACTCCCACACCTTTTGCAAATGAAAGTATATTGCCTGTCAATATCCTTTCGAGCATTTGTATCCGTTCTACAAGGCTTTCTGTTTTCAGATAAATGCGGTAATTCTCACTATTTAGTGGCAACCAACCTTGTATGGTATAGATAATAGGGTGTATCTGTTCGCCGATTACAACTTTTTGGGAACGTACTCCTATGAGTTCCAATTCAGTACAGCGTTTGCCAAGTGTGCATGGAATGCTTACCTTGTCTTTTAGCAGGTTTTCTATTGCTTCACCCCCCTTATCTATCCCAACTATCAGTGTGTTATTACCGCAGCTCTTGTATTGTATGAGTGGATAGGTGTAGTTGTAGTTCTCCTCCTTGTGATTGTGAAATAAGGGATTGTTGCATGATTCTTTTATCATGCAACCGCGGAAATATGGAATTTCTTCTTCTGTTATCCTATTTTTGAATGTGGCAATTACTATCCTTACCTCTTTTTCCATTTTGACATTTGTCATTATAGTGAAAGCGTGACGAAAATACAGCTTCTTACTATTATTTCGATTTGTGTTCTACATTCTTGCCTCGCTCCAAATATATGAATATTTATATTATAAAGCAATTTAATGTTCTGTAAATATCATTACTTACGGATTTTTTTTTGTAATAGTCAATCCTTCCCCGGTAAATTGGGTATGTAAATGATATTGTCGAGTGCATTCTTGCCTTCCTCGTCTGTTACCACGAATGTAAACATCCATTTATTCAGGCGTATTCCGCCATCTGGATTGTTGGGTAGTTTCATAAACACTTTGTTCCATCCTTTCTTTAGAGTTATCGGAGTGATGGGGCGGGCTGTGAAGTTTTCGTTCAGCAGTTCTTTCTCGTTGTCTATGGCTTTACCGCTGTTCTGCCATAAAGGGGGATTTATTTCGTTGCCGTTGAGCCATATCCGAGAACCTCTGCGGTCCCATTTCCCGGCATCGGGAGCATAGTCTTTTTCGGAACGACCATAATTCTGAAACTCTATCTGTGCTCCTGCCTTCTGTGTAGTGGGGGAGTAGATGTATGTCCATGCGTATGCTGTCGTTCCGGTTTGGGGTGTGGCAAAGTGTGTAGGTATAATTCTTCCCCAGGTGTGGCGCAGATAGATGCCGGCACCTGTTGCAACTCTTGTTCCATACTCTTTCCCGTTGTATGTGTAGCTCTCTTTGGGACCTTCTGTTTCGGGGGGTAGAATCCTGTCGGCATCTCCATCATTTGGGAATGCCTCTGTTATGCACCATTGCACGTTGCATTGTCTCACATAGGGGATAGGTTCGTTCTTTAGTGAGTGTGCCTTGTGGAAGAGGAATCGTTCTTCCCAATCGGCAAATTCGGCAAATTCTGCCGTGTGGGAGTGAAGGGCTGTCCCTCCTTGTTCGATGTATTGGACGCCTCCTCCTTTCCATGCCCGCTCGCACGATGCAAGTACATTGGCATACAGGTTATTCTGCACAATGATGTCCTGTGGTGTGGGTAGTTTGCGGTCGTTCCACAATGCCGTTATTGTTCCTGCTGTTTCGCTGTCTCCACGCTCGCTGTAGTAGATGCTGCTTTTGTAGATGCCTGCAACGTCGGCATAGATGTCGAAGTGGTTCACATAGTTGTATCGGCAGTCGATGTTGGGTATTCCGGCAACTTTGCGACCGGCTGTGGACCACATCTGTGTCATGTCGAAGCCTGCTTCTGCCGAAATGCGTACACCGCGAATGGGGTTCCAAACAATTACTTTTTTACCGAGCGAATGTACTTTCTCTGTCATTGTCTTGAGGAAGCCGGGGTATGTGATAGTCTCCTCGTCTGCGCCAATGTGTATATATGGCGCAAGGGGGAATGTCGCAGCTACTTCGTCGAGGATGTTTTTCAGTTCTTCTACTCCCTCGTCGCTCTGCATTGAGTGTCCCATGGCTCTTTTGAATGCCGCACTGTGTCCCGGCATATCTATTTCGGGGATGATGGTTACACCCCGTTCGGCTGCAAATGCCTCGAGTGCGCGGCACTCTTCCTGTGTGTAGAACATTCCGGGGAAGCGGCTCATAGAGCTGTCAGCTGTCAGCTGTGGGTATCGTTTCACCTCGAATCGCCATGCCTGGTTCTCGGTCATGTGGAAATGGAATGTGTTTACCTTGAAACGCGACAGCAATTCAATCTCTTTCCTTATCTCTTCAATGGGTATGAAACTGCGACCGACATCGTGCATGAATCCGCGCAGCTTGAATGCGGGCCAGTCGACGATCTCTACACACTCAAGAGCAGGGCGTTTGTCGTAGCCCTCTGAAAGTTGCACTAATGTCTGTATGGCGCGTATTACGCCTGTCTCTGTGATGGCTTTTATGGTTATCTTCTGCGGTTCAACCTTCAGAGTGTAGGCTTCGTCGGGATAGCCGGCAAGCGGATAGTCGTATGCACCGTTGATGGATGCTACCATCTGCACTTCAATTTCAGGTGCACTCTTCTTCTCTGTTCTGCCACCGCACATTTCAGCAAAATCGCGCAACATCGCGAGCTCCTTATCTGCATTTATCCTTACTTTTCTTCCCATAAGGAACTCTCCTTCGCCCCGTGTTACTATTTTCGGTTTGGGTAAAAGGTGTGTGATTTTGCCCTCGATGGTTGTGAGGGCTATTGTCAGTGCAAAGAGAATGAGTGTGTATCGTTTCATAGTGTTATGTTTTTCGAAAACAGAGCGACCTTAATCAACGGGATTAGTTGATTGCAAGGCCGCTCTGTGTGGGTTATACCGATGTGTGTTTATTGTCCCTATTCGAATAGCCCGTCGCGTTGTATGTAGGCAATTATATCTCCGCGACGTACCTGCTGACCTTGTTGTGCGCATATCTCCACTACGCGACCACCCAATCCGGTAGATACGGATTGCAGTTCGCCCCATGGGGTGATGATAGTGCAGAATAGTTCGTCGGCTGTGTATTTCTTGCCTATTGCAGGTGGCATTGATGCTCCGTCGAACGATACCTCCCACAGCAGCTGTCCTTTCTCGGGAGCAGCAATGGGTTCTGCCTTTGCATGCTTTATTGCCTTTATCTCTTCGAGGCTGATGCCCTGCTTTGCCAGTTCGCCCTCTTTTGCCTTTTCAATGTCTGCGAGGAAACGCTCTTTTGCCGCACCGCTCTTATAGTCTCGGTACTGTCGGTCGTGCATTGCAAATTCGAAGAGTTCTTCGTCGTCCTCTCCGCGTTCCCATCCGAGTTCTTCCATCTCCTTGATATATTTGTCGAGAGTGTCTGGGTAGAAACTCTGAGGGTCGGTGGTAGTGAATTCGTATCCTTTTTCTTTTGCAAGTTCCACTATTTCGGGGGCAACTTCTCCGGGCAGCTGACCGCTCTTGCCCAATATCATTCCCCACATGCTTTCGTCCATGCGGCTGAAGCGCGGCTCGTCCTGAGCACGACTCAGAAGATTCATCAGTGCAATGTTCTTCACATATTGGCTGAATGGGGTTACAAGGGGAGGGTAGCCTACGCGTGGCCACACATATGCAACCTCGTTGAAGAGTTCCACCATCAGCTCGTCGAGTGTGTTGTAGATGGGTTTGCCTTTGCTTTGCAAAATGCCGTTGATTCCTTTGTAGACTCCTGCGAGGTCCGACATCATGGAGCCCATCATTCCACCGGGTAGTCCGCTTGTGAGCAACAGCGAACTCATGAGTTTGTTGTTGCTGTCCATGAAGTAACCTAACCATTCGTCAATGAACTGCTGTGTGAGACTGCGGGCTTTCATGTAGGCGTTCATGTCGATGTCTGCCACTTTGAATCCTGCATCCTTGAGCATGGCCTGCACGCTGATGATGTCGGGATGCACTTTACCCCACGACAAAGGCTCTATCGCTGTATCAATGATGTCGCAACCGTTCTCGCAGACCTCGAGTATGGATGCCATTGAGAGACCCGGACCGCTGTGCCCGTGGTATTGTATGATGACATCGGGGTGCTTCTCCTTGATACTCTTAACCAAGCGGCCAAGGAATGAGGGGCGACCTATTCCTGCCATATCCTTGAGACAGATTTCGGGTGCTCCTGCCTCAATGAGTTTGTCTGCCATCTCGCTGTAGTATTCCACTGTGTGTATGGGCGATGATGTTATGCAGAGTGTTGCCTGAGGAATCATTCCTGCCTCGAGGGCATATTTTATCGAAGGAATGATGTTGCGTACATCGTTAAGGCCGCAGAATATGCGGGTGATGTCAGTGCCTTGTGCTTTCTTTACCTTGTACATAAGACGACGCACATCGGCGGGAACGGGGAACATGCGCAGGGCATTGAGTGCTCTGTCGAGCATGTGTGTCTGTATGCCGGCCTCGTGGAAATATTTTGTGAATGAGCGGACAGCCTTGTTGGGGTTCTCTCCTGCCATCAGGTTTACCTGCTCGAATGCTCCGCCGTTGGTCTCTACTCGTGCGAAACATCCCATTTCTACTATTACCGGAGCTATCTTTTCCAATTGCTCGGCAAGTGGTTGAAACTTGCCTGACGACTGGAACATGTCGCGGTATACTAAACTGAATTTTATCTCCTTTTTCATAATCTAATAAATATGGAAACTCTTTACAATTTCTTAGCGTAAAGATAGTGCAAAAAATAATAAATCCAAATGAATTTTCAGAAGATTTATCTTTCGTTCTGTTAATCTATCTTGAATCAATTTAGTTGTATCTTGGTTCTTTCCGTTTCGTTTTCTTCTAACATGAATGCAACGTTTTCGACATTGGTTATAAGGTTTATGGTGTCGGGGTGATCATTTCCGAAAACCTGCATGTATATGTCCAGTGCTTTTTGGTATTCTTCAAGTGCCTCTTTATACCATTCTTTAGCTTCGTATACCAATCCGATGTTGTTGTATGTGATGGCAACATCTGGATGTATTTCTTCGAAATTCCGCAAATATATATCCAATGCTTTTTCGTAATGATTCAATGCCTTTTCGAATTCTCCTTGATAATAGTGGATGTTGCCAATCTTATTGTACGAAGAAGCAACATCGGTATGAAGCTCTCCGTAGATATATGACCTGATATTCAATGCCTTTTCGAATACCTCCAATGCTTGTTCGTATTTTTCTTGAAACATGTAAACGTCTCCTATATTGTTATATGACGTAGCAACTGAGGGATGTATTTCGCCGTTGCACTGCAAATTTATACCCAGTGCTTTTTCGAATATTTCCAATGCCTTTTCATAATCTCTTTTATAAAGATGTACTTGTCCTATGCTGTGGTACGAATCTGCAACATAGGGATGCATCTCTCCGTAGAATTCTTGTCTGATGTACAGTGCTTTTTTGAATTCTTTAATAGCCTTTTCATACTCTCCCAAATCTAAGTAAACTCCGCCAATGCATTCGTATGACATTGCTATATCGGGATTCATGTTTTTGTATATATGCAATCTTATCTTCAGTGCTTTTTCTAATTCTCTCAATGCATCTTCATATTTTGCCCAAGATATGTATATGCATCCGACATTATGGTATATGTCTGCGACTTCATAATGCATCTCGCCAAAATTCTGCAAGTATATATCCAGTGCTTTTTCGAATACTTCCATTGCCTTTTCACTCTCTCCGACCCTATGGTAAGTACAACCGATATTGTTGTATGTTCTGGCAACTTCATTGTCTGTTTCATTGTAAATCTGCAATTGTATGTTCAATGCTTTTTCGTAATGATTCAATGCCATTTCATACTCCCCTCGGTTAGTGTAGACAAGTCCGATGTGGTTGTATGAATCAGCAACATCGGAATCTGTTTCTCCGTAAATCTGCAAGTATATATTCAATGCTTTTTCGAATTCTCTCAATGCTTTTTCATATTTTGCTTGATATATATATATGAGTCCGATATTGTTGTGTGATACTGCAACTCTATGATGTATGTTCCCGTAGAGCTGCAAACAGATACTGAGCGCCTTTTTGTATGCATTCAATGCCAATTCATACTCTCCCAGAGATTTGTAGGTAGTCCCTAAATTATTGTATGAAACTGCTATGTCGGAATGCATCTCTCCGTAAATCAGCCATTGGGTGTTAAGTGCTTTCTTGTATGCTTCCAAAGCCTCGTTATGTTCTCCAAGAGAACTGTACGCAGATCCGAGGCTTGCGTATGAATCAGCAACATGGGGGTGTCTCTCTCCGAACAGTTCAATGCTTGTCTTTAATCTGATGTTGCCTACCAGTATGGCCTTTTCGTGTTTGGCATTATTCTTGAGAAATTCCTGATACTCGGATATAAATTCAAGATACTCCTTTTTATTGCAATCTTTTTTCTTTGCAGCCTCATTTGTAAGTATATATAGCTCATCGGCTTTGTCCGATTTCTCTTTGTCAACCAATGACCGGTCTGTTATTGTTGCCTTTAGTTGATTGTACAGGTCCTTTATATTCATAGTTTATTGTATGGTTTCTTTTGTTTTAAATCGGTAACTGGTAAATGCCATTAATCATCTGTTGACCGGAAATTTCATTAATACTTAAGCGGGTATTTATGCTTCTCATGTCCTAATGACTGTTCCTTTCGTTGGTTTCCTTAATTATAGCTTCGCTTCATGGTTATCAATAGTTCGTTAAAAAATCACCCAAGCCTACGCGGCTCTGGCAGTAAATAAAATGAGTTCTTTGAAAAGTTTGTCAATAATTTGCGGGTCCGGGTCAATCTGATAATAGAAGTATTGAATGCAAACCAATCGAATTTTTCATTCTTAAAAAGGTTGCGATATGTCTGTTCCGAGAAACATCCATATCTGCCCAATTGCAGGAAATTGATGCGATCAGGTATAGCCATGAATAATTTCATGGTATCCATGAATGTTTTTGCTGGAAGGTTACTAAGAATAAACGAATTATGCAATACTTTCCTTGTTTATTATCAGTATATTAGCCCGTTTTTTACACATTTTCATGCTCTGTGCTTAACCACTTTTATTGACAACATTTCAATGACCTCTTTAGTGTTTTTGAACCTGCTTTTGCCGGTTCTATTGTTTAATTTTTAAAGTTTCGGTAAAAATTTACCGAAGTATTGATGGTTATATTTTGCAAATATAAAAAAAATTGTCATTATACGATAAACTGTCTCTAAAATAGCCCTGCTCTTATTATGTAGCGTCTGTTGCTTGCTATAATCAATGCTTGCTGTTGTTGCTCTTGCCAATGAAAATAGCGTCAAAATCCTGTGTGATTTGTATTATATGCTATATTGGTTGTATCTTTGCATTATAAATTACGGAAAAAGCAGCGCTCGCGATGAAACTTGCAAATAAATTTGCGTTCCGCTCGTTAGCACTATATTTGCAGATGTACAGTAATTTTTAAGACAAAAGGCATTTCAAAGCAAAATCTAATAAATAACATATGCGTAAATTAATGATTACTCTATCTACAGCCGCTGCAATGCTATCGGCTTGCAGCGGTAATGCCCCTAAACAAGAAGTGTCGGCAAGTGATGATTTTACCTATCAGGTGGAGAAGTTCGCCGATTTGGAAATCTTGCGATACCAGGTACCGGGCTTCGAGGAACTTTCGTTGCAGCAACGTACATTGTTATATTATCTGTCGCAGGCCGCTCTCGAAGGACGTGATATCCTCTTCGACCAGAATTGCAAATACAATTTGCAGATCAGACGGACGCTTGAGGCTATATATGAAAACTACAAGGGCGACCGCAACGATGAACAATACAAGGCTCTTGAACTATATTTGAAACGTGTATGGTTCAGCAACGGTATCCACCACCACTATGCCGAAGACAAGTTCAGACCCGGCTTCACTGCCGAGTTCTTCAGTGAATGTGTAAGTGGTCTGAATCCTGAAACATTGCCGCTGAAGGAGGGACAGAGTGTGCAGCAACTGATTGATGAGCTCACTCCTGTCATTATGGACTCTACAGTCATGTCCAAACGTACGGTGCAGAGTGGTGACGATGACCTGATTCTTGCTTCGGCAAACAACTATTACGATGGTGTTACTCAGGCAGAAGTGGAGTCATTCTATGCAGCCATGAAAAACCCTGCCGATGAAAAGCCTGTAATGTACGGACTCAACAGCCGTCTTGTAAAAGAGAATGGAGTTGTCAAGGAAAAGGTTTGGAAAGTCGGCGGACTCTATTCCGATGCCATTGAGCGCATTGTCGGATGGCTGGAGAAGGCTGCAGGTGTAGCCGAGAATGACAGTCAAAAGGCAGTGATAGAGACTTTGATTGAGTATTATCGCACAGGCGACCTTAAGAAGTTCGACGACTATGCAATATTGTGGGTCCACGATCTGGATTCGCGCATTGACTTTGTCAACGGCTTTACAGAGTCCTATGGCGACCCTCTGGGAATGAAGGCAAGCTGGGAGAGTGTGGTCAACTTCAAGAATCTCGAAGCGACAAAACGCACTGAGATTATTAGTGAGAATGCACAGTGGTTCGAAGATAATTCCCCCGTTGCAAAGGAATTCAAGAAGGAGAAGGTGAAGGGCGTATCTGCCAAAGTGATTACAGTCGCAATGTTGGGCGGTGATTGTTATCCTGCCACTCCCATAGGAATTAATCTTCCAAATTCGAACTGGATAAGGGCTGCTCATGGCTCAAAATCGGTAACCATTGAGAACATAACCGAGGCATACGACCGCGCAAGTGCAGGCGGCGGACAGACAAAAGAGTTTGCTTGGAGCGATGTGGAGGTGGAGATGTTGAAAGAATATGGTTTTGTTACGGACAATCTGCATACCGACCTGCACGAATGTCTGGGGCACGGTTCCGGTAAATTGCTTCCCGGTGTAGACCCCGATGCCTTGCGTTCATACGGCTCTACTGTAGAAGAGGCTCGTGCCGACCTCTTTGCTCTCTACTATCTTGCCGACAAAAAGATGGTTGAGCTCGGTCTTCTCCCTAACAAAGATGCTTACAAGGCAGAATATTACAAATATATGATGAATGGTCTGATGACTCAATTGACACGTGTCGAACTTGGCAACAACGTGGAGGAGGCTCACATGCGCAATCGCCAACTGATAGCCCGTTGGGCATTGGAGAACAGTGGCAAGGATTGCGTAGAATTGGCGAAGAAGGATGGCAAGACCTATGTTGTAATCCACGACTATAACAAGCTTAGAGATTCATTCGGTAAGTTGCTGACTGAGGTACAGCGTATAAAGTCTACCGGTGATTACGAGGCTGCAAAGCAGTTGGTCGAGAATTACGGTGTGAAGGTAGATGCCGAATTACATAAAGAGATTCTCGACCGTTTTGCTCCGTTGAATATTGCTCCGTACAGAGGCTTTGTCAATCCGCGATATGTGGTTACAACAGCTGCTGATGGTTCAATCACCGATGTGCAGTTAGACTATACAGAAGGTTATATGGAGCAGATGATGCGATACTCCAAAGAGTATTCTTCGTTGCCGTCGGTAAACAAATAATCGATTAGCACGTAGATATAAATCTGGTGCATACCTTTTAGGGTGGTTCTATAAATTATTAATCTATATTTCTTTTCCAGGTGCATTCTATTTCGGTCGCTTTTTGTTTTATTTCGGCATCTTATTCATTTTTACTCAGTTGCAACAGCAAGGTTGCGCCATCGTAAAAATAAACAATATACTC
>JAZNKR010000091.1:0-10136 GCA_045578665.1 Bacteroidaceae bacterium | reverse complement strand
CTGTCAGCTTACGGATGTAAGCTGCTGTTTTTGACGGTTCGTATTTTTGTTCCTGTATATTTTCACTACAGCCTTCATCTTTTTCAAATGAAGACCGCTGTACTGCTATGTCTGTATGGAATGTTTTCAAGGATCGTATGCTCCAGCTCGAAGCTCACTGCGAGTGTGTTTCTTGCCGAAAGCGAGTGCAAAGGTACAACCTTTTTCCGAACTACCAAACTTTTTGCAAAGAAATTTTAGAGGAAATTTCGAACAAAAACGTCAAGCAAATGGTTATCAAATATTTATCGCAAGAAAAAAAATTCAAAAAATCGCACACAAAAGCCACATATTACACATTAGAGCTGAAATAACAAGATATAGACTATTCTTCAATAGGGCGCTTTTATTAATTTATCATAAATTCGGGCATACAAATGAAGAAAAACGACACAAACAATCAAAAAGCTGACCAATTAAATAGTAACTTTGCACCCCGAACACAGATGCTACGCTTGCAATAGAAGAGAAACAAAGGAATGAAACATACATTTTCACATTATATATATATAGTGTTTGTTTCGGTACTGCTTTTGAACACAGTTTCCACCGAAGCACAGGTTGCCAAATACAGGATACACGGATACATAACCGACTCCTCTACCGGCGAGAGGATGCCCTATATTTCCATTCGCATACGCAACACTACTTTCGGATGCAGTTCGGACAACAACGGAAATTTCTCGTTCATGGCTCCCGCCCTCAAAGACACGCTTATAATAAGCAGCATAGGATATAAGGAGGAACGCATACCATTGAACGCGAAAAGCAAATTCCCGCTGAAAGTTACCCTCAAGCCCGACCTTTACGAACTTTCCGAAATAACCATCAAGCCCAAACGCGAGAAGTACAGCAAGAAGAACAACCCCGCCGTGGAACTTGCCCGCAAACTGATAGAGCACCGCGATGCCAACTCTCCAAAAGACAAGGAGTTCTACAGTCGCGACAGACATGAGAAACTGAATGTAGCCCTCAACAATTTCAGTTCATCGAAAGAGAGCCACTTCGGGAAAGATTTCTCGTTTCTCGACCAATACATAGACACCTCGCTTGTGTCGGGCAAACCTATCCTCCACATTTCGGCACGCGAACTTCTCGCCACCGACTACTACAGGAAAGACCCAAAAAGCGAAAGACAGCACGTAAAAGCACGCCAACGTGCAGGTATCGACGATTTTGTATCGGACGAATCCATTGAGGTGCTCTTCGAAGAGACATTCAAGGATGTAGACATATTCCAGGACAACGTAACACTCTTCCGCAACAAGTTCGTGAGTCCGCTATCCACTATCGGCCCCACATTCTACAAATATTACATAATGGACACCATCGACATCGACGGGGAACGTTGTATCGACCTTGCATTCACCCCGCACAACCCCGAGTCGACCGGATTCAACGGACACGTATATGTAGCCGCCGACTCCACATGGTTCATAAAGATGGTGAACATGAATGTCCCCAAGGACATAAACCTCAACTTCGTAGAATACATGAACATTAAGCAGGACTTCAGTCGCCTGCCCGACGGAACAAGAATCCTGAATAACGAATCACTTGTAACAGAATTCAAAATCGTCAACGCGATAAACGGTTTCTACGCCAACCGGCAAGTTGCATACCGCAACTACACCTTTAACGAGACACCGCAAGCCACAGCCATCCTCAACGAGAAGACCCCCATCGTTGAAGACCGGCTGGCAACTACGCGCGATGCCGAATACTGGGTGGAGAACAGAATCTCCGAAGTTACCGAAAAGGAGCAATCGGTAAGAGCCATGATGCAACAGCTTCGCAGCAACCCGGTATATTACTGGTTGGAAAAAGGCATCACATTCCTATTCACAGGATGGATCCCCCTACGCGAGAACAACCCGCCCATATTCTATGGACCGGTGAACACCAGCATCAGCCACAACGCCCTCGAAGGTGTAAGACTGCGCACAGGAGCCATGACCTCGGCATATCTCCACCCCAAGCTGTTCGCAAACTTCTACGTAGCCTACGGTCTCAAGGACAAGGAGTGGAAATACATGGGAGAACTCGAATATTCGTTCAACAAAAAGAGAGAACACCCCAATGAATTCCCCATACACTCACTGCGTCTGAACTACGAGAACGACATATTCCAGTACGGACAGACCTACATGAACACCAACAAGGACAATATGTTCCTTACCATCAAACGCAAAGAAGACAACAAGATAGGCTATATAAAGAAAGCGGAATTCACCTACACCAGGGAATTCTACAACCATTTCTCATACGCACTTACACTGAGAAACAGGATAGACATCGCCTCGCATCTGATACCGTTCGAACGCACCACGACAATCGACGGCATCACCACAAGCAGATTCGACAAGGACCTGCGCCAATCGGAGGTGGAACTGAACCTGCGATATGCACCTAACGAAAAATTCATACAATCGAAATGGAACCGCCGCTCGATACTACCCGAACACCCTGTATATACTCTCACACACAGAGCGGGATTCAAAGGCATAGCAGGCAGCGAGTTCAACTACCAGCACACAGAATTAGGATTCAAGAAACGTTTCTGGTTCTCGGCATTCGGATACACCAACTGCACACTGAAAGCCGGCAAAGTGTGGAACAAAGTACCCTTCCCGCTGCTGATAATCCCCAATGCCAACCTCTCGTACACCATACAGGAGGGATCATACGCACTGATGAATGCCATGGAATTCTTCAACGACGAATATGCCTCGTGGGATCTCACTTATTACATGAACGGACTAATATTCAACCGAATACCACTGATAAGAAAGCTGAATTGGCGCGAAGTGGTAGGTTTCCGCGGCATGTTCGGCAACCTGAGCGACAAGAACAGACCCGATAACCTCAACACCGGACCTCTCTACAAGTTCCCGTACAAGGACGAGACATACCATTATCTGGGCAACACCCCCTACATGGAGCTGTCATTGGGAGTAGAGAATATATTCAGAGTACTCAGAATCGACTACGTGAGGAGACTCACCTACCGCGACTACCCCGGCATCGACAAAGAGGGAGTGAGAATACAGCTATATGTGCAGTTCTGACCCTTTACACGACTCATTCACCCTGCAAATGATGCAGAAAAGATAAATTTCCGCACAAATAGCACAGCAGATAATAAATTTATGACTATCTTTGCCATATTGCAACGACTCCATGCCATGCAATATGGCATCGTTGCAACAAGAACAAAACATACAAAAGAATAAAAACAAAACAACATAATGGGATTTATAGATTTTATAAGCAAACTGTTCGGCAACAAGGCAAGCCGGGACATGCGCGAGATTCAGCCCTGGGTAGAAAAGATAAAAGCAGTATACCCCTCGATATCAGAGCTGAGCAACGATGAACTGCGCGCGCACACAATCAGACTGAAAGAGAGAATAAAAGCCGCGACGGCAGATGAACGCAAAAAGATAGAAGAGCTGAAAGCAACCATCGAGCAGACAGAACTCGAAAAACGCGAATCAATCTTCAATCAGATAGACAAATTGGAGAAAGAGGTACTCGACAAGAACGAAGTCATCCTTGACGAGATACTTCCCGAGGCATTTGCAATAGTAAAGGACACAGCCCGCCGTTTCGCTGAGAACGAGACAATAGAGGTAACAGCCACAGACTTCGACCGCGAACTTGCGACAACAAAAGACTTTGTGAGCATTGAAGGCGACAAAGCCATCTATAAGAACCGTTGGACAGCCGGCGGCAACGAGACCGTGTGGAACATGGTACACTACGACGTACAGCTCTTCGGCGGTGTGGTACTCCACAAAGGCAAGATAGCAGAGATGGCAACCGGTGAAGGAAAGACCCTTGTAGCCACCCTGCCCGTATTCCTCAACGCCCTCACAGGCAACGGTGTACATGTGGTAACAGTCAACGACTACCTCGCAAAGCGCGACTCGGAATGGATGGGTCCCCTATACATGTTCCACGGTCTCAGCGTAGACTGCATCGACAAGCACCAGCCCAACTCGGAGGCGCGCCGCAAAGCCTACCTTTCGGACATCACCTTCGGAACAAACAACGAGTTCGGCTTCGACTACCTGCGCGACAATATGGCAAGCCAGCCGAGCGACCTTGTACAACGCATACACAACTACGCAATCGTCGACGAGGTCGACTCCGTATTGATTGACGATGCACGTACCCCCCTAATTATTTCAGGTCCCGTAGCACGCAGCTCGGACCAGATGTTCGAGGAGTACCGTCCCCTCGTGGAGCGTCTGATGGAAGCACAGAAAAAGCTAACCACACAGTTGCTCGCCGAGGCGCGTCAGCTCATATATTCCGACAACAAGGACGAGGTGAACCAGGGATACCTCTCGCTCTTCCGTAGCTACAAGGCGCTGCCCAAGAACAAACCCCTCATAAAACTGCTCAGCGAGCCCGGCGTAAAGACAGGTATGCTGAAGACCGAAGAGGTGTACATGGAGCAGAACAACAAACGTATGCCCGAAGCCATCGAGCCTCTCTACTTCGTTATCGACGAAAAGAACAACAGCGTAGACCTCACCGACAAGGGTATCGAGCTCATCACCGGCAACTCACAGGACTCATCACTTTTTGTACTTCCCGACATTGCCGCAGAGCTCTCGGAGCTTGAGAACGACAAGAACCTCACAGACGAGGAGAAAGTTGCAAAGAAAGAGGAGTTGCTCACCAACTACTCTATAAAATCGGAACGCGTACACACCATCAACCAATTGCTCAAGGCATACGCCATGTTCGACAGAGATGTTGAGTATGTTGTAACAGAAGACGGACAGGTAAAAATAGTAGACGAGCAGACCGGTCGTATCATGGAAGGTCGCCGCTACTCCGACGGTCTCCACCAGGCAATCGAAGCAAAAGAGCGCGTAAAGGTGGAAGCAGCCTCACAGACCTTTGCAACAATCACACTGCAGAACTACTTCCGCATGTACCACAAGCTTTCGGGTATGACAGGTACAGCCGAGACAGAGGCAGGCGAATTCTGGGACATCTACAAACTTGATGTTGTTGTAATCCCCACCAACCGTCCCATCGCCCGCAAGGACATGAACGACCGCATCTACAAGACCAACCGCGAGAAGTACAAGGCTGTAATCGACGAAATAGAAATGCTTGTATCTCAGGGTCGTCCCGTACTTGTAGGTACAACATCGGTAGACATATCGGAGCTACTCAGCCGTATGCTCACCATCAAGAAGATACCTCACAATGTCCTCAACGCCAAGCTCCACCAGAAGGAGGCAGACATTGTGGCAAAAGCCGGTCTTGCAGGCACCGTAACCATCGCCACCAACATGGCAGGTCGTGGTACCGACATCAAGCTGAGCCCCGAAGTACGCGAAGCAGGAGGTCTTGCAATCATCGGTACAGAGCGCCACGAATCGCGTCGCGTCGACCGCCAGTTGCGTGGACGTTCGGGACGTCAGGGCGACCCCGGTTCATCGGTATTCTTCGTATCACTCGAGGACAAGCTTATGCGTCTGTTCGGTTCGGAGCGCATCGCAAAAATCATGGACAGCAAATTCATGGGCTTCCAGGAGGGCGACATGATAGAGCATCCTATGATTTCAAAATCAATAGAGAACGCACAGAAGAAGGTAGAAGAGAACAACTTCGGCATCCGTAAGCGCCTGCTCGAATACGACGACGTGATGAACAAGCAACGTACCGTCATCTACACCAAACGCCGCCACGCACTCATGGGCGAGCGCATAGGTATGGACATCGTAAACATGATATGGGACCGTTGCTACACCATACTCGACAACTACACATTCGAAGATGCCAAGCTCGAGTTCCTGAAAGTTCTTGCCACAGAACTCCCCATCAAGAGCAAGGAGGAGTATGACAAGCTCGACGGCGAAGAGAGAGCAAACATTGCATTCGAAGCAGCCCTTGAGAACTTCAAGCGCAAGAACGAGCGTATGGCAGAGATTGCCTTCCCCTACATAGAGTACATATACACCAACAACGAGACAATGAGAGATCAGTTCATATATGTACCCATCACCGACGGACGCCACATCTACCAGATACCCGTAAACATTGCCAAAGCATACGAGACAAAGGGCAAGGAGATAATCAAATGCTTCGAAAAAGCTATCCTGTTGCACACCATTGACGAAGCATGGAAAGAGAACCTCCGCGACCTTGACGACCTGAAGCACTCCGTACAGAATGCAAGCTACGAGCAGAAAGACCCTCTGTTGATATTCAAACTCGAATCAGTAACACTCTTCGACAAAATGGTCAACAAGATCAACGACAAGACAATATCAATACTGATGCGCGGACAGATACCCGTACAGGATCCCACACAGGTAAACAAGGCTCCCGACCCCGACAAGGCACAGAAGCCCAAACAGCAATACCGCGAGAGCAAGGTCGACCTCAACGATGCCAACCAGCAGGCAGCAGCAAGCAGAGACACCCGCGAGCAGCCTCGTCGCGAGCCCATCCGCGTAGAAAAGACAGTAGGTCGCAACGACCCCTGTCCCTGTGGTAGCGGCAAGAAGTTCAAGAACTGCCACGGAAAGAACGTATAAGACAACAACCATAACACCCGGCAATATGTCACTCAGCAAACAGTCCCGCGATTCATTGCTCGACGCAATACTCTCCATCACCGAAAAGTTCGGCAAGTTGGAAAATGCAATTATAACCGACCTCTACATGCAGGTAGACAAGGGAAGTGGCAAACTCACAATATTCGACGATGACGACCGCCCCATGGCAGAAGCAACCATCGCCGAATGGAAAGATGCGCCCAAAGCATCCATAGAGAAGCCCCTGCGCAGCGAACTTGCACAGATGCAGAAAGTGGGACTGCTTGACAAGATAAACATACTGAAGCCATTCTCCATCACCCTCGTCGACGACAAGAAGGAGTCGATAGTCGATCTTATCTATATAGACGATGACACCCTTGTGCTCGACAAGGAGTTGCTCGAAGGACTCGACAAGGAAATGGATGATTTTCTCAAACATTTGCTGGAAGAATAAGCCTCTAATTAAAACACGACAAAATGAAAATCTTTGATTTGCCCCAAGCATACACCCCACTGTTGGACCTCAAGCAAACCGAGCTTGCCATCAAGCAAATAAAAGAGACATTCCAGAACCACCTCGCCTCCACACTGCGTCTGCGCCGTGTAACAGCCCCGCTGTTCGTGCTGCGCGGCACCGGTCTCAATGACGATCTCAACGGCATAGAGAATGCAGTTAACTTCCCCATAAAGGACATGGACGGTGCAGTTGCAGAGGTTGTCCACTCTCTTGCGAAATGGAAACGCGTAACCCTCGCCGACTACCAGATAAAGGAGGGACACGGCATCTACACGGACATGAACGCCATACGTGCCGACGAGGAGCTCGACAACCTGCACTCGCTCTACGTAGACCAATGGGACTGGGAACGGGTGGTAACAGCCGAGGAGCGCAACGTAAACTTCCTCAAGGCAATAGTCAAAGACATATACTCGGCAATCATACGCACAGAATATACCCTCTGCGAATACTATCCGCAGTTGACACCCACCCTTCCGAGTGAAATACACTTCATACACTCCGAAGAGTTGCGCCGTCTCTACCCCGACATGACACCTAAAGAGCGCGAAAACGCTATCACCAAAGAGCACAAAGCGGTCTTCATCATAGGCATCGGCGGTAAACTCGGTGACGGGACAAAGCACGACAACCGTGCCCCCGACTACGACGACTACTCTACCCCCAACGAAGATGGATTCTACGGACTCAACGGCGACCTTTTCATCTGGTCTACCGTACTCGGATGCGCCATAGAGCTATCATCTATGGGTATCCGCGTAGACAAGGAAGCACTGCTCCACCAACTTGAGATATCAGGCAAGGAGGAGAGAAAAGAACTTTACTTCCACCGCCGACTGCTCGAAGGTAGCCTCCCCCTATCCATTGGCGGAGGATTGGGACAGTCGCGTCTCTGCATGCTTCTGCTCCACAAAGCACACATCGGCGAGATACAGGCAAGTATCTGGCCCGAAGAGATGCGCAAAGGATGCAAGGAGATAGGTATTCCATTGATTTAAGGGAGGAGCACATGAATGTAAGGATAGAAGAGAGCTGGAAAAGAGAGCTTGCCACAGAGTTCGAAAAGCCCTATTTTGCCGAGCTGACAGAATTCGTGCGCAACGAATACTCCACAAGCACCGTTTACCCCCCTGCCAGGCTCATATTCAACGCATTCGACCACTGTCCCTTCGACGAAGCAAAAGTTGTTATCATAGGGCAAGACCCCTATCATGGACCGGGACAGGCAAACGGGCTCTGCTTCTCTGTCAACAAAGAGATAAAGATGCCCCCGTCGCTTGTTAATATCTTCAAGGAGATAGCCGCAGACACAGGGAAGCCGATGCCCGCTGACGGCGACCTCACCCGATGGAGCCGACAAGGAGTGCTGTTGCTGAATGCCACACTCACAGTTAGGGCAGGAAGTGCAGGCTCCCACCAACGTCGCGGATGGGAGACATTCACAGATGCCGCAATACGCATCCTTGCCGAGAAACGCGAAAACCTCGTATTCATACTTTGGGGAAGCTACGCACAACAGAAAGGCGCCTTCATAGACCGCAGCAGACACCTTGTGCTCACCTCGCCCCACCCCTCTCCCCTGTCGGCATACGCAGGCTTCTTCGGCAACCACCACTTCACACTCACCAACGACTATCTAAGGAAACACGGCAAAGAGCCCATAGAGTGGTAATCACAATGCACCGCAAGAACAGCAGTTGGGACACAATTCCGGAAACTGCACACAAACATATCCGTATGAAAACATACCTGAAAACCTTTTTCTTTTCCGCCATCACACTGCTGATGACGGCATCATGCGGCACACCCGCAGAGAAGCCCGAGACAATAGGCACAATGCCACAATCGGAGGATGGGTACCAATTGGGCGTATCGGCATGCTATGCAGCCACCGGCAACAACTGCATACTACTTGCCGGCGGATGCAACTTCCCCGACACCCCTGCAGCCGACGGTGGCAAGAAGAGGTACTACAAAGGAATATACCACACATCCACCAACAACAGCCTTGAATGGAAAATGGTGGGAGAACTGCCCGAATCCTCGGCATACGGAGTATCACTGCAATATGGCAACCATCTTGTTATAGCCGGAGGAATGAACGAGGAGGGCGCATCAAAAGCAGTCTACAAAATAACATACAGCAACGGAAAAGCCACAACAGAGACACTGCCCCCCTTGCCATGCACCATAGACAACGCCTGTGGAGCTGTATCAAAAGGCAGAATCTTTGTAGTTGGAGGCAATGCCGACGGCAAGGCTTCGACCCGCTTTTTCACCCTCGACATAGAGAACGCATCCGACGAATGGCAAGAACTCACCCCCTTTCCCGGCAACGGAAGAGTACAACCCGTATGTGCAGCCACAGAAGAGGCACTCTACCTGTGGGGCGGATTCACGCCAAAAGACTCCACAACAGAAGCCAAAGTACACTGCAACGGATATAAATATGATTTAGCACTCGGCAGCTGGACGCCACTGCCTGCGGTAACAGACGAAGAGGGAGAGCCGTTGACCCTCTCGGGCGGCACAGCCATTCTCTACGGCAAGAACCACATCATTGCAGCAGGCGGTGTGAACCGCACCATTTTCGAAGATGCAATCTCCGGAACATACAACTGCATCCCACAAAAAGAGTACATGAGACAACCGGCAGAGTGGTACAGATTCAACAACCGCCTGATGCTTTTCGACACAAAGAGCGAACAATGGAGCATTGCACAGAGAAGCCCACTCTACGCACGTGCAGGGGCACTCCTCACAACAGACGGAGAAGCGATCTACTACATCGGCGGCGAGTTGAAACCCGGCATCCGCACACCAGAGATAACAAAAAGTAATATAAGATTATATTAGTGTCCGGTAAAATTTACTAATTGTTTTTGGCTAAACAGTATTTATTTAATGGCAGTTTGTAGTTATATTGATTTAAACAAAGTTTACGTTCTTTTTGTGCCGACAAAAAGAACCAAAAAGCTCTGCGCATGGGC
The DNA here is from genome assembly GCA_045578665.1 of Bacteroidaceae bacterium. GTDB lineage: Bacteria > Bacteroidota > Bacteroidia > Bacteroidales > Bacteroidaceae > HGM04593. The sequence continues at coordinate 21 of JAZNKR010000091.1, read as the reverse complement.
GCTTTCTTAACGGCAGCCTCA
>JAZNKR010000090.1:0-9475 GCA_045578665.1 Bacteroidaceae bacterium | reverse complement strand
TTTTTACTATACTCATATGTAGGAATGACATGTTTTGTTAGTTTAGCGAAACAATTCTTAATAGCTCCTGCCCTTAAAGGGGAGGTGGATTCAAAAAACTTGTTTTTTGAAGACGGAGGGGTTTTCCTCGCGTAGTATGGTTTATTGTAGTACGATGGGTTAAGAACCCCCTCCGAACTTTTTTCTCGGAAAAAAGGAAGACCTCACTTGCGTTCGGCACTCCTTTGGGAATATAAATATTCCGTCGTCGCAAGCAACGCTCCATTCCGCGTTGCCCCCCTTCAAGAGGGACAGCTTTTTTAAGTTTCATATTTGATAATCATTTTATTTTATTCCTCCTCTTGAAGAGGAGGTGGATTCAAAAAACTTGTTTTTTGAAGACGGAGGAGTTCTTTTCTTGCGTTTATATGGTGCTGTTGTCTGCGATGTTTTAGAACTCCCTCCGATAATTTTCTTGTCGCATCCTCTTTCGGTGGCAATGGCGCAAATTTACGCCATTGCCGGCATCTGATACATAACTTATTCTTAACTTATTTCAATTTTATCTTTTCTTTGTGTGTGAATTCCGATACATCTGAAATCACTATCTGTTCGCCCTCCTGCAAGCCTTCGACTACCTCCACGTAGTCGAAATTGGAGTCGCCCAACTTCACTTTGCGGCGGATGAGTTCATCATTCTCGTTACTCACGAAGAGATTGTATGTGCCCGCTCCCACGTAGTACGATGCGTTGCGTATGCGCAGTACATCGTCGTGGATGGAATTCATTATATATACATCGGTGCGCACTCCCGGGCGCAGGCGTTTGTGGCTGTCGTTGACGAGTCGCACTTCGAACTGTATGCTTCCATTTTGGCTCTTGGGGGCTACATTGCCTATGCGACCTTCGAGCTTTTCGCCACCTATCTTTACGAGAGTCTTTTTGCCGGGCACCACATATTCGCTCATCACATCCGATATCTGAGCTCTGACTATATAGTGATCGAGGTCGGAGATGGTAGCTATCTGTGTGCCTGCGCCTACCTGCGCACCTATCTGTTCGTTTATGTAGGTGAGCACGGCTTTGCGTGGCGAGAGTATGCGGGCATCGTCGAAGGTGCGCTTCATCTCTTCCAACTTTTTAGTGAAGATAGCAAACTCCAGTTCCTGCACTCGCACGTTGGATGCTTTTATCTCGCGGTCGTTGGCAAACTGTTCGCGCTGCTGCTCAAGACGCAGGCGGGCTGTCTGCACTGCCATTTCTGCCTGGCGCACCTTGTCGGCTGTTCCCGAGCCTATGCTGTCGAGGTAGCGTTCGTTGCGCAGTTCGGCTTCGAGACGGTTGAGCTCCATGGCATTTATCTTTATGTTCATCTCGAGACTCGACAATGAGGTTCTGTTGTTCAGTTTCAGCTGTTCCAACTGATGGCGGCGTATCTCTTTCTCGTCGAGCAGGTTCTTGTATTCTGTCTCGGTCTTTGTGAGGTCGAGTCGCAGCAGTGGAGTACCCACATCTACACTGTCGCCGCTGTGGCAATAGACCTCTACGATACGCGAACTGATGGGTGAGTTTATTATCTCTTCAAAGGCTGGGTAGACTTCGCCCGATGCTGTTACGCTGGTCTCTATCGTTCCTTTGTCCACCTTGCTGAATGTGAGCGATTTTTTATTCACAGTGCTGCGGGCATAGTTGATGCCGGAGACAATGATGATTGTCAGCAGCACAAGAGAGCCTGCTATTTTGCCTATACGCATCAGTAATTTTTTCTGTTTCTCTTTTTTGGGTATTTCTCTGTCCATATTTACGTTCATTTACCAACTATACTTCAAAAACCGTGCCAAACTTTTAAGTTGTTGGTAATCAATGATGATGTAAAATCAAGGGTGTCCGAAAACGGACACATTTGTACGTTTTTGATATTTTTTGTACATTCGCAAGGGTAAACAACTGCTTAGCAACATGAGATATTCTACATTTTTAATAAATATATTCGTCCTGCTTTTCGCTATCCCTCTCTTTGCGCCGGCTGATGTCCGGGCTAAAGGATTGCCCTATTCTCCCGAAAAGGGGTTGGGCGAAGATTTCACTGATGTTGCGGGCAGATATTCCACTCATGCCGTGGCTAAGGAATTTCCGCTGGAGGGTACTCCGCTCTATAATGTGAAGGTTAACGATGCATACGTAGGGCTCTACAACGACAGAAGCTACGACGGCGGTCTTGTGCACTTCGGCAGTTTCGAGTTCGAGGATGGTAGGGATATTACAATACATATCAGTTATCACAAGGAGATTGAGAGCTTTGAGGTTTTGCCCAAAAAGGGCAGCGGCATCAAAAGGGTGGTGCGCACAGGAGCCAACAGCATTGCCATAAAGACCGGATGTGCCGACAGGAACATCACTCTCATTGTCAACAACGAACCACGCAGGGATGTGCTGCATCTTTTCTGCAACAGCATCGAAAAGGATGCTCCTGCGCCGCCTTGCGAAAGTGGCTACCGGAGGCTAGAGAAGAGCAGACTCCACTATTTTGCCCCGGGCTTCCACGATCTGAAGAGTATCCTCGAGAGTGGCGACCAACTGCGCATTGAGGATGGTTGGAGTCTCTATCTGGCTCCCGGTGCAGTTGTCCGCGGCAGGGTGGCTGTGAGGGAGACCAAGCAGGGTGTAAAACTCTTTGGCAGGGGAATGATCTTCAACGACGAGGAGAACCCGAAAGTGATTTTCGAGGCTGCCTACTGCGATGGAATTTCTGTAGAGGGTCTGCTCTTCCACTGTCATCGCCCGCAATGTTGGCAGACTGCCATGTCGCATTGCAGCAACGTGGTGTTCGATGGTGTGAAGATTCTCTCCACACGATATGCCTGCACCGATGGTATAGATATTATCAATTGCCGCAATTGTCTATTCAGCAACACTTTCATCCGCTCTAACGACGATGCCATTGCCATAAAGGGATTGGGTGGAAAGAAGCCCGAAAAGTGTGCGCCCAACAGGGATATCCATTTCAGGGATATGCAACTGTGGAACGATTGCAATTGTGCCATCGGCATTGGCGCCGAGAGCCAATGTTCGTTGTACGAGAATATAAGTTTCACCGACTGTGCCATTCTCTATTCTTACGACGACCCCGATTACCACGAACAGCTCGACGAGCGTGCTGCCATGACTATCTGTTCGCTGCACGGCACGTTCTACAGGAATATCCGTTATGAGAATATAGATGTCTACTATTGCGAAAGGCTCATTGCCATTGGCTTCAAACCTGACTTCTGGTTCGGAAGCATCAAGGGCGACCAGACGACACCGGGTGAAATTTCCGATGTTGTCTTCCGCAACATCCGCTCATACTCCACGGGTGGGAGTTCTATCGCAAACAAAATTCATCTCTATGGATGGGAAGGCGGCAATGGTACATCTGCCAAGTTTATCAGAAACATCCTTTTCGATAAAGTGCGTATAGGAAAACGAAAGATCAAGAGCTATTGTGATAGTGCATTTTCGGAGTGTGATTTTGAAAAAGGACTTGTGAAGGATATCAGGTTCAGATGATTAGAGATGGTTTTGCATGTGCGTTCGGTAAAACTCTGCATGGTCAAACTCCCTCCCCCTGTCGGGTACTTTCTCTTATCCAAGAAGGTGAAGGGTATTGCTTTTCATAATCATTAGGAAAATTTTGAGGCAAAAATATCTGTTATTACAATATGTATCGGCAAGATCATGGATAAATATTGATAAATAAATGATATTTATCAGATTTTACTAAAGAAAATATCAATTTTACTTGTCTATATGTAAACAATGCTTTACATTTGCAGCGTGATCACAACCCCTTAAACAACTTTTAAAATTTACGATTATGAAAAATTTATTGTTTCCTCACAGATTCCAAAGGATAGGATGGGTTCTCTTTGCCATCAGCATGGTTATTGGAGGCTACATCTTAATATCCGAAAATTCCTATAGCTATACGCTTAATAACATCGCCATTATAGGCATAATTGTCGGGGCTGTTCTTGCTACCTGTTCGCGCGAGAAGGTAGAGGATGAAATGACGCAACATCTGCGGCTTAATTCCTTGCTTGTGGCTCTATATATCAATTATGCGGTTCTTATTATCTGCTCGCTGCTTGTCTATGACTTGGGATTTCTACATGTAATGCTGTATAATATGTTCACTGTTTTGCTTATCTTTATGGCAGTTTTCCGATATAATATATGGCGTGCAAAAAAAGGAGCAGATTATGAAGAATAGAATAAGAGTTGCCCGCGCCGAGGTGCGTATGACGCAACAGCAACTGGCAGACGCTGCGGGAGTGAGCAGACAGACTATAAATGCAATTGAGAGTGGGAAGTTTGTTCCTTCTACAGTCTTGGCTTTGAAGATTGCCGCTACCTTCGGATTGAGCGTCGAGGACATTTTCAGTCTTGAGGATGGTGATTGACTTCATGTATCGGTAATGTGGCTCAATCAGATAGTTACAAACTATTTGTGTCGTTAAGAAAGCGAGTCCTCTGCATCACACAGAGGACTCGCTTCATATATCAATACCCCAATTCAAAGGGTTGTTTCACTGCTGGGAGACCCTCTTTCATCCATTTGGGCATGGGGGCGCCTTGCAGGTAGTGGTCGAAGAACTGTTTCATCCTTATCTGGAAATCTACTCTGTTGGGGAACTTCATGGGCCAATGGGGTTCATCGGGGTAGTTGAGCATCCATGCCGGTTTGCCCAGACGTTTCAGCGCGACGAAATATTCTATTCCCTGATACCAGGGCACATGACCATCCTTGTCGTTGTGCATGATGAGTATAGGAGTCTGCACTTTGTCCATCTCGAAGAGGGGAGAACTCTCCTTGTATCTTTCGGGATGGCTCCACGGTGTGCCTCCCAATCGACTCTGGGTGTGTTCGTATTGGAATGAGCGTGCAAGTCCGCTTCCCCAACGTATGCCGCCGTAGGCGCTGAACATATTAACTACCGGGGCACCCGATTCTATGGCGGCAAACATATTGGTACGTGTGGCAAGATATGCCACCTGATAGCCGCCCCAGCTGTGTCCCTGCGCTCCTATGCGCGACTTGTCGATGTTGCCGACTTCAGAGAGGACCTTTTCCACACCTGAGACTACGCAGTCGTAACAGTTCTTGCCCGGATAGCCGTCTTTGTATCGCACATCGGGGTTGAAGATTATGTAGCCGTTGCTCAGGTACATGCAGTAGTCGATGGTCGAACGGTTGGGCTCGGGGTGGCGGAAGTTGTGCAGATTGTGCGAGTTGCGTTCGTAGAAGTTTACTATCATGGGATAGCTCTTCGCCGGGTCGAAGTTGGAAGGTTTGTAGAGCACTCCCTCCAATGGAGTGCCGTCGAAGGAGGTCCACGATACAAGCTCAGCCTTGCCCCATATATATTTCTCCTGCTGCAGGGCACCTTGTGTCAGGCGTCTGCTCTTCTTGAATCTCTTGTCTGTTATCCACACATCGGGGAAGGTTTCGAAATTCTCGCGTGTGAATATGTATGTGTCGCTCTCTTTTGCCCGTTTAAGGTTGCCATATCGGTAGCTGCCTTCGGTGAGTCTCTTGGGTACGGAGGGCTTTGCGAGTGTGGTTGTGAAGATGGCTGTGCTCTTGTCGATGTTGTTGAATGCCGACAAGTATGCCGTTTGTTTCGTGTCGATGAATTTTTCGTCGTTCGCGGTGGCAATGTAGCGATAGGCGGTGCGTGTTGTGCGACCGTTCTTTGTGAGGTTTATCGGTTCTCTTTTGCCTTCGGGGTCGAACGACCAGATGTCGTAGCGGTCGTAGAGGAGTATTGCTGTGTCATCTTTTGTCCAGCCTGCATAGCCGTAGGGCGACGGGTAGTCGGGGGTGTCGTTCTCTTCGTCCCATGCAACGAATGTGCGTGGGGTGGTGAGACGGTTGAGCACGTTCTTGTCGTTATGCAGGTTCACTGTGTACCAGCAACTGTCGGCTGGGTTGTATCCTATGGCATATCTGCCCGAGGGAGAGAGCGAGAAAGATGTGTAGACACCTGATACGATGGGTGTGCGGGTGCCGGTGGTGAGTGATACCTTATAGTGGTCGTATCGTGTGCGACCCTCCCACATGGACGAGAGCGAATAGGGTTTTGAAGTGGATATTATAGCCCATTCGCCAATGCCTTCACGAGGCAGACGGCAGTTGGGCAGGGCAGTGTCTGCTATCTGCAACAATCGTTTGGCAGCGATGTCGTATAGTGCGGTGTAGCTCTTCTTGAGGTCGCCGTTGAGGTTGTGCTGCTGCACGGTGTATTGAACAGGTTCGTTCCAGCTCCACACCTGCACATTGGGACGGTTGCTCTCGAGTATTGTGGTATCCTTGCGCAACGGTTCGGGGGCTGTACCCAGGAAGATGCGTGCGTCGTCTTTTGAGAAGTAGGGCGAGTAGTTGGGGCTTATTATCCACCCCTCGGGCAGACCGGTGGCACTGCTGTTGATGGCTTCAAATGCCGGTTCGCCTGCAAGCGACAGCCACAGGCTCTGTGTGCGCTCCTTTTCCTTCTTGTCGGTATAGAGGAAGAGAAGCTTGTCGCCCGTTTCGTTGAAACGTATTGACGAGAAACTGCCCTTTCCCTCCTTGATGAGTTGCTCCTTGCCGGTGGTGGGGTCGAGGATATAGAGTCCCGGTTTGCCGCTGACGGTGTCTTTTGTTACATAGTATAGTGTTGCGCTTTTTTTGGCAAAGGCGTATGACGATGGCGAGGGGAGTCTCTTCCTCTCCTTGCCGTCGAGGGCAGATACAACGAGTGCCGAGTCCTTGTGTCGGCGCTGGTAGGCTATGTAGTCGTGTGACTCGGCTATGCGGTAGCCGACTATGGAGTCTATCTGCTGTGATCTGCCTGTGGCAAGATGCTCAATTATCAGTCTGTCCTGTGGCATATTCTTTGCCTTTGCCAACTTCAGCGAGTCGGTAGTCTGCAACGGTGCAACCTTCTTCACCACGAAATATTCCGACGAAGCGGAGAATGTACCCGCAGTGGCAGGAGTGTACTTCTTCGCCTCTTTGCCATCGTTGGAGTAGAGCTCAATGCGCGAATCGCCACGCCAGGGCGAAAAGGTTACCGACACCCATTTGCCGTCGTCGGAGATGGTGCGCGAGGTTATACGTTCCCATTTTTCGAGCTCTTGCGGAGTGAATGGACGTTGTGCCTGTATGGATAGCAACGGAATGATTGCTGCTACAAGGATGAGTAGTTTTTTCATACTTCTTTGATTGTTGATAAAATAATTCCTCCTCTTGAAGAGGAGGTGTCTGCAAAAACATATTTTTGCAGACGGAGGAGTTTGAAACTTTGTTTTGGTGTTTTTTCGAACTCCCTCCCCCTGCGGGTACTCCTCTATTCAAGAGGGAGAGTTATTTTCTTGTTTTCAAATAGCTTACTAAAAAAGCTCCTGCCCTTAAAGGGGAGGTGGATTCAAAAAACAAAGTTTTTTGAAGACGGAGGGGTTTTCCTCGCGTAGCATGGGTTATTGTAATACGATAGGTTTAGAATCCCCTCCGAACTTTTTCTAAGGAAAAAGTTCTCGTCCCCCTATTAAGAGGGACAACTTTTTAAGTTACTAATTCCAACAACACTACACTTTAGGTAATATATTTGATAATCATTTAAAATAATTCCTCCTCTTGAAGAGGAGGTGTCTGCAAAAACATATTTTTGCAGACGGAGGAGTTTGAAACTTTGCTTTGGTGTTTTTTCGAACTCCCTCCCCCTTCGGGTACTCCCTCTTCAATAGAGGGAGAGTAGTTTTCTTGTTTTTAAATAGCTTACTAAAAAAGTTCCTGCCCTTAAAGGGGAGGTGGATTCAAAAAACAAAGTTTTTTGAAGACGGAGGGGTTTTCCTCGCGTAGCATGGGTTATTGCAATACGATAGGTTAAGAACCCCCTCCGAACTTTTTTTCTAAAAAAAGTTCTCGTCCCCCTTAAAGAGGGACAGCTTTTTTAAGTTTCTTATTTTAAAGAGATTAGCAAAAGATATAAAAGCTAAAAATGTGTCCAAAGATTAGCTTAACCAAGAGGGAGAGTCGTTTTTCTTGTTTTTCAAGTATTTACTTTACCTTTTCGAACTTATATCCCATGCGTTTCAACTGCAAGGATGCTCCTATGCGGAACATTGTTTTTGCAGCGCGTGTGAATACATAGAATGCAGTAGGGCTTTGAGGTTCAACCTGTTCGTGTCTTATCAGGCTGACTGTGCTTTCTGCGCATCGGCGTATCATGCTCTCGGTGTCTTGTGCTACGGGGCTGTCGAGAGGGATTGAGAGAATCTCTTGCAGAATGTTTTCGTCCATGTCGTCAAATCCCTGCTTACCGTAGAGTGCGTTGTATTGCATCGACGAGAATTGTTCAAAATCCTTGTCCCAATAGTGTGCTGCCGCCATGCCCACGTATGCAGCCCATGCTACCGATGCGGTAGGGTAGGCGTTGATTTCCTTTACTGCATCGGCTATATATTCTGGTGCTATTGCATCCCATTTGCCGTCAATGTCGTCAGTGGCGAGCAGAGTGCCGTCGAGAGCCTTGTATGCTGTGCACAAGCGCAGAAGTTCGTCTGTGAGTTTGTTTTCGAAACTGTTGAGATATTCTTTGTCTACCATAGTATTTGTATTGATAAAAGGGCTTAATTGAAAATTTTGTTCGGTTCTTCTGTCATTTTTTCAAGTCGTTTGGCTGTTTTTTTCCAATTGAATGTGTCGTTAATCATAAGAACTGGTTCTTCCAAGTTTATATCATCAAAATAAATCAAAGATTTAACAGGAGTAATAACGTTAGCATCGCTATATTTTGCTTGATAGAATTTCAGCTGTACCTCCTACAAGGTTGAATGAAGATAGCAGCGGCTCGCTTTGTCGTTTTTTTAAAAGTTCCAATGTCTTTGGCTCGACTGTCTGTGTTTGCAACATTTTAATTCTTCTTTTTTTAGATTAAAAATCGAACAGACAAAGTTTATATCTATCGGACTTAAATAGGGTATAGCCTTGATTGCTTCACGAAAATTATCTATGCCGCCATATATATCAAATGCAGCATAATAGTCTTCGGGATGTCCACGTTCTATAACGCGTTGAACGACAAGCGTACGAGCTGCTTGCCAATCAAATTCTTGCAGGTCATACTCCCAAAGTAGTGCCGGGTTGAAAGTGTGTCCGCTTTGTGTGTATTTGTCCAATATTACCATAATACAGATAATTATACTGCAAAGTTAGTGCAAGCCGAGCGCAATACAAAATAAGGTTGCTTATTTTTATTATTAGTGTCCGGTAAATTTTTATTCTGCTTATGTTTTGAACTCCTCCGTCTTCAAAAACGAGTTTTTGAATCCACCTCCTCTTCAAGAGGAGGAATGTAAATTCCTGAAAATTACTAATGTCTGACATTCTCCCTCTTGAAGAGGGACATTGCGTAATAAGCCATGTTTGCGACGACGAAAACTTTAGCTTTCCAAAGGAGTGCCGAACTTGTGA
>JAZNKR010000089.1:0-5499 GCA_045578665.1 Bacteroidaceae bacterium | reverse complement strand
AACAGCAGTAATAATTCCAAACTCCTTCCTCTTCAAAAACTTGTTTTTGAATATTAGTGTCCGGTAAACGTATTTAAGTCGTTTAAAATTCAATATTTAGAGTTATATTTGTTTGGATCGCAACAAAAACACTATCTTTGCTTTATTTTGGGGCAAAGACCTCATTGTACAATTTTATTGGGAGATTCTACATTTCGGGAAAGAAAAAAATAATGAAAGGAACAACAGTATTTATATGGTCAGTATTACTATTTATTTCACTAGGTCTATCGTATGTCTTTAATTATACAAAAAGTGAAGATGAATTATATCTTCAAGTTGACAGTTTGCTCCAAGAACATGCTCCCAAATGGGGAGAATATATTATGCAATCAAAAGGCATACCACATTGGGGAAGCTATAATTCTAAAGCGTATGCAAAAAAGCAAAAGACCACAATAATGTCTGCTGATGACACCATAGAAATTTCTAAAACTTTTTTTCATCCTGAATCATATTATGAATATCAGATGAAAATCAAAGAAACAGCTCTGATTATGGGTGATGAATATGATATTGAAATAATAGATTCCTTGTTTAAAGATATATTAAGAAATGCCGGGGTTATTGCAGAATCATCTGTTGAACTTAAAATAAGGAACTTGAAAGACATGTTTCCTTGCCTTGATTCTATATGTAAAAATGCTCCCTTTGTAAAATCTTTATCAACTGAATCTATTGACGGCCATGTTTCACAGCCGATTGGAGTAGGTATATGCGATCACACACTACTTTATGGATATACTAAAATAACGCCTTCTATTATTATATCTAATATTGATTGGTTTGGATATTCACAAATATGCGTTATTATTCTTTTTGCTATTTTACTTATTCTGAAACATTATCTCCTTAAATATTATTCTGTATATTCTTTATTTAAAAAGAATGTTGTACTCATAGGTAATACTTGTATTGACCTATCATCACACGAATTGTTTTTGTGGAATGGAGAATGCAAGCATATCACGGGAACAAAAATGCAATTTTTGCAAATGTTGATAGATGCAGCTCCTACATATAAACTATCCAAAGATGATGTATGTCGCAAGATTTGGAACCGTAACTCTAAAGATGGACAAGCTCTATATAATGTAATTATGACAGAAATGCGTGGATTATTCATAACAGATGACCCTTCATTGGAATTAAAGTCTATACCAGGAGAGGGTATGCAACTGTTGGTCAATGGCACGATGATTAACAAGAGGCGTAAAATGCATTTCTTACTATTATATCTGAAACATAACATTAAAAAAACCAAATAGCAACTTGACACTATTTTGATTTACAAGGATATAAATAACGTAAGTTCGATATAAAGGGAATATAATATTCGGCAGGTATTTTGTACTTCTCTGTCTTCAAGTTAATCTTTGTACCCTTGTCCATCCGCATTTGCAATGCGGATGTTTTTGAGTATCAGTATTTACAATGCGCTTATATAATCCTATTGGACCTACATAAGCGGAGGCCGAAATATATCAATTTTATTTTGAGCGCATCACAGATGCTTATACTCAATCTTTCGCATTGCAAATGCGAAAGGACATGAGGTTTTATTTTAGCGCATCACAGATGCTTATATTCAATTCTTCGCGTTGCAAACGCGAAGGGACGGGGATAACATATTCCATATCCTCCTGCAAGTCATACATACATAATGCTTATATGCTTGAACGATTTATTTGCGTGTTTGGGATTAACCCAGACCCACAAGTTATTGACAAACTTTTCAAAGAACTCATTTTATTTACAGCCAGAGCCGCTTAGGCTAGGCTAATTTTTAACGAACTATTGATTAATAGAAAAAAGTCTTTATCTTTGTCCTCGGATGATTAAAACAAATTCGGATATTGTAATGTAAATAACTGCTTCGGCCATGTGGTTGACGGTTATCCCTTGGAATTCTCAGAAGGGCATTTCCTTTCTGAGCTAATATTTATATCTCTAAATTAACGATAAAAAAGAACAATTATGAATAATGATAATCATTCCATCAACGAATTTGAATTCCAATTAATTTGTGAATATTTTTCCAGTACCGACCGGCAAGGACCAGGTAGTGAAGTCTCTACTTTGAAAGCTTTTTCTTATTTGAAAGATCTTCCAAATCATCCTAAAATTGCCGATTTGGGATGTGGCACAGGTTCATCTTCTCTTGTCTTGACAAAGCATACGGATGCTCACGTTACTGCCATCGATTTGTTTCCCCTATTCATCGAAAAACTGAACACTCGTGCTCAACAAGCCCATTTAACCGAAAAGATACATGCAATGGTGGGCGATATGGGTAAACTCCCCTTTGAAGAGGCATCATTTGATGTGATATGGTCTGAAGGAGCCATTTACAACATCGGTTTCCAACGAGGAATGAACGAATGGTATCGCTTCATCAAGACGGGTGGATACATTGCCGTAACCGATGCTACTTGGTTGACCGAGAATCGTCCGAAAGAGATTGAAGACTTTTGGACAGATGCCTATCCGGAAATCGATACGCTTCCCAACAAGGTGAAACAGATGGAAGAAGCCGGATACAGGAATATCATTACCTTCGCATTGCCGGAAGAATGTTGGACAAAGGAATATTACATTCCTCAACAGAAGGCACAAGAAATCTTTTTGGAAAAGCATCCCGATAATCCAACGGCACAAGCATTGGTTAGCAATCAACGACACGAAGTAGAACTATATCAGAAGTACAAAGAATACTATGGATATGTGTTTTATATGGGAAAGAAGTAATTAAACTTTCTCTAGTGGAACATCCCACTCTCCCTCTTCACAAGGGGGAGAGTACCTGCGAAACTTCAAATATTGAGAATATAATAATACGATTCTTTATCTTTTTTGTAGGTCAAAAGAAATATATGAATAGGTTTAGTTTGGATATATATACAAAAGTGGTAAACTAAACAAAATGCAGGGAGATTTTAAATAACGTTTAATCAACAACGGTTTTCTTTTTTTGACTAACAAAATCCATTTCATTTTGACAATGATAATATTTCCTTGTCCATCCGCATTTGCAATGCGGATGCTTTGAGTACCAGCATTTACAATGCGCTTATATAATCCGATTGGACCTACATAAGCGGAGGCCGAAATATATCAATTTTATTTTGAGCGCATCACAGATGCTTATACTAAGAAGCTGCCTTACTTCAGTTTGCCGCACCTTATAAGCACCTTGCGACCGTCGGCAAGGGTGGTTGCAAAGAGATAAATATCGCCGCCATCGCCCAACTTCAGTCTTTTGCGCAGCTGCTGTACGCTCTCCGGGAAGTTGCGCACTGTGATGTTTGCCTTTTTCAGCCCGCCTATACACTCCTTTATTTCGTTTTTCGAAAAACCACTGACAGCCGCAACCTCAAATGTGCGGCCGGGGAAGTTCTCGGCGAGTATTGCTGAGGTGTAGAGATTGCTGTTGCGGTGCAGTTTCTTTATTCCGTATGCGGCGCAAAGCGATGCGGGGCATCCTGCTTTTTGTATCGATGCATTGGGTTCGTATAGGTACTGTTCAGCATCGGTGGCATAGGTGGCAATCTCTTCTTCGCCGAGTGGGAATGTGTACTCCTCCTTTTCATCCTCTTTGATGTTTACGCAGTGGACAGTGGGTGCAGGGCACTCTTCGGCTGTGAGTATGAAGAGAAGTTCTTTGCACTCGTTGTTTACCGACACTATGTGTATGTCGCTCACCGTGCGCAGTTGCCGGCAGGCGGCGGTGATGTCGAGCATTGGGGAGCATTTTACCATTATCCTGTCGGCGCATTTCAGGAGTGCGGGACGCAGGGCTACGATGTCGGGCTCGCAGTCGTCGAGGGCAACCACCTTTTTGCCTGCTCCGTCGCGGCGGGCAGGGTCAAGATATATCCAGTCTACCTTTCCTACCTTTGAGACAGCCTCTTCGCTGTTGTTGTTAATAACCTCTATGTGGTGTAGCCCCAATAGGGCGAAATTGTGCCGGGCGATGGCGCAAAGTTCGGTATTGCGCTCTATGTAGAATCCTTTGGCAAAGCGGCGCGAGATGTAGCTGCAATCTATCCCGAAACCACCCGTAAGGTCGGCAAAGGCGGTTCCGCCCATAAGCGATGCCTTGTAGAGCGCGGTAGGTTGCGACGAGCACTGCTCCATAGAGATTCTTCCTGGGTAGATGATTCCTTCCGTTGCCGCCCACTCGGGCAACTTGGTGGCTGCATGCTGCCATGCTTCTATCTGGGTGAGGGCAAAGCGCATATCCACGTCGGGGTAGCGGTGCGATTGCAGTGCGAGTCTCTTTACGTCGGCATCTCGCTGTTCCACTATGAATCTGTATGTAGCTTCTGGTATCTCCATGCTATGCCTCCTTTGTGCTTTTTTCGTGGTTCTTGCGGTAGAGCTGCCATGTGTTCACGCTGTTGTGCCAGATGCTGTAGAATCCTCCGGCGATGGAGGTTACGGGGGTGAGGAATGTGTAGGCGAGCCATATTGCGAAGACGGTGTTCTTCTGTCCCAAGGATTGTCCTCCGGCGATTGTGTCGCCATATTTCGAGCCAATGTACCGTCCGAAGGCAAACTGCGCTATGCAGCAGACGAGCGACACAATGGCTATCCCCATCTGCACATATATGGATATGTCGCTGTGTACAATGGACTTGACGGTGATGGCTATAGCCAACGACAGCGCCACCAGCCACAGATAGAAGGGGAGGTTGCGGCACTTCTTCACCAGAAAATCGTGCAGCGTAGGCACGAAGCGTCTCACAAGCGATGCTGCTATAAGAGGGCAGAGCAGCAGAGGGAAAATCTTGCCAAGTATCATCAGGAACGACGACAAAAAATCCACTCCCTCAATCGGGTGTGCAAGGGTGAGGAAGAATGGCGCCACAAGTGCCACCGCAAAGTTTATGGTTATCGTGTATGTGAGCAACGAGGCGGCACTGCCTCCCAGACGTGCTGTTATTACTGCCGCTGCCGTTGCCGTGGGGCATATAAGGCAGAGCATGAACGACTCGGCAAGCACGCGCATCGATGGGGTGAGTGGCGCGTATGCGGCGACGAGTGCGAAGAGTATGAAGGTGAGCAACTGAAAGGCGAGCAGTACGAAGTGCCACTTTTCGAGCCGCAGTTCGCTGAAGCGTATCTTGCAGAAGGTTACGAAGAGCATTGCGAAGATGAGTCCCGGTTGCAGATAGCTTATGATGGTGTTTGCGGCTGCGTGTGTGCCGTCGAGTTGTGGTATGCTTGTGTATATGAAGTATGCTGCCGCTCCGGTGAGCATTGATATTGGCAGTGACCAGTCTTTAAGGAAAGCGAAGAATTTCATCTGTTTTTCTCTTAATGATTATGCGATATTATACCTAAAAAGTACACCCCCATCCTTCAATGGATAAAAAACTATTCTAAAAAGTTCCTGCCCTTAAAGGGGAGGTGGATTCAAAAACGACAGTTTTTGAAGACGGAGGGGTTTTCCTCGCG
>JAZNKR010000088.1:0-12505 GCA_045578665.1 Bacteroidaceae bacterium | reverse complement strand
AAGCTGTCCCTCTTAAAGGGGGACGAGAACTTTTTTCCGAGAAAAAAGTTCGGAGGGGGTTCTTAACCCATCGTACTACAATAAACCATACTACGCGAGGAAAACCCCTCCGTCTTCAAAAGCTGTCGTTTTTGATTGGCCTCGCAAAGCTCGGCACTCCTTTGGGGAACTAAAGTTCCCGTCGTCGCAAACATTGCTTATTACGCAATGTCCCCTTTAAGGGCAGGAACTTTTTAGAATAGTTTTTTATCCATTGAAGGATGGGGTTGTACTTTTTAGGTATAATATCGCATAATCATATATTTTTTACTGCGAGTGCAGTTTATCTTGTTCTTATCTCAGCCATATAAAGTAAGATTGTATGACTTAGGTTGGGTATCGGTTGAGCCTGTCTTTGGCATTTTTTCTTTCTGCTTGCATTTGCAATATTTTTCCTCAAACTATCATAAAATAAAGAAAAAGCACTATATTTGCATATTATATGATATGTTACGGTTATGGCAAAGAGTACGATGGGGACTAAATTGCCCCGAAAGTTAGAGCAGAAAATGCAGATTGTAGGTGAGCAAATTAAACTTGCCCGCTTGCGTCGTAATTTGAGTGTTGCACAGGTAGCGGGGCGTGCTACTTGTTCGCCACTTACGGTATCACGCATAGAGAAAGGCGTGCCTACGGTAGCGATTGGCATCTATCTGCGTGTGTTGTATGCCCTGCAACTTGATGATGATATTCTCTCATTGGCAAAAGATGATGAACTCGGTAGAGCGCTGCAGGATATGAATTTGCCAAAGCGTGAAAGGGCATCTAAAAAACTTTAAGTCTATATAGAATATGGAACTCTCATTACGCAAAACTAAAAAACAGAATTTAAATTTTGTCATATCTTCCTGCCCTTCAGAATTGGGAGAAGATGTAAATATTGCTTATAACTTTATTAAAGAGATGTTTTTTAGAGTTTGTAAGCAGTCTTTGTTGTTTAGCAGTAGCAAATATGATATTATCGAATACCCTTTTTTGTTTAGAGAGCGTCAGTTAGACTCTGTTGTATTACCTGTTATATCATCTCTATGCAATGGTTTGGTAATAGCTGAATATCCTATTGTTAGAGATAGCTGCATAAAAGGTTTTGAAAAAGATAATTCAAAAGGTAGAATTGACTATTGGTGCGTATACAAGGACTATAGTTTGGTTATTGAAATGAAACATAGTTATGACGCATTTAGAACGGATAAAACCAATGATGAAAGGCTTATTAAAAGATGGGAAACGATGACTATAAGTCAACTTCAAGATGTCCGAAAAAATGTGAAATACTTTAGTGAAAATACAAAAGGGGTAATAAGAATAGGTCTTCATTTTATAACTCCATATTCTAGTCGAGATAACGATATGAATGATGTTACCTTTTTTGAGAGTAGTCAAAAAGACATCTTAAAAAGGTTAGCAAGAGATGTTAGCCGTCATAAGCCCAAAACTACGACCCCAAATTTCTTGGCAAGTTGGGTTTTGCCAGATGAAAACAAATACTTTGAAGTCTCTTATAAAGGCACCTATCCAGGCTTATTACTGCTGGGAAAAATTTATTCTTCCATTGCACACGAAGGATGTGTAAAAGTTAACGATTAGTTATGAAAAAGTTGTATGTATATGCCGATTTCGATTGGCTCAAAGAGATTGAGTTGATTGGAGAACTCGGATACGAATCGCTTCGTGGCTCGGATAGTTATAGTTTCAATTTTGCCGATAGTTGGATAAAAAAGTACAATGCTATCACACTCAGCGAAGAGCTTAACAACTATCCGGGGGTGCAATATACACAGCCGGATAAAGATATTTTTGGTTGCTTTGCTGATGCACTGCCTGATAGATGGGGACGCACTCTTCTTCTCCGTCGTGAGCAGATAATGGCACAGGAGGAGAGGCGTCCGGTTCGCCGATTATCATCGTTTGACTTTTTGACGGGTATTGATGACTTTTCCCGTATGGGAGGATTCCGTTTTAAGGAGACACCTGATGGTGAGTTCATCAACGCCGATAACTCTTTGCGTATTCCCCCATTGACCGACTTGCGAGAACTGATTGCAGCCAGCAAGGAGATTGAGAAAAGCGAGGGGACCAATGCGCTCCCCGAAAAACGATGGATTGCTCAACTTGTGCAGCCGGGTTCTTCGCTTGGTGGTGCAAGGCCAAAAGCAAATGTTGTAGATTCGGACTGTAGTATATATGTTGCAAAGTTCCCATCTTTGAAGGATGATTACGATGCAGGACTATGGGAGCATTTCTGCCATCTATTAGCCAAAAATGCAGGTATAAATGCAGCCGAAACAAAGGTTATAGCGACTAACGATAAGCACCATACACTCCTTTCTCGTCGCTTTGATAGAACGGATAGCGGCAAGCGGATACATTTTGCATCGGCAATGACACTACTCGGATTAAACGATGGCGACAATGCAACAACGGGCAATGGTTATTTGGATATTGTAGATTTTGTATTGAGTGGCTGCGCCAATGTCGATACCAACTTGAGAGAGTTGTTCCGCCGAGTTGCATTCAATATATGCGTTGGCAATAGCGATGATCATTTCCGCAATCACGGTTTCCTGTTAACTGCAAAGGGGTGGACTCTCTCGCCTGCATACGATATGAATCCAACACTGAATGACCACCAAAGTCTGTTGATCAATAGCATGACCAATGTATCCGACCTCTCAATTCTTTTGGACTCTTGCGATGAATATATGCTTACTTACGAAGTGGCTAAAGGAATTATCGACAAGGTGGTTGTAGCGGTTAAAGACTGGCGCACATTAGCCAATAGATTAGGTATTGCCAAGAGAGAAATGGCCTTGTTTGAAGGGGTGTTTGATAATAGAATTAATGGTTGTTCCTTTCCAAAGTAGTAACTCTGCTTAATAAGATACAGTTTCCTATCTCCCCTCAAACCTCTTCAGCCCTTCGATGGTAGTGCTGAATTGTATGGCTCCGCCTGATGCTTCGCGTGCCTTTTTCATCGATATGCTGATGTTGCGTATGTGTTCGGGGAACCTTGTAGTGTCGGGTGATATTATCTCCTTTCCTCTGTATTGCAGTATGTCGAGGTAGGCGAGGGCTGTTTCGTAGGTGTTGAGAGTGTTCTCGGCGCCGAAGTTGTAGACTCCGCCTTTGAGGGTGAGGGTGTGGGGGAGGTTGCTTATAACTTCGTCGATGTGGGTGATGCCGCGGTATTCTCGCGTTGCGAAGCGCAGAGTGGTACCGTTCTCTATTGCTTCCTTTATGTTGATTATGAAATTCCTGTGCGTGGGCATTCCTTCGCGGGCGGCGTCGTACATCCATGTGGCACGTAGGGCAACGGTCGCTTCGTATATTTCCGTCGCGTGTTGTTCGGCAAGGAGTTTGTGGCGTCCGTAGTGGTTCTCGGGTGAGACGGCAATGTTTTCGTCAAGCAGCCCCGTCTCGATGTTGCCGTTGTATATCTGGTCCGAGGAGAAGAATATGAATTTTGCTTCGTGGCGGCGGGCTGCTGTTGCAAGGTTTTCTACGCCTAAAACGTTTACAAGGTGGCTCTCCTCGGGGTGCTCCTCGCAATAGCCGGTGTTGGAGATGGCGGCGAGGTGCAGTATGGCATCGGGACGGTTGGCGTCCATATAGCTGTTTACCGTTTCTGCCGATGTTATGTCAAATTCTCCATGGCAGGGGGTGAGCAGCGTGTATATGCTTTGCATGGCTTGCACGAAGCGGCTGCCGACAAAGCCGCTTGCGCCTGTTACAAGGAGTTTTTTCATCCTGAAAGAATGTTAGAAGTCGAGCCTGTATTTCTCTTTGTCGCGTGTGCGGCGGCTTTCGAATGTGGAGTCTATGTAGTATCCCTTGTCGCGTTCCTGTCCTCCTACGATGTCTTCCACTATTCCGTTCTTCATGTTATACTCTTTGTAGAGTTGTTCGTAGTCGCGTGTGTAGTCGGCATCGGGGACAACGTTTACATCGAATCTCAGCAATGCCAATCCATGAGGTGCAATGTTGCCGAAAATGCGGACGGTATGTTGTACATATCCCGTGTTTTTGTTGCTGTTGTACTGCATTTGCAGGTAGGTGGTGCCTCCCGGAGGGATTACCCTATCGGCATCCTGGGCAAGGATTATGCAACCGCATGATGGTTGTATGTCTGTTATTTTTAGCGGTTCGGGTCCTTTGTTGTCTATCTTGTAGACAATGTTGAGCTGCTGCCCTTGACGTACAGGGTAGTAGTGACGTATGGAATCTTCGATATGTATGTTTGTCTGTCCCAATCGTCTCTTGCAACCTATGGGTATAAGCATTGTTGCAAGGATGGCAATTATTAATAATCTGTTCATTATTTCTTTGGTATTAGGTATATTTCGTCTATGGCGATGTTGTGTTTCTTGTTTGTGGGGTGTATCTTCAGTGTTACATCGCTCTTGCTGTTTATTCCAGCCTTTATGTGGCATTCTGTTATATCTGTACTGCTGCTTGAGGGGGTGATTTCTACAGTGCTCAACTTTTTGTTGTCTTGCCATACCTCTATTTTGTCGGGAGCGGATATGTTGTGTCCCGTCATCTGCAGGAAGTTGAGTCTTATGCCTCTGGCTTCTTCCATCATTTCGCCGGGAAGTGTTATCTGTGTGTCGTTAGATGAGAGTATCAACCACCCGGTGTGGTAACTGTTCGGCAGTCCCGGCTCTCCGTCTGTCAGTTTCGAGCTTTTTTCGTTCTTGCCGTTGTTGCGGATGGCAAGTTTTTTGCCGAAGAGCAGGCTGCTGAAGTGTTCGGGGACGAGTACATATTTTCTCCATGCTTTGATGTATTCGTCAATGGTTTCGCCCGATTCGGTGTAGGTGTCAAATCCCAACAGTTCGTAGTTGTCGGCGAGACGGTGGAGATATGTGTGTACTTTTTCCTCGGGTATCAATTTGTTGCCGTCGAGATGGGCATATCCTATGCTGTCGGTATATCCTGCACTGCGGGCTATTTCCAGTCGGGTATATGTGATGGCTGTGAGCAGCCGGCGAAGACGATATTCCTCCTCCTCGTGTGTCTCTTGCACCGTGGCTGCGAGTTTCTGATAGAACTCTGCGAAGTGGTGTGGGTCGAGGTATTTTTTCTGTGTATCTTCTATGCCGCTGTACCAGCTTATGTTCTTGCCTGGTCTGTCGAAGGCTTCCATCAGGCGCAGATAATACTCTTTGCATATTTCGCTCGATGTGGTGTAGCGGCGTTCGAAGTGGTCGTCTATTAGTCTGTCCAAAGGTGCATCGGGGTTGATGAGCAGTGCTGACAGAATGCAGGTGTGTATGTCTTGGAATGTGGAGTAGTCGTATCCGCTGCCGTTGAGGAATATTCCTTTGGCTTTAAAGTCGCGGTATGTCTGCAGGCGTTTTTGCATTGTCTGCAACATGGGGAATGGGGTCAGATAGTCGTCGAAGTTGTTTATGTAGTCCCATATGTATATGTTGTCGCTCTTTTCTTGCCATTCTTCCAGTGTGTTGCGGAATCTTTCGGCTGCTTTGTCATTGATGTCAGAGCAGAGTGCCCACTCTATTGCGCTGATCATCACTCCGCAGTTGTCGGGAAGCGGTTCTTCCGGCGCTTCTTTGGTGGTGCGGTAGGCGAGTGCAAAGAACTGGTGTGTGGGGAATTGCTTTGCCAGGCGGCGTAGCATGCCGGTTGCCGCGGGTGTGGCATTTGTCTTGCTGTTGCCGGCTTTGAGACATTCGGGACATTGGCATACTATGTCGTTGTCGTTGGGCTGTATGGCGAAGCGTTCTCTTTCTCCGAAGTTGTTGATTATGTAATTTTTTATGTAGTTGTATAGCTCATCTGATGAAAAGCAGTATTGTTCTTTCTGTCTTTTGCCGTTGCTGAGAGCGTAGATGGTTTCGCTTGCCCCTTCGGGTATGGTTGTGTGCAGGTTGTGTCCCCATAGTCCCCAATCATAGTCGATGCTGTGGGTGCACAGGATGCCGGACATGTCGGGGTCGAGGTTGGTGGGTAGATAGATGTCGCGGTATCCGAACGGGAAGGTTGCTGTGGTGTCGTTGAAGTCGATTATTGCCATGGGCAGGTCGGCTACTGCAAATGAGGGGGTGGTGTCTCCCGCTTTTCTCATGAACTGGTAGATGAGCCATAGGATCGTCTTTTCGTCTTTGGCTGTAAGGGTGAGATTGCCTCCTCTGTTTTTTATTTTGAAGTCGCAGTTGAGTTTGCCATCAATGTGTATCTCTATCCTGTTGCTCTCCTGTGGTGATGATTCGTAGTGTACCGGTGCGTTTTCGCCACCGCCTCTTCTTTGCAGATGGGTATAGAGATATTGTGCCCACTTCTTGTCTGTTTCGTCGTAGGGGTCTTCGGGGGCAATGGTATATCTGCCTCCGAATGTTTCGTCGGTTGTCTCTGTACACCCTGTCAATGTATATGTTGCGGTTATTAACAGCAGTGTTGCGACGAGCAGGTTCTTAGAATGATAGAATGGCTTGAACATAGATGTTGTAGAGATTTCTGAATTGCGTCTTCACGGTGTTGTCTATCAATATTCTCTGGTCGTAGAGGGTGTGCCATGTTCCCATGACTCCGAGTGCTATGTGGCTGTTGACAAGGTATTGTCCGCCGAGTCCCACAAAGGTGTTCATGTGCGAGAATGCTCCCGAGAGTGAGTAGTAGTCTATCAGGGTGAGCTCGGGGGCAGTTCCTATGCCTCCCACAGCTTCTATGAAGGTGCGGTTGTCTTCGAGGGGGAGGAAACGTGTTCTCAAATTTACGTTGTAGTAGGGTTTGGAGTCGAGCAGTATTCCTTGTATGTTTCCGCTGAATCTGAATGCATCAATGGTTTTTGCTGCTCCGAGGGTTGCGTTTATAAGGTTGTCCTTGCTTGTGGGGAGACGGCGGTAGCCTATGGCTGCTTCTGCTTCCCAATCGTTCTTGAAGTGTCGGGTGGCAGAGATGCTTCCCATCAGTTTGGGGAAGTAGAGGTGTCCCCATCCTATGCTTGCCGAGCCTGTCCATTTGTCGTTGAAGTCGTAGGAGAGTCCGCCGATTATCTGTATGCCGGTGCCTCCGTCGTCTCCGTCGGCCGCTTTAAGGGCACTGGAGTCGGCAAGCTCCTCACCGCTGAAGAGGCTTCCGTTGCGACCTGAATAGTTGAGACGTGCCATGTAGGTGGTTTTCTTCTCTTTGCGGGTGTAGCCTACGGTTGCCACTCCCGAAATGACATCGTATTCGCTGTATCGCGATTGTATGTATTCGTAGTCTATGGTATTCTTGTGCGATTTGTGTTTGAGACCCTTCATGTGGCTCAAATATTCTGCGGTTTCGAGTGTGCCCGGTTCGTAGTAGCGCTGGTAGTGGTAGGCTGAGTCGTACTGGTGGTCTCTTTCGTATATGATTCCTTTGGTGTATTTGAGCTCTTTGTTGCTCATGTTGTATACGATGGCTGTGTCGAGTACCGCTATCGCTTCCTTGTGTTGCTTTTCTTTAGAGAGGGCATAGGCAAATTGTATGCTGCTGCCCGAGAATGCGTTAACAAGGTCTTTGTCGCCGGGATATTCGTCAAGTTTGCCGTATAGCATGCTTGTGGATTCGTCATGACGTCCCTCTTTGTCCATAAGTATGGATTCCTTTATGATGAAGGAGAGGTCGTCGGGGTATTGTTCGCGTCCGCGTCTGACATATTGTGCGAAATCCATGTCGTTGCCGAGGAGGTTTGAGAGGTTGGCAGCATAGAGAAGACCGAGATAATTGCTGGGGCTCAGGTGCAGGAGTGTCTGCGCTGTGGCATATGCTCTTCTGTATAGTCCCTGCTCGGTCATCTTCTTGATGTATGGTATGGCTATCTCTTCGTAACTTGTGAGGAGTCTGTTCTTTGCTTCAATGTCGGTCTGCGAACTAATTGCTGCTGCATACATGGCGAGGGCTTTTTCTGTGTCGCCTCTTTTATGTAGCAGTTGTGCGCGTTTATCGGTCATTTCTGTTTCGGAGAGTTCTGCCTGCAACATGTTGAGCAGACTGTCTGCCGGGTCGAGGTTTGAGAGTTGTGTGTGGCAGGTTAGCAGGCGCAGACGGGCTGAACTTACTATGTCCTTGTCTGTGTCGGCTGTTGCAACGAATGTCAGCTCGGGTATTGCCTCTTTGTAGTTTTCGAGCAGAAGCAGCTCTTCGGCATACGACATCTTGCGCAAGCATAGGGCATACGTTATATCATAGTCTCCCGGGTGTGATGTGTGGAGTCTTGTAAGTACGGCTGTTGCTTCTTTCTCTTTACCGAGACGGTTGAGAAGGTCGTATTCTTTCAGGAGTATGCTCTTGTTGTTGCGTCCATAGTGCTTCTTGGACTCTGCTATGTAGTAGAGCGCGTCCTGGTCGTATCCACGGGAGAGTGAGGTGTTGAGCAGATAGCGCAGTGCTTCGCGATCGCTTTTGCCGCGTTCGTATATCATGCCGTAGAGAATGTACGGGTCGCGCTGGTGTTCGAGTCGTGCGGCTTCGGCGAGCAGTTCTCTGTATAGCTTCTGCACTTCGGGCGAGTCGTAGTTCGATTTGATTGTAGCTGTAACCATGGCTATAGCTTCGT
Source organism: Bacteroidaceae bacterium (assembly GCA_045578665.1). Lineage (GTDB taxonomy): Bacteria > Bacteroidota > Bacteroidia > Bacteroidales > Bacteroidaceae > HGM04593. The sequence goes on along the minus strand of JAZNKR010000088.1, from coordinate 3,921 downwards.
TGTGGCGACCGAGTTCGGAGAGTATGCCGGCTTTTTTGCGGAGCATGGGGATGTTGCCGGGATTGTCGGCGAGAGCTTCGCTTGCCTGTATGACTGCTTGTTCGTAGTTACCGGTCTTGATGTAGTAGTTCACAAGTGCCATCTGGTACTCTTCGTTGTGCGGGTTTATCTTGACCATTTCGACGAGGGTCTCAAAGGCACGGCGTGTGTCGTTGTTGTTGCGGTAATCGAGATAGCTGTTTTCAAGGGCATGGAAATAGTCGTCCTTGAGTGCCTGGTCGGTGGGGTAGATGTGTTGCAGACGTTTGAATAGGCGGTTGGCTTCGGTAGAGTTTCCCTGTTTGTAATAGAGGTCTATCTTGCGGCGCCATAGTCCTCGCCAATAGGGGTTGACTTCGAGCAACTCATTTACGTAGCAGATGGCGCTGGAATAGTTGCCGGTGATTTCTTCCACTGATACAAGCAACTGCTTGGCTTCGACGTTGTTGTAGTCGTTGTCGAGCGATTTGATTAGGTGGTAGCGCGAACGGTCGTAGTTCCTCTGCTGGAACCAGTATTTTCCTGCCAGCATGTGAAGTGTTGACTCTTCGGGGTAGATTCTTAGTCCTTTGTCTATGACATCCTTACCGGCTTTCCATTGTTCGCGTTCGAAGAGGTCGCTTGCAATGTCTGTGTAGTAGGCGGGTATGTTGTAGTCGTCTATTTTGCCTTGTCCCCATAGTGATGTTGTGAATATCAGTGTAAGGAGTGTTGTCGTTATAGCTCTGGCTATGTGGTTCTTTGTCTTCATCTGTTGCAGTGTTTGTCGGTACTACGCTTGGTTTGCCTCTTCTCCATTGGTTGCAGTGGGTGTTGCCGCTGTCTCTTGTCCGGTTTTTTTCTTTTTGACGCCCTGACGTGTCATTTCGCCCCACTTGAAGTCTTTGGATGTGAGGAAACTTATGTATCCTTTGAGTGAGAAGAAGACTGTGAGAGGGTGGTAAAGTATTGATTCGAACATCGATGCTACAATCAATAGCAGATATGAGCGTTTTTTTGTGTATGTGCATCCTGCGAGGTTGTCGTTTACAATTGTCATTATGTTTACGAGCTGCGAGAATGAGTAAACTGTGAACAACAGCAACCAGAATGTGCTCCAGTTGAGGCTGTTGGTGAGTATGAGCACTAATATGACAAACAGACCGATTGCTTCCAAAATTGGACCCATGAATTCGAAAATGAGTATATAGGGAAGGGTGAACATTCCGTATACTCCGTATCTGCGTTTGAAGAGGAGGTCGAAGTACAGGTTATATACCTGAAACAGTCCGCGTCCCCAACGGGTACGTTGACGGTTGAGAATTTTCAGTGTTCCGGGGCCTTCTGTCCAACAACATGTGGCGGGCACCTGGGTTATGCAGAAGGGGGATTTGGTGTTGTACATATAGGCTGACATTCGTGCTATCATGTCCATGTCCTCTGCCATTGATTCTGCGTGGTAGCCGCCGACTTTTATTGCTATGTCCTTGTCGAACAGACCGAAACCTCCCGATACGTTCGGCATTCCGCCTATTGCAGCCCACCATGTCTTTCCTACAAGGAACGAACGCATGTATTCAAGTTCCTGGAACAGGGGAATGGGGCTCATTGGCGGGCGGATGTTGGTGAGACGTCCTTCTGAAATTTCGCAGCCATTTGCCATGCGCATGGTGGCGCTTACGGCTATTACGCGCTTCTTGGAGGTGAGTACATCCCATATAAGGTGGTAGAGACCGTCTTGGGCAAGGATGCAGTCCACGTCGGTACATACGAAGTAGGGGTATTTGGCTACGTTTACACCGGCATTCGACGCATCGGCTTTTGTTCCTCCATTTGTCTTGTCAACTACTACAAGTTTGTCGTACTTGGGATTGGTGCTCTTGAAAAGTCGTTTGTAGGGTTTTGTCTTTATCTGTTCTACATAGTTGTAGGGAACCTCTACAAGGTCGAAATTTTCGATGAGGATTTCAAGCGTTTTGTCTTTTGAACCGTCGTTTACAATTACTATCTCGAATTTGGGATAGTCGAGGCTGAGCATTGAGTTCACGTTGTCGACCACTGTCTTCTCTTCGTTGTATGCAGGTGCGACAATTGAGACACCGGGGGTGTGGGGCGACTCTTTGAGCATACGCTTGATGTAGTTGAGCGAGAATGTGCGTTTTCTTTTCAGAATGGAAAAGAATGCTGTAATTGCCATTGACAGATAGCACAGTGCAAGCGCGGCACTGTAGAATATCATGTAGTAGTTGAATATGTCGAAAAACCAATTGTTCATAGTTCGTATGCTCTGTCGTTTGTGAGTGGGTCTTGTATGTGCTTGAATTGTAATTTGTTCTCGGTTGGGCAAGCGGCTTCGAGCTGTCTGAATACAGCCTCTCCGGCAACGCCATAATTGTAGAGGGCATTGAGGATTGTCATGGTGGTGTTTATGTCTCTCGATTCCTCGTATTTCTCTTTCAGGAATTCCACCACCATGGGATTGCCGGTGTTCAATTCCATAAGGGCTACAACGATGCAGCGTCTTACAAATTCCTGCTCTTCGTTGTATATCTTCATTATTTCACTCTCCATGGCTGTGTAGTTGAATTTGCCGAGAGTGCGCAGTATCATGCCGCGTACTTCGTTGTCGCCTACGTTCTTGAATATTTCATATAAGCGTGGTGCGTCTTCGCGTTTGTCGAAAAGCTCTATCTCTTTTATGCAGAATAGCTTAAGGTTGTTTGTGGGTTGGGGAATCTTCATCCAGCTGATGTAGTCGGGCATGGACATGTTGTTCTTCTGCCTGTATTCGAGTATATAGTGCAGTGAGGGTGCATCGCTGTTGAAGAAGATGAAGTTTGGGTCTTCTTCGAAGAAACGGAACGGTGCATTCTGGGCGGTGTAGATGTAGGCATACCGAGCTGCCTTTTTCAGATTGTGGTTGCGGTCGTATACATATTGTACCGATTGCGAACTTCGTACACGACAGTCGAGTGTCTGTACCATACGGAATGCTTCTATCTTTTTCCTGACACTGCCTTTTTCTATGTTGTGTTCAATCCATTCGGATATTTGGAATGTCGCAAGCAATAGGTTGTAGTTGTGGCGGTTGATGTTGTTGAGTCCTATTGTCTCTATCTTTTCTATCATCAGCGCACATATCGCTTCGCGTTCTTTGTCTTTGAATTTTTTGTTCTTCAGGCCCAAACGTTCTCTGATTTCTATGTCGCTGACCTCTTCTTTGTCGAGCAATATATTGTCAATGATTTTTCCGTATCTGTCGCGCATCTTGTTTACACGGCGTTCTCTGAATATCTGCAGGTAGTTGTTGTATGTCATTACCAATACTGACAATACGAATCCTGCAAGACAGAATGTGAGCAGTATTGCACATATCCTTATCATCAATGAGAATTCGATATACTTATAGTATATAACCAAAAGGTAGTACAGATAGTAGTCCCACCCTTCGAGCATGAATATTTCGTTTGCCATAGTTGAGGTTTTATGCTGTTGTTTTTATAACATATATGGCTGTGTTCTACACAGCCATATATGTTATAAAGGTAAATATGTATTATCGCCAATATATGAGTTGCCACACGAAGCAGTCGGGCTCTTTGTGCTGTTCGTTCTATATATAGCGGTATCTGTTTTCATTCAGTAATTCTAATTTTCTTCAAAATTAGTAAATTGTTTATTAAAAAGCATAAAATTATACTTTGTTAACAGTGATTATTGTAAATATTTGTGATTATTTCTTTTTTCAAGGCATTTTCACCATGTTTTCATGGTTCACATATATTACTGTCCGGTAAACGTATTCAAACCTTTTAGAATTCGATATTTAAGATAGTATATGCCCCTGTTCCTTGTATTAATGCAAATTTGAGTGCAATGATTGGAACTCCCTCCCCTGCTAAG
>JAZNKR010000087.1:0-1787 GCA_045578665.1 Bacteroidaceae bacterium | reverse complement strand
GGCTCTCCTTCTCTTAAACTATCTCTTAGTTTTCTTATATATTCTTTTGAGGCACCTTGTTTTATAGAGTCATATAGGTATTGTTTATCATACCTGATAAGACAATCATATGGATCATTAAATTTTTGAGCATTACCTGCGTATATTCTATCGTTGTAAATTGCGTCTAATTGTGTTTCTGTGCAATCACGATATCTAAATAATTTTGCGGGCGTTATGCTGTGCACGTATTCCAATAAAGGTTTTAACAAAGATTCTCTTTCCTCATATGTCATGCTTTCAGGAATCACAGTACTTTCCAACTTGCTTTTAAATATGCGTCTCTTTGTTTCCATATATAAACCTATTTAGAATTTAATCCTATTATCAAATATTCCCTCAAACAAACTCATTTCTCGTTTAGCAATACCTAATCTATTTGCTAATACTCTCCAATCCTTGACAGCAGTTACAACCTCGTTCATGATACCCTTTGCCACCTCTGGGGTGAGCATATACTCCTCGCACGAGTTTAGCAAAATAGACAAATCAGCCTTGTTAGTTTTGCTATTGACTAGCAAACTTTGATGGTCATTCAGCGTTGGGTTCATATCGTATGCTGGCGAAAGAGTCCAACCTTTTGCAGTGAGCAGAAAACCGTGGTTGCGGAAATGGTCGTCGCTGTTGCCAATACATATATTGAATGCAACTCGGCGGAATAGTTCTCGCAAGTTCGCGTCAACATCGGTACAACCGCTAATGATAAAATCAACAATGTCAATATATCCGTGTCCTGTTGTAGCGTTGTCGCCATCATTTAACCCGAGCAGTGTCATTGCAGATGCAAAATGTATTCGTTTGCCTTCATTTGTTCGGTCGAAACGACGAGAAAGGAGTGTGTGATGCTTATCGTTTGTTTTAATCACCTTTGTTTCGGCAGCGTTTATGCCCACATTTCTGGCTAATAGATGGCAGAAATGTTCCCATAATCCTGCATCGTAATCATCCTTCAATGATGGGAATTTTGCAACATATATACTACGGTCCGCGTCTATAACATTTGCTTTGGGACGCGCACCACCGAGCGAAGATCCTGGCTGCACAAGTTGAGCAATCCATCGTTTTTCGGGGAGGGTATTAGCGTCCTCGCTTTTCTCAATTTCCATACTTGCTGCGATAAGTTCACGCAAGTCAGTCAATGGTGGAATACGCAAAGAGTTGTCCGCATTTATAAACTCGCCATTAGGCGTTTCTTTGAATCGGAAACCACCCATACGGGAAAAGTCATCAATGCCCGTCAAAAAGTCAAATGATGAAAGTCTGCGAACTGGTCTGCTCTCCTCTTGTGCCAAAATTTGTTCACGACGGAGAAGGAGAGTGCGTCCCCATCTGTCTGGCAGCGCATCGGCAAAGCAACCAAAAATATCTTTATTCGGCTGGGTATATTGTATACCAGGATAGTTGTTAAGGTCTTCGCTGAGGGGAATGGCATTGTACTTCTTTATCCAGCTATCGGCAAACTTGAAACTATAACTATCCGAGCCACGAAGTGATTCGTAGCCAAGTTCTCCAACAAACTCAATCTCTTTGAGCCAATCAAAATCGGCATATACATACAACTTCTTCATAGCCTACTACTCCTTTTTAGACGCCCTTTCACGCTGGGGTAAATTCATATCCTGCAATGCTCTGCCGAGTTCGTCATCCTTTGCCAAAGAGAGAATATCATCATCAAGTTGCAGGGCATACAACACACGCAGATAGATGCCTATCGCCACTGTGGGGGCACCTTTCTCTATGCGTGATAC
>JAZNKR010000086.1:0-17144 GCA_045578665.1 Bacteroidaceae bacterium | reverse complement strand
GGTTTGAATGTTTTGCTTGTGCGTTCGGTCAAACTCCCTCCCCCGTTCGGGTACTCCCTCTTATCCAAGAGGGAGAGTTTTTCTCTCTGTTATTCAATATGTTACTAAAACTCCGCCTCTTGGATAAGAGGAGGTGGCCGTCAGGCCGGAGGAGTTTGAAATTTTTGCTTGTGTATTCAGTCAAACTCCCTCCCCGTTCGGATACTTCCTGTTCTTAAAGCCCTGAAAGGGCAAAACTGTATAGCATAGTCCGTAAGGGCTATGTAAATGCATAACAAACACACAGCCCTGAAGGGGGCGAAACAGCAATAACAGCAGCTGTTCATAATTTCGCCCCTTCAGGGCTGAGGCTGTATGTTCCTGTATCCGTAGGCCTCACAGCCTACGCTATATAATGTTACCCCTCCGGGGTATTCTGTTTAAAAATATTGTCTATTCACAAAGTTACCTATAGAACTTGAAAAGTTCAAATTCCTTCGCCTTTATCTTGCCATACTCGCTACCATGTGCGGTGCACGCTTGTAAAAACTCACGAAGCATAGGCTCGTTATTTACTTCACTCCCGGCGGCTTGGGGCTGTTGACTGTAAAGAATTTGAATGCATCATACTCCTGCACTTTGGCTATGGCAAACTCGTTGCCCTTTTCGGCAAGTTGCTTGTAGAGCCAGTAGGCACGTTTCTGGTTCATGTCGGTGCCTCGTCCTTTCTCGTAGCTGTAGGCTACGTACATCAACGCATTCTCGTCGCCAAGCTCGGCAATGGACTTCATCCATTCGAAACTCTTCTTACGGCTCTTCTTAAGGTATTTTCCTTCGGCAAAGCATTTTACTATGAATGACTGTGCATCCTTGTTGCCGCCACGTGCTGCACGGCGCATGTAGTCTATCGCCGGCGATTTGCGCAGCTTGCGTTTGCTCAGTCCGTTAATGGAATCCTGCTCTACCTGATGCATACCTACTTTGTAGAGTGCATCAGAATCGTTCTGCTTGGCTGCAAGAGTGTACCATATCAGCGATTCCTTGCTGTCGGCGTTCACATAGATTCCTTTCTCGTAGAACAGTCCCAGCATCTTTTGCGACTGTGCATAGCCGCTGTTTGCGGCCTGCCTGTAATATTCGTAGGCAAGCGAATCGTTCTTGCCAGACAGTACTCCGCTGTAGTGCAGTTCTCCAAGATAGTGCATTGCAAGATGGTTGCCCTTTTCGGCGGCCATATTGAAATAGCGCATGGCAAGGGCGCGGCTTTGCGACACTCCGACGCCGTCGTAGTAGCATTTTCCCAGGTTGGCGATTGCCGCCGGGAAACCATATTTTGCAGCCTCGTGGAATAGTTTCACTGCCTCGTCGTATTGTCCGTTGTCATACTCTATATTGCCTTTCTCGGTAAGATTGCTGCATTTTGTGAGAATGTCGGGCAATATTTCCGTGTTCGACAGATCCTTCCATATTTTCATGAAGGCTGTCTCGCTCTGTGCGCCGGAACCTTGCTCGCGGGTGATGATGTTCGCAGCGCTGCCATATATGGTCTTATCTCCACGTCCCTGAATATCTACATCGACATACTGCGCTGTTGCGCTGTTGTAGAATGTGAACGACATGCTGCTGCCGTCCTTTTTTGCCGACGGTTCCCAGAATAGCGTGCGACGATAGTCCTTCGAACTGTTGCCGGGCTTTTCGTGGCTGTAGTCGGGCGAATAGAATTGCTTGCTCTCGGTGTATCCTCGGAGCATGGTGTAGCGTATTCTGTCGGCCTTCGAGAAGTCGGGAATCGTCGTGAGGTTCTTCTCGCTCTTGCTGTAGGGGATGAAGCACGCCACATAGTTGGGATGGTCGGGTTTGAAACGGCCCAGTCCGCGCAGCTTTTCAGTCTCTTTTATTCTTTTCTCAAAGGTTGGGTCGTCGCTCTTGACGGTACTTTCAGGTATATAGGTAAATTCCAAAGAGTTTCCTCGCATACGTTGCTGGAATACCAGTTCACCAGGAAATCCGTCTATCATCCTATTGTCTTTGGTGGGGATATAGTGTCGTGTGAGGAATCCTTCTACAAGCAGAGAATCTACAGATCGCGGCATTCCTTTGTATATCCAGTTGCTTGCTTCGTTGGTAAATTGGCTGCGTAGCTTCTCGTCGCTTCTGATGACAAATTCCTTAAAGCCCAAGGCATTCCTCACAAGTGAGACCAGTTTCCTATCGTGTGAGACAAAAAAATCATCATCCTTCTGCGGGATGGAGTCGCTGCTATATTCCCCTTTCACAACTATCGACTGCACCCAATATGCCCAGTTGAAGTTGTATCGCCAGAATGCACTTTGCAGCACCCTTGCAGGAGTAAGTCCGTTTGTTATTATATTAAAAACCGTATCAGCCATCTCGCGATAGCGGTTGTCGTCATATTGTTTGGCAAGTGCATAATAGTGGTCGGCAATAGCATTGAATGTTTTTCCGTCGCCCGATTCCTTAATAGGTCTTATATTCCAGTCGTAGTCTTCTATGGCATTACTGCCTTGTTCGTTTACCGTACTGCCCGTGTTTGCAATATCAAGTGCCACGGTCACTCTTGTCGTGTCGAAATCTCGCTCAAGGTTGAAGTAGGTTACATCCTGTGCATACTCCCATTCATCGACAAAATTGAAGCGTATTTCGCTGTGAGGCGGACGTTCGCGCTTGTCCTCTTTCTTGTCCTCCACAACATCTATCTCGGCAAGGCGGTATTCGTTTGCACCAAGCTTGGCAACAGTAGTATCGGAACTTGTGAAATCAGATGCATAGCCACTATTGCGCTCCCAAAAGTCGTACAGTCTGAAAGCGGGCGAGAAATACCTGTCGAGCACAAAGCGCATGCCCTTGTACTCTTTAGGCCTATACGGAAGGTATTTGGGCGAAAGCTCAGCAACTTTTTCACCAACGAAATCTTCGGTTCTTATCCTGAAACGTCCATCACTTGTCGTGTGAAATTTATATAGGAACGCATTTTTGCCTTCGTGCGTGAACCTGAAATTGAAAGTACCATGTTTTGCTGGATAGAGAAGATGTGTACCTTTCTGTCCTAATTTATGGTTGGGATGCCGGGTGTATATCTCTCCGTACAACTCGATGCCCTCCTCTGCCTGATGGCGCACATCCACATGGTTGCGCGCAAGCTTGCTCCAGTCGTAGGCGGTCCATCCGCGGGTGAGCATCAGCAGGTCGAGCTCCTCGTCGCGGCGGGGATTCTCGCGGTCGAAGTAGCGGCCGGCATCGGGGATGTGGCCTTTCAACTGCGAGCCGAGCAGCGAGTGAGTGTATATGTTGTGACCGTAGGACATCTTCTGTCGGTTGGCGAAGTCGCTCACCGACACCGAGAGGTTGGCATCGGCAGCGATGGGCTTGCCATCCTCGCGCTCCACGGTAAGGGTTATTTTCTCGTGCGGCTGAAGGATAATATCCTTTGGGGCAAGTCCGTTGACTTTTGCCGTCAATTTTACGGTGGATATGTCGCTCGAAGAAACAGTATCATGCGCCACGAAGAACTGTCTCTCGGCAAGTGGCACGCTGTCACTGAAGATAACAATGCGGTTGACGCCCTCGGCGAGGTTCGCAAGAGGCATCTGAATGTTCTTTTGCTTTTCGGCGGATGTGAAGGTCTCGTACAGCTGCATATAGCCGTTGTTCACTATCACGCAGCCGAGGTTGGCTGTGGCCGCAAGGTTGTTGCTAACGCTGATGTTGATATTGCCATCGGCCTTCTTCGCCGCCAGCGCAATGCCCTCTTTTTCTACCTTGGGCAGGTCGAATTTGCAGGTCTTTCTCTTGCCGTTCTTGTGGCGGGTAATGGTTACTTCGGCGCGATATTTTACTCCGCGTTGCGGTGTCAGTGCAAAACTGCCCATGCCAAGCAGTGCGGGTGCTGTGCGAACTATCTCCTTGCCGTCGGCAAGGATGGTTACTGTGTCGCTGCCATGCACTCCGTCGTGGCCTTTGAGTTCGTAGGCTACGGTGGTTGCGATGCCGTCGACAAGGTGTCCGCCTTCGGGGTAGAATTTCAGGTCAGCTTCGGGCAGTTCGTTGGTCATCCACTCGCCACGGTACATGAAACTGCGTTTGCGGTCGAGCATATTCTTGAAGTCGTAGTTGTCGCCGTTTACCTTGTCGTACACCGGGAATACGCGGCTGAAGATGGCCTCTTCACCCCAGTTGAGCATGTATCGGGTGTAGGCGCGCACTTCGTAGTATCCCGACAGCAGAGAGGGTTTGAGGTCGAACTCTCCGTGGCAGCAGCCATCATCGTCGAGTTTGTATTTCTTTGTTTCAACTACATAGCCTTCGGGGGCGCAGAGTTCTACATAGAGTACTTTGCTTATTGGCTTTTCGTTGTCGGCGAGTCCGCTGGTGGTGTATGCCTTGAACCACATTGTTTCGCCGAGGTAGTAGGCGGTGTTGTCGAAGTGCAGATACACTCTCTCTTGTGGGAACAGCTGGTTCACCATTATTGCTCGCATGGCGAGGGTGTCCAATGGGGATTGGGCGAATGTAGTTGCTGTCATTGTCAGCAACAGGGTGAGAGTGTATAGCAGTTTACGTGGCATAGTTGTTTAATTATCAGTGTTATTGTTGGAGAGGTTTGAATGTTTTGCTTGTGCGTTCGGTCAAACTCCCTCCCCCGTTCGGGTACTCCCTCTTATCCAAGAGGGAGAGCTCTTTTCTTTGTTATTCAACAAGTTACTAAAGCTCCGCCTCTTGGATAAGAGGAGGTGGATTCAAAAACTCGTTTTTGAAGACGGAGGAGTTCGAATGTTTTGCTTGTGTATTCGGTCAAACTCCCTCCCCCATACGGTTACTCCCTCTTATCCAAGAGGGAGAGTTTTACCCTTTGTTATTCAATATGTTACTAAAGCTCCGCCTCTTGAAGAGGGACAGTTCTTTCTGTTTGTCTTGCAATCCTATACCCACTGTCTACTGCAAATATATATCAAATAGTGTTTGGCGGAGCCACCCCCCCTGATTTAACATTTATTAATATGCAGGTTGCAGTAACACCTCGAAACAACAAGTTCTCGATGACACTGCAAAAATAACATACCGCAAGCAAAAAAAATAGGGGAAATTCCCTATTTTTTGGGGGAATTTCCCTATTTCTTCTTTCTCTAAATGATGACCGTTGTTGCCTTGACCGGCTGATGGAGGAAAATAGAAGCTCTCTCTCTGAACTTCTCCTCGGATTCTGTCGTACAGAAACAGCTGTGAGCACCGCGGGTGCATAGTCTTTCGATGTCGGGATGACGTTCGAGATAATCTTTCAACGACTCTGCCACAGCTTTGCCCTGAGTTACTACTCTTACACCTGAAGGTACATATTTTTCTATCTTTTCTATGAGGAGGGGATAGTGCGTGCATCCCAAGATTATTGTATCTATCCGGGGGTCGCGCCCCATGAGGTTGTCAATATGCTTCTTGATAAAATAGTCTGCTCCGGGGGAGTTGTATTCCGAAGTCTCAACAAGCGGTACCCACAATGGGCAGGCTTCACCTGTTACCTGTATATTTGGGTAGAGCTTGCGTATCTCCAACGGATAGGACATGGACTTTATGGTGCCGTCGGTGGCAAGCACTCCAACATGATTACTTTTTGTTATATTGCCTATGTTTTCGACGGTAGGACGTATGATGCCGAGCACTCTGCGGCGGGGGTCCATCTGCGGAAGGTCTATCTGTTGTATGCTTCTCAACGCCTTTGCCGAGGCTGTGTTGCAGGCAAGAACGACCAGCTGGCAACCTGCCTGAAAAAGATAGCGTACCGATTGACGGGTAAACTCGTAAACGACATCGAACGAACGTGTGCCGTAAGGTGTGCGTGCATTGTCGCCCAAATAGAGATAGTCGTACTCGGGCATCAGCCGCTGGATCTCCTGATAGATTGTCAGGCCGCCGTATCCGGAATCGAATATGCCTATTGGACCCGGTGACTGAGAGAGTTTGTAGTTTGCCGCCATTGCCATTGACTATTGAGCGGGGTTTTCACTGCCCTCTCCCTCGCTTTTCTGCTCGGTGGCTGTGATGCCGAGTGTGCCGAGGAGGGCATTTGTGATGTCGAATCCGCATGTGGGGCTTATGAATTTGTAACCTGCATTGTCGAGGTCGATGATGTATGCGAGGTTGTTGTGCATGCAGACGCGACCGACTGCATCGTCCACCTTGGCACGCAGGGGAGCCATGAGAGAATCTTTTGCTGTGGCAAGCCACGCTGTCAGCTCTTCGCGGAAGAGGATGCTTTTGTCAACAAGCTCTTGCAACTCTTTCTGGCGCTTGCGCAGGATGGGCTCGGGGAACTCGTTCTGTCCGTCGAGATATGCCACGTATGCCCTTGTAAGTTCCTCTTCGTTGCGGGCAATCTCTGTGTCGCAACGTTTTTTCAATTCGTCGTACTCTTTGACGACTTGCGCATATTCGGGAAGCTGTTCTATAACTTTTCCGTAACGGAAATATCCGAATGTATTTGTCTGTGCCATCATTGCCATAGGCAACATCATGAGCAAAAAGATGAACTTACGCATTGTCTTCTGTTTAAGGTAGATTCTATAAGGTGGTTCTATAAAGAAGGGCAGGGAAGGCAGATGAGCCTCCCTGCCCTTATAGTTCAATTGTTTATTATTATTTCTTTGCAGGCGCTGCGGGTGCGGGAGCTGCTGCGGGTTTAGCGCCCTTCTTTATACCAAGCTTTGTCTTCACTGTCTCTGTGAGGTCCTCGCAAAGTGTCTTGCTGATGTAGGGGATGCCGCTTGCTACATCGAACACGCATACATAGCCGCCTGCTTCGCCCACTGCCTGGATAGCTTTGTTGAGCACCTGATTCACTTCGCCGAGCTTGGCTGCCTGGGCCTGCTGAAGATTCTGTACGCTCTCTTGCTCGTACTGCTGTATGCGGGTGAGGAGCTCCTGGAGGTTCTTCTCGCGACGTGCAAGGATGGCTGCGGGGAGTGAATCCTTTGCCTGCTCATATTCCATTCTCTCTTTCTCGAACTGTTTTCCCAAACGCTCGTACTCGTCGGCATACTGTTTCTGCAATGTCTGATAGTCGTTCTGTGCTTTGATATATTCGGGCATAACCTGTACAATCTCTACCGAATTGATATATCCGAATTTCTGTGCGAATAGGCTCATGGGAGCTGCAATCAACAATAAAACAAGAAGTTTTTTCATGATTTTTCTTTCTACTTTGATATTATTATTTGTTCTTTATTTCTTCTTAATGCTTGCAAAGGTAGTCATTTAATTTGAATAACCAAGTTTTGCGAGTACCTCATTGCTTATATCTATCTTGGGCGAAGCGTAAATGATGCTGACAGCCGAGGCACGGTCGACGACTGCCGAATAGCCTTTTGCATCGCATATCTCCTTGATGGCATTGTAGATTTCGTCCTGTATGGGCGCCATCAGACTCTCGCGCTTTTTATAGAGTTCGCCTTCGGGACCGAAATATTTGCGTTTGAGTTCGCTTGCCTGCTTCTCTTTGGCAAGAATCTCCTGCTCGCGCTTGGTGCGCTGCTCATCGGAGAGGAATACCGACTCGCTCTGGTACTTCTTGTAGAGCGTCTGCGCTTCGAGGGTGATGTCGTCAATCTCGCCCTGCCACCGTTTCGACTGCTGGGTGAGCTGTTCATTGGCACGCTCATAGGCGGGTATGTTTTTGAGTATGTACTCCATGTCTATCAATGCAAATTTCTGTGCATTTGCGCCCACTGCGGCTATTATAGCAAAGAGGGCTGGCAATAAGAGCTTTTTCATAATATAGTCTGTTTTCAATTAAAATTCTTGTCCTAAGATGAAGTGGAATTGGCTGCCGCCGTATGCCGACGAACCGAAGACCTTGTCGAATCCGTATGCCCAGTCGAGTCCGATGAGACCTATCATCTGCATGTAGAGTCTTATGCCGACTCCCGCACTGCGCTTGAGGTCGAAGGGGTTGAACTTGGATGCATCGGTCCATGAGTTACCGCCCTCGACAAAGGCAAGGGCATAGATGTTTGTGGCTGTCTGCAACATCAACGGGTAGCGCAATTCGAGTCCGAGACGGGTGTATGCGTAGCCTTCGTATCCGTAGGGGGTGAGACTTCCGTTGTCGTATCCGCGGAGTGCGATGATGTCGGTTGCATAGTTGTATGAGTATCCGCTCATACCGTCACCTCCGACATAGAATGTTTCGAACGGCGACTTCTTGTTGGCAGAGTAGCTGCCGAGGATTCCGAAGTCGGCGCGTGTCATGAGCACAAGGTTGTAGTTGCCGCTGGTAAGCGATGTGTAGGTTCTGCTCTTGAACTTGAACTTGTAGTACTCTATCCATTTGTATTTGTCGCTGAGTTCCTTGCGGTAGGTGGGACTCTTGGGGTCTGATGCAAGTTTGGCATAATCCTTGCCGTCGAAAAGCGAATAGGGAGGTGTGAAAGAGCCTGAGAGCGAGAACTCCGAACCGCTTCGGGGGTAGATGGGATTGAATACCGAGTTACGCGAGAGGGTCAGCGTCAGGTTGATGTTGTTACAGTTACCGTTGCTGATGATGAAGTATTGCCAATCCTTGAGCGAATAGAGCTGGTATGTCAGTTCGGACGAGAACTGGAAATAGTCGTCGGGCCAATTGAGGCGGCGTCCCCATCCCAATGATATTCCGTACATCTTGATGTACTTGTCGGGGTCGTAGTAGGACGAGATGTTGTTGTAGCCATAGTTGTTGTAGTTGCCATAACCGTACATGTAGTTGTAGTAGTTGTTGTAGTATGCCGAGTTATAGTAACTGCTTGCTACGTCGGTCTGTATTGAGAGGAATGCCGACACTGAAAGTGAGTTGGGGCGCTTGCGTCCGAACCATGGGTCGAAGAACGAGAGGCTGTATGCCTGATAGTAGCGTCCGTTGCTCTGTGCGCTCAGCGTAACGGTCTGTCCGTCGCCCTGCGGGATGATTCCGCGGCGGTTAGCATCCTTGCTGAAGAGGTTGCGCATGGAGAAGTTGGTAAACTTGAGTGCCACCTTACCGATGATACCCGTTTGTCCCCATCCGGCAGAGAGCTCTACCTGGTCGTTGCTCTTTGAGACGAGTTCCCAATTGATGTCTACTGTTGCGTTTGTCGGGTCGTCGGCTACGTTGGGATTTATCTTTTCGGGATCGAAGTGTCCCATCTGACCAATCTCGCGGAATGAGCGTTCGAGGTCGCGCATAGAGAAGAGGGCACCGGGAAGGGTGCGCAGTTCGCGGCGGACAACCTCTTCGTAGAGACGGTCGTTACCGGCAATTGTAACCTTGTTGATGGTAGCCTGAGGTCCTTCGGTGATGCGTATCTCGAGGTCGACGGAGTCGTTCTCAACACTCAGTTCGACGGGGGTGGGACGCGACCATACGTATCCTTTGTTGTAGTACTCCTTGTGGATGGAGTTTTCGTCTGTCATCAGACGCTCGTCGAGCAGTTTCTGGTTGTAGACCTCGCCGGGCTTCATCTGCAACGCTTCATTGAGACCGGCTGTGGAGAAGACGCTGTTACCCACCCAGTTGATGCTGCGAAGGTGATACTGGTTGCCCTCTTCGATCTTCAGGTAGATGTCTACACTGTTGTCGTCGTGGCGCGACACGCTGTCGGTTACGATGATGGCATCGCGATAGCCCAGCTCGCTGTATTTGTCGAGTATGCGTTCCTTGTCCTCTTCGTAGCGTTCGTCGGTATATTTCTTTGAACGGAGGAAATTAGCGAGTTTGCCCTTCTCGCGGGTCTTCTTCATCAACTTCTTCACCTTCTTGGCGGTGAGGTTGTCGGCGCCTTCGACGGTGATGCTGTTGACCTTTATCTTATCCTTGCGGTCGATGTTCACATCCACTATCACATGGTTAGGCTGGTTGACATCGGGACGCTGGATGATCTCTATTTCGGCATTCTTATAGCCTTTGGCATCGTAGTATTTGCGTATCACACGACGGGCACGGTCTATCATATTGGGGGTTACCTGATTGCCCTTGATAAGACCTATCTTAGCCTGTATATCCTCGCGCTCGGTCTTCTTTACTCCGTTGACATTTATCTGTGAGGCACGGGGACGCTGTTTGAGATTGATTCCCAAATAGATCTTGTCATCGACAATACTGTCGGCAACGATGCTGACATCAGAGAAGAGTCCATGCTTCCAGTATCTCTTGACGGCATTGGTGATTTCGTCTCCGGGGACCTTTATCCTGTCGCCGATGTTGAGTCCCGAAAGACCTATTATGATGTATGGCTCGTAGTTGTCGACTCCCTTCACATTGATGCCGCCGATATAGTATTCGCGGGGGGTACCGGAATAGAGTATCGTGGGAGAGACTATCTTTCCGCTCTGTGCAAACAGTGTCTCTGTTGACAATGTGCCTGCCAACATCAGCAGGAACATCAATAGAGGGAAACGCTTCGCTTGTATATATCTCATTATAAATCGGTTTTTCATTTTGTTACCTGTTCGCCTGTCTTTCCGAAACGGCGCTGACGCTGCTGATAGCTGTATATGGCCTTGCAGAGTTCCTCCTTGTCGAAGTCGGGCCACATTACCTCGCTGAAATAGAGCTCGGAATATGCGCATTGCCACAAAAGGAAGTTGCTGAGACGCTGCTCGCGTCCGGTGCGTATGAGCAGTTCGGGGTCGGGCATATCGTAGGTTGTGAGGTTGTTGTCGATCAGTTTGTCGTCGATGTCCTGCAACTGCAATTCGCCCTCTTTTACCTTTGCCGCAATCTTGCGCACTGCCTCTGTTATTTCCCATTTTGCCGAGTAGCTGATGGCGAGCACAAAGGTCATCTTGGTATTTCCGGCTGTGCGTTCCATGCACTTAAGGAAACGTTCGCGCACACGCTCGGGCAGTTTGTCCATTTCGCCTATGACGGAGAAACGTATATTGTTCTTGAGGAATATCTCCTCTTCCATTGAGTCGAAGAGCAGAACCATGAGGGCGGCAACTTCGTCGGTGGGACGGTTCCAGTTCTCGGTGGAGAAGGTGTAGAGTGTGAGATAACGTACACCAAGGCGGGCGGCATCTTCGGCAATCTTCTTTACGACTACTGCTCCTGCCTGATGACCGTCGGTGCGGGCTAGTCCGCGCTGCTGCGCCCAACGTCCGTTACCATCCATAATTATTGCTATATGTTCGGGGATGCGTCCCTCGTCTATCATATCAATATAACCCATAGTCTGTATTTTACTTTGTCAATTATTGCATTTTCTATATTTCGGCATAATGTCGTAGGTGAGGAACAGGGCAAAGAACGAATAGCTGTCCTTGTTTTTCATTCCGCTGCTCTTTATTCCCAACGGGTCGTCCAACGTCGGTGTTGTCTCGGAGCTTACATCCAGCTTGTCGCTCATGCTGAAGCGGAAAGAGAGTTCACAACCTACGTTGAGACGGTTACCTATCTTATATTTCACTCCCGCACCTATCGGGAAGTTTACCGTGAAGACATTGTCAACCGGCTCCGGTGCGAATGTAAAGCCCATTCCCATAAATATGTATGGGGTGAAGCGATGCAGACGTTTGTAGCCTCCTCCTGAGCCGTATGGGAAGAAGTTGTACTCGAACTGTGCTCCCAGGTCGTAGAGTGTGCGCGAAAAGTCTATCTTCGTGTCACCGGGTATGTGATATTCGCTATCCCTGTTTGAGCCCTTTATCTTGGCTATCGCAAGGTTGCCTTTCACTGCCATACGAGGGTTGAAGTTGTACCTCGCCACTGCGCCGCCCATAAGCGACATATCACTGAAGAGACCTGTAAAGTTGGCATCGCCAAGATAGTAGCTCACACCGACCATACCGCCTACCTCCATTTTGTATTCAAGGTCCTGGGCGTGCAAACTGCATGGGAGCACCATCAGTGCCCCGGCAATTATCACATATTCAAGCACGCGGAGGATATTCATCTGCAACTGTTTACTTAAGGTCAAACTTGTTCATTCGTCCGCGCCATATGGTACCGTTACTGCCGGCAACGACAAGCCATATATTTTCGTTGCTGTCTACCGTCGCTGCAATGGGTGCCTCTGTCGATGCAACTTCGGCTGGTAGTTCGGGTGCATTGACCTCTGTGGCACTCCATGTGAGTCCGTTGTCGCGCGAGACATATATTGCGCTCATTGACTCAACCTCTTCGCCATTGACCACTCCCTTGCCGCCGAATGCATACAGTTGTGCATTGTAGGGCAATACGATAAGGGGCTGCAACGAGGGGCAGAGCTTTTCGTTGTAGGATGACGAGCGATATTGTGTCCAGCTGCGTTCGGCTGTCAGTTTGCTCCACACAACAGGCTGTGCGTAAGCTGTTTCTGAAGAGCGACCTATAAGCAGGTAGCGATTGATTTTCATATTTGTACGCAAGGCATTCACCGAAGAGGAGAGCCCATAGAGAGGGAATCCCAAGGGCAAAGGCTCTACCATAGTGAAGCCCGAAGCGACATCTGACGTATATGCCAACGAATCGTTCACCGCAGCCCACATTACATTATCCTCGTCCGATGCAGCGAAGAGAGTAACGAAATTGTTGCCTGCGGCAACCTCTGTCCACGAAGATGCGTCGGCAGAGACATATAATTTGCCTCCGGCAACGACGTAATAGTTTCCGCCAAAGAGAGTCATAGAGTTCATATTGGCACCGGCGGGGAAATTGTCTATCTGCATGGTTGTCCACTCAGATACCGCGGGGAGAGCCGCAGAACTGTACGAGACTGCACCGTTCTCAGCTACCGAAAAGAGCGCGAGAGAACCATCCTTCTCGAAAAGACGCATTTCTGTTGCTGCCTCTACGGGAACTGCGGAAGATTTCACCCAATTAAGTTTATCGGGGTCGACGGTGTGGACATTCAGTTTGACTGTATATTCACGCATATATGAATTGTCGGTCGCTATTATCAACAACCGTGCCGGCTTTGTATAATCGATGGAATCGGAATTTGAGAAGAGACGGAAATTCTCGATTGAATCGGCATAAATATATGCAATTCCGTCGCACTTTATATCTGTTACTACACGTGTGATGTCTGTTCCTACTGGAAGCGAGTCGGTGTTATAGACCAATCTGTTCTCCTGGTCTATGTTGAACTGATACATTACTCCCGGAGTGATTCTTATGAATGTGCTGTCGCGACCATCCTCAGTCTTTGTGCTTAAGGTGGTGCTTATGTCAGCAATGGTGAGCGAACGCAACATTGCGTAAGGTTCGGGCTTAATTTCGAAATCATCATCAGATTCGAGGCACGACACAAAGAACAACGACACAATCGCTATGCTCAAATATAGTAAAGGAAACTTTTTCATCTTAATAAATATATATCTGTTCGGAACTGCTCAGTACCCCTTGCAGTTCACACTCCTTATCATCCTACAAAAATAATCACAATTTTTGGGATGTCTGTAAAAGTTTCCCCTAATTATGGTTTTTTTAATAAAAAAATCGCAGAATTTGCAATTATCTTAGGATTAAACGGTTATTCGGGTTGCATGGAAATTGGGTAACGAGATGGCAACCGTTCCTATTTCAGAGCTCATTATTGTTTTGCACCAATGTAATAACTCTTTGCAACAAAGGTATAACTTTTTTTATGAATAGGCAAAAAGGTGGTGAAGATTTCATTGTATAGGTGCGATTATTTGAATTTGGTCTATCATCAATCCGTGATATTTTAGGTTTTCCAATTCTGCTAATCACACATTTCCGTTGCTTGTCTGCAAAGGAAGCACAGACTTTGGTGAAAGTGATGGTTAGGTGGCAAACTATGTCGGGTAGAATCTTATTTTTATAACAATAAGCCTACAATAATTTTCTTAAGAGGAGAGCATTAACGTTTTTATAAGATTGATTGCAAATAGGCATGATATATTGGCGAACCGATCATACATCTTAGCATAGCTACATAATGGTGGTTCAATCCATAATCATTATTTATATTAGATAGATAGTCTTTGAGGTATTGTAATGCGTCATTTAAAGATTTTCCTTTGCATACAGTTTTTATGGTTAATTCAATTTCTGAATAATTTTTTATAACTTCCTCATCATATCGTTTAATCAAATGTAGTCTGTTAAAATGATTGGTTACTATTGCCGTTAATGTCGGGTCTGCGTTTTTGGGAAACGCAAGTCTATATTTGAACGAAGGATATCCATTGGGGTCAATGCTACAATTTGCCTCTAAAAATTGACAATATTCTGGGTCATGATAGTAAAAGTTTATTGTATAGGGAAGCCTATAATGGTCCCTAACAGCTTCACTCTTATGTCCATTGCATTTAGAGCAACATGGAATTAGATTATATAAATGAACTGCAAATTCCGGATATTTTTCTTTTGGAAGAATATGTTCTATTGTATTAGGCTCAGACAATGTACAATAAGGACATTTGTTGTTATAAACTCTTTTTGTAGTACTTGTAAATGTGCTATGATGCAGTCGTATTTTTTTTGCTATATCACAATCGCTTTTATATAGTTTTTTTAAATGTTCCTTTTCTGGGTCGACAAAACCATGAGAGCTCAGATTGTGAACAGAAGCACTATTGACCGCATTTTCATAATCATTATAACAACTCTCCATCTGTATTTCAATAGCATCAAGAATAGCATCTCCATGTGCCGCAGTTTTATACACATCAAATGGAGTCTCACCATTAATGGAGAATTGATATAAGGGATACTTAATCATTGTTTCTTTTATTTTCAAATTCGTAACGAGCCTGCATATAGAGAGCTAAACTTGGCGGTAGATTTCGTGAAGAGAGTTGTTGAAGTAATGCCTCTAAAGTTTCTGAATTCTGAGCTTTTGCTCGGATAAAAGTCTTATAATGTGGAGAAATAGATGCCTCTCCAAAGATTTCATCGCTTATCACAGAAAGATTTTCAGCTAACGATTCATGATTTAGAATACGTAGTTCTGGGGTTCCATCCTGAAGTTTATCAATAATTATTACATTGTCGGCTAACAATTCTTGGACTACAATAGAAGAATGAGTTGCTAATATACAAGCAGAATTGAACTCCTTGGTAATTTTGAATAGAAGCGACATCATTTGACGAATCGCTTTTGGATGAAGGTGTACTTCCATTTCATCAAATACTATAAGAGAGTTTTGTCGTATATTTGCGTATAAAGAAGCAACAAGATTAAGAATCATCGCTTCGCCAGTACTCATAGTCCGAGATTTCTCTAAAATTGTATTTATTACTAAACCGCCATCTGTCCAAACAGAATCAACCCAATCTTTGGGAAAGACAACTTCAAGACCATTGCAAAATCGTTTGATTAGTTGTGTATTGCCAAATACTTTACCTTCATCACCACCATTAATCCAAATCAATGATTCTCTTAAACGAGCTTCGCGGTCCTCTACAGACATGACTGTATTTTCTTTATCATGAAGTCCACAGTACGTATAAGTAAGAACAGACTTTCCTCTAAGGGATATAAAAGTATCAAAAATGCTAAATGAGATAGCTATTACTTTCGAAAAAACAGGATGAGATGGGGCAAAACTACCTTCGTTACGAATAAGACTTTTCACAAGAGCCTTCATGATAGAAGTCTTACCCGATCCATTGGCTCCAATCAAGGCTTTTATACGATAGGGATTGTCTTCATCTTCAAGATCACCAAATTCAAATTGAATATCAATTGGTTGTTCGGAATATGGAACTTGGGTTTTGAATATAAAATTCCATAAATCATCTTCTCCTCTCTCAACCTTACGTCTAGCACTTGATAAAAGTGCATCTGTAGTTCCATCCCTTAAAAGAGATCTCTTAAAACCTTGATGATTCTCAAAACGATACTGAATTTCAGAAAACCAAGCAGTATCTTTTAATGCGTACAATACAGATTGATATCTATTAGGAAATAATTGTCTTAGTTTTATGTAATAGTGTTCACTTTGCCCTAAACTGCAGAAAGTTGCGCCTAATGACATGAACGATTGGGGCAGTATCTTACTTGTATTCTCTTCTTCTGAATTGAGAATTTTTAGTCTACCAATAAACTCATATTGGGCGTTTTCATCCCAATAATATAATTCTGAACTCGTTTTATACCCGAAATCATCCCAATTATTAGTTCTAATTTGAAAAGCTGGATATTTTGTGGGTACTATGTTTGTAAAAAATTGTATATCATTTGGATTCACTCCGATTGGATATTGTTCTTTTTCACCATTATATTTTTTTGTCATTAGGACGGAATGAGATAATTTCCCATTTTTGTCTCTCGTTTCAATTATCTCATATTCTTTTGGTAATAAAGATTCTATGACAGAGATGTATTTTTCTATTTCATTCTCATCAACTCTTACTTCTGGACTGATGACAACATTAATAAATTTGAGAAATTCTTCTTCACTACAATCAAGTAGTTTGAATCGGTCAAGAAATACATAATCGTCATCCCAATCATCATTATCTATAAGATGTTTTTTTGCATCTTCTGCTGCAGTCTTGAATCGAGGATCAGAAGATGACATTAGTCGCAATTCCCAGATTCTATTCAGAAATTGCACCTTGCTAATCATTCCAGATTGTCCCCAGATACTACCTAACGCATTAATTGATTTATATATTTCTAAGCGTTGTTCACGTGTAATAGCCATAAGTTTATAAATTATAAATCCACAAATCCCCGTTTTACTTCTATTGAATTCTGATTTATTATATTTCAAAATTTCATTCCGAAGTACCCTTGCTTATCTAGGATAAGCAGGTTGGAAAAATCTGTAAACCGGTAAGCACACATTCAAAGTATACACACACTGCAACCGTTCCTGTTTCAGAGTTCTTTATTGTTTTGCACCAATGACATAACTCCTGATACACAAAGGTACAACTTTTTTATGAACGAGCAAAAAGGCGGTACATTTTCATTATTGCAGGGTAATATTTGAAATTGGTCTATCATCAATCTGCGATATTATGAGTTTCCCGATTCCGTCATTCGCCCATCTCCTTTGCTCGTCTGCGAAGGTAGTACATCAGCCCTTGAAAGTTGAAAGGTCGGGCGGCAAGCCGTTTCGGACTGAATCTTCCTCCTACGGAGAGTATTCAGCCCGAAAACCTTTCCCCTTTCAATGTCTGTACTCAGAAATGCAGACGGCAACGGAAATGAACGACTGACGAAAATGTAGATAAAGATAAACAG
>JAZNKR010000085.1:0-14724 GCA_045578665.1 Bacteroidaceae bacterium | reverse complement strand
TTTCCAAAAGTCATTGGCGCAGTCTGCCTAAAAGCTTAATGCGCATCAATGAAGCAATGAACCTCTCAATGAAGCAATGGGGCTTGTAGCAACTTAAAGAATAGAACCTTAAGGGCTTAAACATGTTTACCGGACAGTAATATTTTCTTAACAGCCTGCGCCGAAAGTCAACTTTCGGCGCAGGCTGTTAAACTAATTTCAAATCCTTTGGGATTTGGTGTATTGGATTCTGTAAATTCTATTTCTCTTTATTGACAAGCTCGTCCATTCTGATGAGTGTCTGTACAGAGAGCAGTGTGCAGTTTATCCAGTCTGTGCCGACGAGGAAGTTGCGCCAGAATGTTGCGATTTTGCCGGTATTGGGATTCTGCATAATGGTTATCATGTCGATGAGGGCCTTGGCTTTGGTGAATGCAAGCTCGTCGCCTGTCTCTTCGTAGAGGCTGAGCCATGCGTTGGCTACGTTGCAGGCACTGTGGTCGATGGGTACCATGTATTTGTATTGCTCGGTTACGCAGGGGGTGTGGTTGACCTTGATGATGCCGTATCTTTTTACGGGAGTGTCCCAGAATACGAATTGGTCTTCGCAGAAGCGTACAAGGTCTATTGCATCCTGCAGTTCACTCTCTGTGGTGTTTTCCTTGCCCAAAAGATACGACGCGTAGGGAGCGGCCGTGCAGTTGGTGAGGTTTTCGTATGGTTGCAGACCGAGCACTGTACCGTCCTCGAACTGTCCGGTCATGTCGAACGATTTCAGTGCGCCCTCCTGCATCCATTTCTCGGAAAGGGCGAACATCTTGTCGTATTTCTTTACGCCATACTGCTGTTGCAGACGCTGCAGATATTCGAGCATGGGGTGGAGCAGGGCGCGTACTTCGTTTACAGGTTCACCTGTGGCAAAGTCCATCTTTATGGGGAATGAACCATCCTCTGCCTGTATCTTTGAGTAGGTCTCTGTGATGTTCATTGCGCGGTCAAAGTATTCCTGCTTGCCGGTAGCGTCGTAAAGGTCGAGGAAGGCGTTTGCTGCGGTGAGTGCCTCCATTGCCATTGTCTTTCCCTTGTTGCGCTTAGCTCCGGATGTTACATAGTCGCCATAGTAGGTAGGCGGGAAGAATGCGAGTGGGTCACCCTCGGGACGGCTCTCGTTGATGAGGAACTGTGCTGCGTTCTCGGCAATCTTCAATGCGTCTTCCTTGAGATCGGGGCAGAGACGCGAGAGAAGAACCTCGACACTGATTGTGGCACCGATGATTTTGCAGGGATATGTGTTGAGCTCATAGCTCATGTCGGGGGTGGGACCGTTCTTCCAGTTCTGTATGGCCGGCATGTTGTGTATGTAGAGCAGTGCCAGCAGTGCCGATTCCTTGTATCCGCGTACAGCGTCGTGGTAGGGACCGGTGAAGGGGCTGTCGCGGTAGAATTTGCGTTCGCCCACGGTGGCTATGCTCTTGCCCTCCTTGTCGAGTGCTTCGATGGTCAGTATCACATTGCCCACTTCAATCTGCTCCCATACGGGTGCGAGCGACAGATTGGGGCTCTTTTCGGTGAACGTCCATGTCTTGGCATTCTCTTTGACGTTCTGTGCTATGGTGTACTTGTACTGTACTGCACCCTCAACCTCCTTGAAATCGAACGCGGGGGCATACATGAATTTGTTGGAGAATTTGTTCCAATAGGGATTCCTGCCTTCGTATCCCGGACGGATGGGGATATTGTACTCTTTCTTTGCTCTTTCGTTGAGCTCAGTGATTTTGTCGGGTGCCTGTGTGCACGATACAATAGCGAGCAGTGCCGCGATTGTCAGAATAATGTTTTTCATTTGAATGTAAATATATATGTTTCTATTCTTTTTCCATGAGTCGTCCCCACCATTTTGTGGAGCGTATGAACAGCAACCATTGCGAAAGGAAGTATGGTACAAGTATATAATAGGTTGCACCGGGGATGTGTTCTACGAACTTGTTCCATGCGAGTATCATGTCCGAGGCGAGGAAAAGTGCTCCACCCAGGGCAAAGAGTGCGCTTCGCTGTTGCAGTGCGCACCACAGCATGAACGATATGAGAAGAGAATATATGAGCACTCCATAGCTCATTATGCCATCGGGGACACGCGGGAATATCTTCAACAGAGCGAATGTTATTAGCGGCAACACTATAATTGTTGCGGCTATCTTGTATCTCAGTGAATATCTGCCATATTTGCGTCGTTCCACACCTAATCTGTAGCGCGACAGGAAGTAGAGTATGAGAAATACATGGGCGAGTGCGAAGGCTCCCATCTGTCCCATAAAATTACCGATGGCTCCCATGTAGTCTCCTGCGCAGGAGAAGAACATGGCAAAAGACATTTGCCATGGCAACAGCTTGAACGAGGCAAGAAACAGCAGTGCTACTGGCAGTGCGAGCTTGTATGGCAATGCCAACGGCAGAAAATATATGGCCACTGCTACGAAGTAGAGGATAGATATAGTCATAACCTCCATTTTTGTCCTATAAAAAGTGTTGCTCATATTCTGATGGGTGTATATGTTCTCGCTTTTTCAAACAGTTTATCTTTGCGGTATACTGCAAAGATATAAACTATTTTCAACAAGATGTTACACTCCAATATTTTTTTTGTATATTTTTTGTAATAAACCAATCGCTCTATTGATTGATGGCTTTCTCTGCAAACTCCCTATACTCTTTTCTGAGCGACTCCATAAGCTCCTTGACAGAGACTATCTTGTCGCATTTCCACGCATTTGCTCCACTGAAGGCATATCCGTGCTCCATGTGCCCTTTGTAGGCATTGTATAGGGCGAGCATGATGCAGTAGGGTGTCTTCTCGAAATCGCAGGTTTTTAGACAGTTGAATGCGCATTTCTTCGGACGGCAAAGACCATCAGCCACTTTGTCGAGGAAGCCGTTGCCAATGGCGCGTCCGGGCAGTCCCACGGGGCTCTGTATGATGCGTACGTCTTCTTTACTTGAGTCTATATATATCTGTTTGAATGTCTCCGATGCGTCGCACTCTTCAGTGGTGACGAATCGTGTTCCCATCTGCACGGCATCTGCTCCCAACGACAGAATCCTGTATATCTCTTCACCGCTGTATACACCTCCGCCAGCAATTATAGGGATGGTGCAGTTGTGTTCTTGGTCAAACCTCTTTACCTCTGCCACCACCTGAGGCAGAATAGCTTCGAGTGAGAAGTTTTCGTCCTCCACCTGTTCGCGCTTGAATCCCAAGTGTCCGCCCGCTTTGGGACCTTCAACTACTATGGCATCGGGTATATATCTGTATTCCGAATACCATTTTGTGCAGATGAGTTTCGCGGCACGCGCCGATGAGACTATCGGTGCCAGTTTTGTTGTGGCTCCCTCAGTGAGATACGAGGGTAGATTCAACGGCAAGCCTGCGCCTGCAAAAATAATGTCAGCCTTCTCTTCGATGGCTGTTCTTACAAGTTCGGGGAAGTGTGTGAGTGCTACCATTATGTTTACTCCGATGATACCTTTCGAGGCTTCGCGTGCCTTGCGTATCTCCCGGCGCATCCCCCAGATGCCTGCTTCGCTGTAATCGTGCGAGTATTCGTTATATAATATTCCGAGTCCTGCTGCCGAAATTACTCCGATACCCCCTTCGTTGGCAACTGCCGACGCAAGTCCAGATAGTGATATTCCTACTCCCATACCTCCTTGTACAATGGGTGTCGTAGCTGTGAGGTTGCCTATTTTCAGTGCTTTCATATATTGTGTGTTTTTGAATTTGCAGGCAAAAGTATTTTGCCCGAAATTCTTTGCAAAATATATGTGTCCTATAGGCTTGGGAGTGGTAAAATAGGAAATTTAGGGGCGAAAATCCGAAAATTGGGGCAGGGTACGCTTGTGCGTATTGTCGTCGCTGTCCTATAAAATGGGTGAGAAGAGCCTTGCAACCGACTCCTTGAGCCGTTGCGGAAGGCTTCGTTGCTCTTTGATTTCTTTGTATGTCAACTGACGGCAGTCGCGTAGGTCGTTCATGAATATAGTCTTCAGTCGGCGGGCAATGTCATTGTCGTAGACAAAAGTGTTTATCTCGAAATTGCACTCGAAACTCCTGAAGTCGATATTTGCCGAACCGATGGAGCATAGCGCATCGTCGCTGACAAGCATTTTGGAGTGGAGGAACCCTTTGCGGTAGAGATATACTTTTACTCCCGCCGACATCACATCGGCAAGGTACGAGCGCGAGGCAAGCTGGGTAATCATGTTGTCGCTCTCCTCGGGTACCATTATTCTTACGTCGGCTCCGGCAAGTGCGAGGTTGAGTATGGCGGTGAGCACATAGTCGCTCGGCATGAAGTAGGGGGTCTGTATGTAGAGGTAGTCGCGGCAGCACGAGATTGCGTATGCCATTCCCTGCAACATTTCTCGCCATCTGCCTATGGGGTTAGATGAAACGGTCTGTGTGAGTATCCTGTC
This sequence comes from Bacteroidaceae bacterium, assembly GCA_045578665.1. Classification (GTDB taxonomy): domain Bacteria; phylum Bacteroidota; class Bacteroidia; order Bacteroidales; family Bacteroidaceae; genus HGM04593. The sequence goes on along the minus strand of JAZNKR010000085.1, from coordinate 10,275 downwards.
GCCTGTCTCTGCGGGAGGGTAGTATCGCGACCCGCTTATTAGTGAGCGGTCCACAAAGTACCAGTCGACGAGGAATGAGGTCTGCATACCGTAGACAGCCTCGCCACGCGCAAACAGCATAATGTCGCGCCACGACTCCCATTTGCCGCCGTCGATGTATCGGTCTGCCACGTTCATGCCACCGATGAAGGCTTTTTTGCCGTCGATGATCACAAGTTTGCGGTGGTTGCGGTAGTTGACTCTGCCCGGCGAAAAGGGTGAGCGTATCTTCATGAACGCCTTTACGTACATTCCCGCGCAGCGCATCTCTTCGAAAAACTCATCTTTTGTGTTCCAGCAGCCAACATCGTCGTAAATCAGACGCACCTCCACGCCTTCAGCGGCTTTTGCCATGAGTGCTTCGCGCACTCTGTGCCCTATCTCGTCGTCGCGGAATATGTAGAACTGTATGTGTATATGGTCCTTTGCCTCTCCTATTTCATAGACGAGGCGATCGAAGAATTCTTTGCCGTCGGATATTATCTCAATGTCGCTCTTCTCTGTGGGGTAGGCATCGGCGATGTTCTCGAAGAACTGTATCAGACGCGAATATTGCGCAGGTATTTTCAGGTTCTCTCCGGAATGCGAGTACATCAGAAGGCTTTTCTTCTGAATCTGTGTGAGGAAGCGCCGGCTTATGAGCTGCCGACGCCGGTTGTCCCTGCCGAACATCAGGTATATCATTATGCCTATGAACGGAAATGCAAGTATCACCATTACCCATGTAATTGTCTTGATGGGTATACGGTTATTCAGCACTACGTTGAACGAAGTGATGACTGCCGCTATCATGTATATCCAATAGAGGCTGCTGATTATTTCCCCGAAGGTGATAGGGTCAGATGGCATTGTCCTTTTTTTCTTGGTTTCTATTGCGAAAATAACTATTTTCCCGAATTTATGCAACAATTATTCTATGCAGAGGTTTCTGTGCAGGAAAAAACAAGTAGATTTTTTTTATTTACTATTGAATTGGACTATCTTTGCAATAATTTTTGAAAATTTACGTTATTTGAATAAACTGCTCCTAAATAGTGCAACAGTAGCAGTAGTAGAATGTTTTTGAAAAGTTGCAATGAAAATACTATTTTTAACTGATAATTTCCCGCCCGAGGTGAATGCACCTGCTACGCGTACATTGGAGCATTGCAAGGAGTGGGTAAAGTCGGGGCATGATGTTACGGTAATAACCTGCTTCCCCAATTATCCTACCGGTATAGTATATCCGGGATATAAGAACTCTTTGTACAAAGTGGAGCAGATGGACGGCATAAAGGTTATCCGTGTATGGAGCTATATGGCTGCAAATAAGGGGTTTATCAAACGAATCGCTGACTATGTGAGTTTCTCCGTAACCTCTTTCTTTGCAGGACTGTTTCAAAAGTGTGATATCATCATTGCAACCTCTCCCCAGTTCTTTACCGCGTTGTCGGGACGTACATTGCATCTTTTCAAACGCAAACCATGGATAATGGAGGTGCGCGACCTGTGGCCAGATTCCATCAAGGCTGTCGGTGCAATGAAAGAGAGTTTTGTGCTGAGATATTTCTCAAAAGAGGAAATGTGGTGCTATCGTTCGGCTGATAAGATAGTTGTTGTAACAGAATCTTTCAAACGCGAAATCGTAAAGAAGGGTATCCCTGCCGAAAAGATTTTTGTGGTAAAGAATGGTGCAAACACCGAGTTGTTCCGTCCGCAGGAGAAACCCAAGGATTTGCTCCTGAAGTATAAGTTGGAGGGCAAACGCATATTGGGATACGTTGGTACGCTGGGAATGTCGCACAAGATAGATTTCCTCATCGATTGTGTAAAGGGATTGGACAATTATGTGTTGATGATTTTAGGCGACGGTGCCGAAAGAGAAAATATAAAGGCAAAGATAGAGGAAGAGAATCTGAAGAATGTGATTCTTGTAGATGCTGTTCCAAAGTCAGAGGTTGTGAAATATGTGGCATTGCAGGATGCGGCATTGATAAACCTCCGCAAGACTCCTCTGTTCACCACTGTCATTCCGTCAAAAATATTCGAGACAGCCTCTATGCGCATCCCTATCCTTTTGGGTGTAGATGGCGAGGCACGCGAAATGGTTGAATCTTTCGGTGCCGGTCTCTACTACGAGCCCGAAAACAGAGAAGAATTTCTCGAAAAGCTCGAAAAACTCTTTTCGTCGGAAGAGGTCTACAATGCTTGCCGCGAGGGCGGTCGCAAACTTGCCGAAGCTTACGACAGAAAGCGTCTGGCTCAGGAGATGCTGAGTATATTACAGAAATAAAAGGATAGTTGAAAAACTTTAAACGGGTCGGAAGCATTGCTCCTGACCCGTTTAAAGTATATGCAAGGAGAATTTTCAAATACAACTCTTCGGTAAACGCATGTTTTTTGCTCTACGATAGATTTTAGAACTCCCTCCGAACCTTTTTTCAAGAAAAAAGTTCTTGTCCCTCTTCAATAGAGGGACAGTGTTTTAAGTATGTTTATAAAGAGATTAGCTTTTAGATTTTTGCTAATCTCTTTATGTCATTTGCGGAAAAGGTTGACACCCGTATACACATTCACCACTCCAAATCCGTTGACAATGGAGATTGTGCTTCTGTGATAGGTGTATGTGTGGGACACCAGAGATGCTCCTACGAAAAAGCGGCTGTTGTTGTAGACAATGGCCGCGCGTGATATGAGGTCGGCATTTATGTTCTTGAATATCGAGCGGTCCTCGTCCGTGTTTATTCTCGAACGCTTATAGCCTATCGCCGGAGTCAGGGAAATGTTGGCAAGGCAGTTCTTTGCAAACACCCAATTGTATGAATATCCTGCGCTTATGCTGTAGTCGTGATATTTTATGCGGTTGAAATTCATTGATGGGTGCATTGCTGCCTTTATGTTGCTGTCGAACCGTGAAGCGTCGAGGTGGAACGATTGGCGCGAATAGCTGAACCCGAGCAGGAACGACCCGCAACTGATGCGCTGGTTGGTGCTCTGGCTGTATGCGGCAGGGTAGGAGAAGTGTTTGTTGTTGAATATGTAGTAGAGGTTTATTCCGCTCTGTTCCACTGATACGCCGTCGAAATGCTGACCGTGCGGTACTATCTCTGCACCGCTTACAGGGTTCTTGAATCCCGACAGTTTGCGTATTCTGAAATTGTCGCCCGTCTTCCGGTGAAACACGTCCACTCCCACCTTTGAGGTGTAGAAACTGAGGTTCCAGTCGTTTTTGGTGTTCTGCCTGTCGAGGTCGAACGACCATCCGAGGAATATCCACTTCCATCCTACATAGAGACCGAGTTTGTTGCGCGTGTCGGGCGAAAGACTGATGCTTTGCGGAGTCTCCTTTCCCGAGAATCTGTAATACTCGTAGCAGTTGCTGTATTGCGCCATGAAGGTCCATTTGAACTGGTTGGGGGTGATGTAGCGCGAGTCTTTGCTGTCGAGGTGCTTGTCGATGGCATCGTTCGTATATCTTATACCCTTGTGGGTGTACTCTATGATGTATCCGGGGTATTTGAGTATCCCCATGGAATCTATGGGGATGAGGTTTTGCGACAATAGTTCGGTTGCCGACAGTAGTATGACTATCATTGCTGCCGGTATCCTTTTCCAGTTCTTGGCAATTGTGTGCAATATTATGCTTGCGCTGTATCCCATCTATATACAGTACGTTGTTTTATTGCAAAATGTTTTCTACGGTTATATGATTTTTCCTAAAATTTTGTCCATTACCCAGTTTGTGGGGGTTGCGCTTATGCTGTCGCAGGTGCATACACCTCTTTGTTGCAGGTGTTCCACGATGTTCTTTATAAGGGGTAGTTGCACATAAAGTGGGTTGGGCACCTGAATCTCTTCGTAGCCATCGCTGCTGTAGAGCTTTATTGGCTCGAATGTGAATACCGAGAATTTTATGCTACCCTGGCTGCCGAAGATTTCTATGTGGTCTTCGCGTGCCGATTCGTGGGCAACGAAGCACCATGAGCCGGAGCCCGGTATGCCTGTCTCGAACTTGAAGCAGGCACTCACAGTGTCTTCTGCCTTGTAGAGACCGCCTCGGTTGGTGGAGTAACCTTCGGCAAAGAGTATGCAGCCGAACATCTCCTGTAGCAGGTCGAGCTGGTGGGGAGCAAGGTCGTAAAAGTATCCGCCTCCGGCAATGTCGGGGATTACTCGCCAGGGCAGGTTGCTGCGGTTGAAGTCGAGGTCGCGCGGTGGAACAGCGAATCGTATCTGCACGTTTAGTATCTTGCCTATGCGTGGCAACAGTTCGCGCACTTTGTTGAAGTAGGGGAGATAGCGACGGTAGTATGCCACGAAGCAGGGTACGCCTGTCTCCTGCGATATGCGGTTTATGCGGGTGCAGTCTTCGTAGTTGGCTGCGAGGGGTTTTTCCACATATACCGGTTTGCCTGCCTTCATAGACATGATGGCGTATGTGGCATGCGACGATGGCGGGGTGGCTATGTAGACGGCATTCACCTCGGGGTCGTCAATCAGTTCCTGGGCATCTGTGTACCACTTTGATATGCGGTTGCGTTTGGCATAGGCTTTGGTCTTCTCTTTGTCGCGACCCATCACAGCCACCACGGTAGATTCTTTCACACAGTTGAATGCAGGTCCGCTCTTCTTTTCGGTCGCTTCGCCGCAACCGATGAACCCCCATTTTATTATCTTGTTCATATCGCTTTAGTTATAAAAGTTCCACGAGAGTCCGAACCACAATGCCTTGGGGCTTATGGGGTAGTGAGGCGCGAGGAAGTATCTCATGTTGCCGGTTCCTTCGTTTATGTGGTGATACATCACATAGAAGCGTGTCTGCTTCAGCAGGAAGTTGGCATAGATGTTTGCTATGGGGTAGTTACCTATCTCTACCTTGTCCGACTGGTTCTGCTGGTAGAACTGTCCGAGGGCGGGCGAGTAGTCGGGAGCGTAGTACGAACTGAAGTAGCGTACATCGGCACCAAGCTCTGTGTTGAGCACTTTGGCAATCTTGAACTTTATGTAGAGATTGGCGTATGCGTTGAATGCCGGCAAAGGTAGCACTGCCTTGTTGCTGCTGTTCTGATAGGTAAGCTCGGTGTCGAGGTGCAGTATGCCCAGTTTGAAGTCCTGGTTGAGTGTGGCAGATATTACCTGTATGTTGCTGCTCTCCTGTGCTACGGCTATTCTGTTGAGGAAGCCGTCTCCTGCTGCATTTGGGATGGATCTGTTTGCAAGGTATGTATAGTCCTTTATGGTCTCTATTCCTGCTGTCAGCTTTGTGCGCAGGCGTTCTATGCCCGCAGAGGCTTCTATGCGTGTGCGGAACTCCTTGTCCAGATCTTTGTCCCACCAGAAGTGCTCAGAGTGGTAGTGTCTGAAATAGAACGACGGGTTGCTGTTCTTGATGAATGCTTTGGCATTAAGATAGACACTCTCTTTCAGCAGATTGATGTCGAGCCTTGCATCTGCCTCGAGGAGGAACGCTCCTAAGTCTTCTCCGGCGATTGCTGTCTCACCGCGCAGTTTGTAGTTGAGGTGTTTGCCTTTGTTGCGTTGCAGTATTCCGCCTATGCTCAGTGTATATTCGTTAGTCTTGGAACGTCTCTCCAATGGGCTGCCGGGCAGGGTGTCGGGCAGGGTGTAGCGGTTGAAGTCGTAGGTGGCGTATGCTGTGAGACCTGCAACTGCCCATTTGTTGAAGCCTTCGAGCAGTGATATGCCGAGAGTGTTCTTTATGTTCAGATTCTTGGTCTTGTCTATCGAATCGTATGGCAGATATGTGTCGGCGTAGAAGTTCTTTGGTTGTTGGTAACAGAAATAGCTTCTTGTGTCCTGGTCGAGCTTGAAGGTGTGGCTGAAGCGGGCTATGGGGACAAACTTGAATGTTGCCTCCTCTTCCTCCGTGGCAGCTGTTTTGAGCGTGTCGGTGGCAGCTTCTGCTGTAGCTGTAGAATCTGCCGCTTCTGCCTGAACTTCGCGTGTGGTGCCGAGGCTGAAGTTGTGGGTGAGGAAGAGTGAGTACGCTTCGTTGCGGTTCCATGTCTTGCCGAAGTGTACGGGTATGTCGTCCGTGCCGAAGTTCTTGTTGCCGGCATCGGTCTTTTCGGGGTTGGTGATGTATTCGTCGTCGGTGATTCCGCCGTTCTCGGCAAGTTTTATGTGGTCGCGGGTGGCGAGCATGTAGAGCGAGTATCTGTTGCTTCTGTAGTATGTGTAGAGCCCGAATCTTGTATAAGCTGTCGATTGGCTGTCATACCTGCCGCGTCCGTAGAGGTAGTCGAAGAGGAAACCTGCTCCGAACTTCTTGCCGGCATTGGTGGCGAAGTAGGCCCTGAATCGGTCGTCGCCGGTTATCTTGTCGCCCGATTCGTTGTAGCTGAGGTTGGTGTATGGCGATTTTGTGTCGGTGAAGTAGAACTTGTCTACCGGGGTGACGAAGTAGTCGTAGGGTTTAAGGAAGTTGAACTCGGGCAATGCCTTGCGGTGGAAGAATATTCTCGACAGACGTGGCGAACCCATGTTGCCGAGGTAGTTGTATTCTCCGTTCATGCCGTCGGTGTTGTGCCAATTCTGGTAGAGGTGCTGCAGGGTGTCGGCTCCCACGGGGATAACCTCTCCCAACAGTTCGTCTATGTGCCATTGGTGTATCTCCTGGGGTACGTTGAGCTCGGTCTTGGTGCTGTCGCGCTGGTTCTTCCTGAAGGGACTGTATACAGCTCCGCCACCGAAGCCTGTTTCGTTCATGCCTCTCTCTATGTTGTCGTTTATTCCTTGCGCCCAAAGTTGGGTGGGAAGTATGAGCAGTGTTATTATGTATGTCAGTATCTTTTTCATCGGTGATGTATCAGATGATGAAGCGCAGAATGTATTCTGCCACTTTCAGGGTCAGCGATACCAGGCCGGCATAGAAGAACGGTTCGCGGCTGTCGACTGTTATGTAGAGCAGTATGGTCACTACTGCTCCTACCATGAACAGTATGTTGAGTATGTTCCTTATCTTGTATATTGTGTTCACGGCAGGTTAGTTTATTGCTTGTTCGAGCTCGCTCTTGAGTTTGTTCTTCAGGTCGATGGTTCTCATTCTGAATTTTCCGGGAATCTTCAGCATCTTGCTCTTTTTCTTGTTGAAGGCTTCGTCGTCGGTGATGTACTCTTCGGCTGTGAAGTGGCGGCCACCGTTATTCTCCTCGTCGTACCAATATGCAATGCGGTACATTTTCATTGTGCAACTGTTGTCCTTTGCTGTGATGTCGAGGAAATAGGTGATGCGTGTGCGGTCGAGTTCAAGCAGTTTCTTGCTGAAAGTGATGTACTCTTCGCTCTTCACGGTCAGTGTGCCGGGTGTCTCCTGGTCGTAATGCTTGAATTTGATGATTTCTGTGTCGGAGAAGCGCTTGTTTATCCACTGTTGTGCTTTGGCAAGTATCTCTGCTGCGCTTCCTTTTGCCTGTATCTTCTCTTCGAATACAACCTTTCCGTTGACTACGGGCACTTTGCCTATGCTGTATTCTACTTTGTTTGCCTCTTTGTTCTTGCCTTTGAACAGTTGTGCCGATGCTGCTGTCGTGGTGAGTAGCAGGAGAAGGATGGGAATGAGCTTTTTCATATTTCTGCTTTTTTTGTTATACTTCGGTTTTGTGCTTTATCACTGCGAAGATACAACAAATATATGACAAGTGGAAATAGCTGATGTTAGAGATTGTTTAAAATGTTGGTTGGGGGAGCAATAAAAGGCTTTAAAATCTCTTTTGTGTGTTGTTCCCCGCATTTTGCAATATAATGTTTGCTGTTTAACTTGTTCTTTACGTTGGTGCGGATTGTTCATCCTCCATGCATCGGATTCTCTACACCACTGTAGCTGCTTTGCACTTTATCAGTTTCTTTATCCTCTTCTTTATGCGGTAGTAGAGCACGACGAATAGTGATGCTTCGATGTCGAGATTGCGTCGATGGCAATACTCCACTAAGATGTTGTAGAGATCGTATGCCGACAATCCAAGCTGCTCGAACGAATGCATGGTGTCTTTGTAACGCGACAGCTTACCGAATTTTACTCTGTTTATGTCGGTGAGAGCAAATTTGTAGTGTCCGCTTTCGTCGTTCTTGTAGTAGAATATGTTCCCGGGGTTGTAGTCGAGCGGGAGTATCTCTCTTTCGTGGAGCCCGATGGTGAAGCTTATAAAATCTTCTGTCAGTCTTTCTTTTTCTTCCTTGCTGTGCTCTTCTACTTTCCATCTGTTGAGGGTAGGGTGGTCCATGTATTCCGAAACGAAGTATCCGGTGTGGAACAGACCGCCTCTTCCGGTCTCTATGTATGCGACGGGGAAGGGAGTGCTTATGCCACAACGGAGTATCCTCAGCGCATATTCGTATGCCCTTTGCGCTTTGCTCTTTCTGAAGAATGTGTATATGATGCGGTTGGCAAAGTTGGGCACTCTATATTTTTTTACCACAAAAGTGCTGCCTTTAATATTCACAAGTTCCACGGTGTTGCGTCTGTTGCGGAATGTGTGTATGCTTTCGTAGTTGTGTTCGGGGATTTTCTTTATTTCGTCTGCAATGGGTTCGTGTTTTTTGTGTATAACTATTTTCATCTACATCCGTTTGTTGTTTTCCATTGCAAATGTATGCGGTTTTCTTGTTCGTGTAAATGTCTTTTTATCCCTTTTTGTGGTATATTTGGAGTTAAATTTTGTCTACTGTATTATAAATTTTGCATTTTCGTGGCGCTTTGTGCACAATTGATGGTTGTGGATGCTGCCGGATTACTTCATCGGAATATATAAAAAAACAAGGGACTCATTCGAGTCCCTTGTTTCAGTGATTCGCCTGGGGCTCGAACCCAGGACCCCATCCTTAAAAGGGATGTGCTCTACCTGCTGAGCTAGCGAATCGACCTTAGTGCCGTTTAGCGAGTGCAAAGGTATGCATAATTTTTGAACCGGCAAACTTTTTGAAGATAAATTTTCAATATTTTTGATTATTCTTTTATTTCAGTTATTCATTATGCCGATTTTCTTCTGTTTCCTCTTGATGGGCACGTTTGATATATCCGAGTATGAGGGTTGTGAGGGGAAGTGCCATTATCATGCCGACAATTCCTAACAGTTTGCCCCAAATGGCAAGCGATAGAAGAATGACGGCTGGGTGAAGATTCATTCTTTTGCCCATGATGTGGGGTACGAGAATAAAATCCTGTATGGCTTGTACTATCAGTACCACTGCCAATGCCGACAGCATTATCACCCAGAAGTTCTCGCCGTTGTTGGCAGCTCCGATCAGTGCCAGCAATACCATCGGCACGAGCGATATTAACTGAAGGTACGGGACAAGATTGAGTACGCCAATGAAGATTCCGAATGCAATTGCCATGGGGAAGTCTATAATGCAAAAACCGATGGAAAGCATCACACCTACAAGAAAGGCTATGAGTGCCTGTCCGCGAAAATACTGGTTCATGCCCTCTGTCAGATCGCTCATAAGGGTGTTTGCTCCCTTACGCCATTTTGTGGGAATCAGTGTCTGCCACTCTTCGGAAAGCCTTTCGTAGTCGAGAAGGATGAAGAAGAGGTACATGATGGTGATACACGATGCAAAAATCTGCATGACGACATTTATGGTGCCGATAGCCAGGAACCATGTCTTTTGGACAAAGGATTTGAAGATGTCCTGCACACCGAAGCTTTGCAGTATATTTGCAATGTCGTTCTTCTCTGCATAGTCGCGTATGAGGTTGTTTAGGAAATCGGGGATGGATGGAACGTTTATCTGATTGTTGATGAATCCTATCGCTACGTCCTTGAACTGTATTATTTCATTAGTGAGAGATGGCAGTGCCAGCATTGCGAAACCTGTTACTACGGCTGTCAATGACAACAGTACTGTGATAATCGACACTATCCTGTACTTGAATTTGAGGCGGTATTGTACAAACGTAACAATAGGGTAGAGCAGATAGGATAACAACCATGCTACCAAGAATGGCAAAAGTACTCCGCTCAGACTTTTCAATATATAATACGAAATGCCGGTAAAGATGAGTATCAGTATTATCCTCAGGAAATACCCGGTGCTGACTTCTTTGATTTTAAACATAATATTGTGGTGTTTTGGATAATATTATTTGCAAATGTAACAATTGCAGAAAAAGTATACAGCCGATAATATGTTAAATTTTATAATATATTTGCTCTGATAAGCGTTTTTGTTGGTATCTTTGCTATCCATAGCGAAGATATACTGCACTCGCTGTGAAAAATATTGAAGTAAACT
>JAZNKR010000084.1:0-6106 GCA_045578665.1 Bacteroidaceae bacterium | reverse complement strand
TAAAGTATGCTTCGGGCAGAAAATAAAAAAAATCAGAATGTTTTTAGGGAAAAATTATCCTCAATCGGACAATTTGTAGTAATTTTACAAAAAATTACGAAAAGAGAAATTATAAACTAAACTCATCACATAATGAAAAAGTTCACAAGAAGCCTTTTTGGCATTGCTCTCGTCGCATTGACACTCTGCTCATGCGGTGGCGAAAAACAGCAGAATTGCACACTGACAGAATCAGGTCTCAATCCCGAAAAGTTCGTTCAGGAGTTTGACGGCAAGAAGACAGCCCTCTACACACTCACCAACAAGAACGGTGTGGAAGTATGTATCACAAACCTCGGTGGACGTATTGCATCTATCATGGTTCCCGGCAAGGATGGTGTGAAAAGAGACATCGTATTAGGCTTTGACAATGTAAATGACTACAAGAACATATCATCAGACTTTGGTGCCTGCATCGGTCGCTATGCCAACCGCATCAACCAGGGCAAAATTACCGTGGAAGGTGTAGAATACCAGCTTCCCCAGAACAACTACGGACACTGTCTCCACGGAGGTCCCCAGGGATGGCAGTACAAGGTGTTCGATGTTGAGCAGGTAACAGGCAACAAACTCACACTCGTACTCAACTCACCCGACGGCGATGCAAACTTCCCCGGTAATGTAGTGGCTAAAGTTACATATACACTCACAGACGACAACGCAATAGACATTGCCTACGAAGCAACAACAGACAAGACAACAGTCATCAACATGACCAACCACTCATACTTCAACCTCACAGGCGATGCTTCAAAGCCCATCACAGACTGTCTGCTCACAATCAATGCCGACAACTACACTCCCGTTGACAGCACATTCATGACAACAGGCGAGATTCTCCCCGTAGAGAATACACCCATGGACTTCCGCGCAGCAAAGGCTATCGGCAAAGAGATCAACAACTACGACTTTGTACAGCTGAAGAACGGCAACGGTTACGACCACAACTGGGTTCTCAACACAGCAGGCGACATCACAAAGGTTGCAGCAAAGGTTGTTTGCCCCGAAACAGGCATCACACTTGAGGTTTACACAGACGAACCCGGTATACAGATATACACAGGTAACTTCCTCGACGGCACAGTGAAAGGAAAGAAAGCGATTGCATATCCCCAGCGTTCTGCCATCTGCCTCGAGACACAGAAATACCCCGACACACCCAACAAGCCCGAGTGGCCCTCAGCCATCCTCAAACCCGGTGAAAAATACACAAGCCACTGTATCTTCAAGTTCGGTGTAGAGAAATAACAGAACAATACAACAACAAAGACCGTTGTATTTATACGAGAGTATTTATATAAAAGAAACATACAATATATATAATTGTAAAGACATGAACAGCAAAGAACTGATGAACAAAGCAGCCGACAACATAAGAATATTGACGGCAGCCATGGTAGAAAAAGCAAAATCGGGACACCCCGGCGGTGCTATGGGAGGTGCAGACTTCATCAACGTACTATATTCCGAGTTTATGGTATTCGACCCCGAAAACCCCACATGGGAAGAGAGAGACCGTTTCTTCCTCGACCCCGGTCATATGTCACCCATGCTCTACTCGGTACTTTCGCTCTGCGACAAATATACACTCGACGAACTAAAACAGTTCCGTCAGTGGGGCAGCTGCACACCCGGACACCCCGAAGTAGACCTTAAGCATGGTATCGAGAACACATCCGGTCCTCTCGGACAAGGTCATGTATATGCAGTGGGAGCGGCGATTGCAGCTAAATTCCTCAAAGCACGTTTGGGCGAAGAGACAATGAATCAGACCATCTATGCCTTCATCTCGGACGGAGGCGTAGAGGAGGAGATTTCACAGGGTGCAGGCCGCATGGCAGGTTTCCTCGGTCTCGACAACCTTATCATGTTCTATGATGCCAACCAGATACAGCTCTCAACACCCTGCGACATGGTAATGGCTGAAAACACAGCTATGAAGTATGAGGCATGGGGTTGGAAAGTAATTACAATCGACGGCAACGACAGCGACGCAATACGCGCAGCACTCACAGAAGCAAAGGCAGAGAGCAAGCGCCCCACCCTCATCATCGGTAACACTGTAATGGGTAAGGGAGCACGCCGTGCCGATGGCAGCAGCTACGAATTCGACTGCGCCACACACGGTGCACCTCTCGGTGGCGATGCCTACATCAACACCATCAAAAACCTCGGCGGCGATGTAGAGAACCCCTTCCAGTACTTCCCCGAAGTAAAGGCAATGTATGATGCACGCCTTCAGGAACTTAAGGGCATTGTAGCTGAGCGTAAACAGAAAAAAGCTATGTGGGCAGCACAGAACCCCGACCTCGCGATAAAAGAGGCTGAGTGGTTCGCCGGCAAAAAGCCCGAAATAGATTGGGATTCAATAGAGCAGAAGGCAGACTCTCCTACCCGCAACGCATCGGCAACAATCCTCAGTATCCTTGCCGAGAAATACGAGAACATGATCTGTTCATCTGCCGACCTCTGCAACAGTGACAAGACCGACGGATTCCTCAAGAAGACACATGCCATAACTCCCGGCGACTTCAGTGGTGCATTCCTCCATGCCGGTGTATCTGAGCTCACAATGGCTTGTCTCTGCATCGGTATGACACTTCACGGCGGTGTACTCGCAGCTTGCGGCACATTCTTCGTGTTCAGCGACTACATGAAGCCCGCAATACGTATGGCAGCCCTCATGGAGCTCCCCGTCAAATTCATCTGGTCTCACGACGCATTCCGCGTAGGCGAGGATGGTCCTACTCACGAACCCGTAGAGCAGGAGGCACAGATACGTCTCATGGAAAAACTCAAGAACCATCATGGCAAGAACTCTATGTTGGTAATGCGTCCCGCTGACGTAAATGAAACGACAGAGGCATGGAAGATGGCTATGGAGAACACCGACAGTCCCACTGCCCTCATCCTCTCACGTCAGAATGTAACCAATCTTCCCGCAGGCAACGACTACAAGCAGGCAGACAAGGGTGCATACATAGTAGCAGGCTCAGACGAAGATTACGATGTAATTCTTCTCGCTTCGGGCTCAGAAGTTTCGACATTGGTAGAGGGAGCCAAACTCCTCAAGGAGGACGGCATAAAGACACGTATCGTCTCTGTACCCTCTGAAGGACTCTTCCGTTCACAGCCCAAGGATTACCAGCAGAGCATACTCCCCTGCGGTGCAAAGATATTCGGTCTGACAGCCGGACTCCCCGTAAATCTCGAAGGTCTTGTAGGACACAACGGTAAGGTGTACGGACTCGAATCGTTCGGATTCTCAGCTCCCTACAAGGTGCTCGATGAGAAACTCGGTTTCACCGCACAGAATGTTTACAAACAGGTAAAAGAGATGTTATAATGGACAAGACTATAATAGGATTAGCAAGCGACCATGCAGGTTTTCCTCTCAAGGAACAGGTGAAAGAGTGGCTCGAAGCCAAAGGATACAGCTATAAGGATTTCGGAACTTTCAGTACAGAGAGTTGCGACTACCCCACTTTCGCACACGAATTGGGGTCGGCAATCGAAGAGGGACAATTCGAAAAAGGAATAGCAATCTGTGGCACAGGCAACGGTATAAACATGACACTCAACCACCACGCAGGTATACGCAGCGCCCTCTGCTGGATGCCCGAGATTGCTGCTCTCGCCCGTCAGCACAACGATGCCAATGTGCTTGTTATGCCAGGACGATTCATCGACGAAGCAACAGCAAAGGAGTGTGTAACAACATTCCTCGACACGGAATTCGAAGGCGGAAGACACATAAGAAGAATAGAAGCTATTCCTGTAAAGTAAGAATCATATCATCACCATCTACGAGACTGTGTCAATGAAAAATTGGCACAGTCTCATATTTTAGAAGATACCAGAAGAGCACAAGCCATGCGCGCGATAAACGAAAAATACTTCACCAATTACAAGAGAATTATACGATTGGGCACCCCCATTGTCATAGGACAGTTGGGCAACATCATCCTCGGTTTCATAGATACCATGATGGTCGGCAGATACAGTGCCGAAGCACTCTCTGCATCGGGATTCGTAAACAACATCTTCAACCTCGGTATAATAACATTGCTCGGATTCAGCTATGGAGCGACACCCGTCATTGGCGCATACTTCGGACGCAACGAAAGCGACAAGGTGGGTGCATCTTTCAAGGACAGCATTTGGGCAAACTCTATTGCAGGTACAGTGGTGTTTGCAATATACACCCTGCTCTTCCTCAATCTACACAACTTGGGACAACCCGAGGAACTTCTACCACTCATGCGCCCCTATTTCCTTATACTGTTGCTAACACTGCCACTGACGGCAATGTTCAACACCTTCAAGCAATTTACCGATACGGTAGCTGCCACAAAAATTGCGATGTGGGTAATAATGACAGGAAACGTCATAAACATCCTGCTCAACTACCTGCTCATATACGGCATCGGCATCTTCCCCGAAATGGGACTCACAGGTGCCGGCATTGCCACACTCATTGCACGCATAGCAATGGTGGTACAGTTTGTGGTGCTCATCAAACGCGAAAAACGTTTCAAGAACTTCTCAAAAGGATTCCACGAAAGAGGAATGGCAAAGGAGGAAATAATGCAACTGTGCAAAATAGGTACACCACTTGCACTGCAGATGGGTATGGAGACAGCATCGTTCTCGCTCGCATCGCTCCTCATGGGATGGTTGGGAGCTACTGAACTTGCTGCTTTCCAGGTGATGTGCATCACCGGTTCGCTCTGCTTCCTTGTATATTATGGCATAGGCGCTGCTGCATCCATACGCATAAGCCACCACTATGGGCGCGGAGAGTGGGAGAATATACGCATTACAGCAACTGCCGCCTTCCACATAATAATGTTGGTTGCCGCCGTGCTGTCAGTAGCAATTGCACTGAGCCAAAACCATCTGGCAATGCTCTTCACCACTGACAAGACCATACAGACCATGTTTGCCACCCTGCTCATTCCTATGCTTGCCTATCAGGTGAGTGACGGCATACAGATAAATTACTCAAATGCCCTGCGAGGAATAGCAGTAACAAAGCCCTTGATAGGATATGCTTTCATAGCCTACATCTCCATCTCCTTACCAGCAAGCTATCTGTTCGGATTCACAATGGAGATGGGAGCTATAGGTGTTGCATTGGGATTGCCGTTCGGACTTACAACTGCCGCACTGCTATACTACTCAAGATTCAGAAAAGAGATAAAGAGACATACACAGCAGGAACTGAGTGTGCAGAAATGACAAATTTAAAGTACATTTCGAAAGCACAAATAGATGTTTTTTGCACACAGAGGCTGAATATGTGCAAATATTAATCTACTTTTGCGCAAAATTATAAAACAAAACAGATTTAACAAATGAAAAATCTCATCATGACGCTATTTTGCGCAATAGCAATGACACTCCCCGTATGCGCACAGAGCAACCTTAACAGCAAAGCCGACAACATCGTAGGCGAGTATCTCACCGACCGTGGCGGCAGCAAGAGCAAGGTAAGAGTAACAAAAGCTGCAGACGGCACATACACAGCACAGATCTTCTGGGTGGAGAATCCCAACGACGCGAACGGCAAAAAACGTAAAGACGTGAAAAACCCTGACAAGAGTCTCCGCAACACAGATATAGACAAGGTTGTCATCGTTAAAGGACTTAAATATCTCAAAGGCGACAAGCAGTGGGGCGATACAAAAATTTATGACCCCTCAAAAGGTATCCGTGTCAATGTTACAGCAGAATTTGTAAGTGAAAAGAAGCTGAAGCTTCGCGGCACAGTATTCGGAATAGGAACAACAATCTACTGGCAGAAATTGAAATAACAATACCCGGAAAAAGAGAATTGCCCCCAAAAGTTTCATTTGACTTTTGAGGGCATTTCTCTTAAGGGTGGTTCTATAAATTAGTTCGAGGCGATTTTTGAGTTTATTTCGAGTATATTGTTTATTTTTACGATGGCGCAACCTTGCTGTTGCAACTGAGTAAAAATGAATAAGATGCCGAAATAAAACAAAAAGCGACCGAAATAGAATGCACCTGGAAAAGAAATATAGATTAATAATTTATAGAACCA
>JAZNKR010000083.1:0-12671 GCA_045578665.1 Bacteroidaceae bacterium | reverse complement strand
AAATACATATAACAATCTCAGACCGCATGCCAGTCTCAATTACATGACACCCGCAGTGGCATACATGAATAACGGTATAATAGAACGAAAATGGAAAAACAGCTATAACAGGGAGCGAGACAATGAAGATATGATAAAGTCACTAACCTAATGACAACCTATGGCAGGATAACAAAAATTCTATATCTTCTGTCGGGCATGCCCGACAGAAGATATAGGAAGAAAATGCTTAAAATAGTGTAAACAAATTTTAGGACGCGACACTCAAAACAAATAATTTGAGTTCAATAAAAGTTACTCCTGAAGCAAGTTCATTATACATTAGCCGAAGTTTGTTGCTTATTATATATCTAAGAGCTTTGCTATCACTATACTGATGGTTTGTATGAACCCATAATACTCGTCCATCCTTGTAATAACGTGGTTCGTCCGTATCCAACTCCCATATTAGTCCTTCTGAGTTAATTGAAGGAATAAGCAAATCTCCTATTTGAGGAACTCCCGATATTGCTTTTACTCGTTCATAATGTTCAGGAGTTATGAATAAAGTAAATTGATAGTCTTTACTGTTTGACAACTTGCTTAATGCAGACAATTCAGTACCACGTATAAATGGAATGCCTGATTCAACAACATCTTCAATAAGAACTCTTTTGAAAGATGTAACCTCACTTACCTCTCCCAACTTCTTAACCTCCCACCCCTTTTCATTGTCGATGGGATTGCCGAACATTTCGTAGAAGATAGACTGTGCAAGTGTATCAAGTTCTTTAAATTGCTGTTTCTTCTTTTCTATTATTCCCGATAAGCAATCCAGCTCAGCAACAATCTTTTCCTGCTCAGTGAGAGGTGGAATACAAATGTTGTATTGTTTCATTTGTTCTGTGCTCAAGTTGGGTTGAGCAACGCCCTCTGCTGATTCTAGAAAATATTTAGACTGAGTTTGAAGATAATATAGTAAAAACAAATGATTTAGTTTAGATGCATATTCTCTACATATTGCAACTCGCTGATTTAAGTATAATACCTTCCCAGTCTTATTAATTCCAAATTTACCTGTTGTTGCTCCCGATAATGCTACTACTATGTCATTGGGGAGAACCGCATATTTTTCAAAATTTGTTTTCGGGTAATCATCTTTGGAAAAATGTGCAATATCAGTCAAATCCACATATCCATTTTGAATATTAGATATGCGGAGTATGTCTTCACCTTCTTCTCTAAATAATTGACTTTTGAAGGCAAATCCATTTATTATTTCACAAACCTCTCCGAGTTTTTTTATTTCCCAACCTTGTTTCATAATCAATAAACTATTTGATTATAATCCATTTACCTTTACGACTACTACCCTCACGTTTAATTACTCCCTCCTTTTTAAGTTTGGTTAAATGCCAACGAACACCCTCGGTTGATATTTCAAACAGTGCAGCCAACTCCTTAAGTTGAATGTCAGGGTTTGCTTTTATTGCAGCTACAATTGCGTTAGTTTTTGCGTTAGTTTTTGTGCTAGTTTTTGTGTTAGTTTTTGTGCTAGTTTTTGTAGTAGTTTTTGCGCTAATATTATCATTTACTATCACAGAGAAAACAGTAAGTTTATTCACATCAAATTGAGCCTTTCCATTGCCGTTTTCCTGCAATTCCTATTTTGTTATCATGGTTCTATATCATCTTCTTTAGTTCAACCAACGCTTGCTGTATCTCTGTTTCGAGTGTGGCGATACGCTCCATGATTATCTCCGGTGCATCATAAACAACTACTTCACGCTCAATCTCCTTGTATTTGTTTATCGACAGGTCGTATCCCTTTTCGCGTATCTCATCTACCGGAACAAAGAACGACTGCTCTTTGCGGGTGCGTGTCTCTTCGCCATCGGGGTTGTGGAAACGTGCCACAATGTCGGGTATGTCGTTTTCTGCAACCTCGTTGCGTTTTTGGTCGAGGGAATAGCCGTCGGCCTTCATGTCGTAGAACCACACTTTGTCGGTTCCGCCGGCATTTGTCTTTGTGAAAATGAGTATGGCGGTCGATACGCCCGAATAGGGTTGGAACACACCCGACGGCATTGATATTACAGCTTCGAGACGATGGTTGTCTATCAACTCCTTGCGTATCGACTTGTGTCCGGTGCTGTTGCCGAAGAGCACTCCGTCGGGGACGATGCTTGCGCAACGGCCGCCAATCTGCAACATTCTCACAAAGAGTGCGATGAACAGAAGTTCGGTCTTCTTGGTCTTTGTTATTGCAAGCAGGCTTTTGCTCACAGCTTCGTTGTCGAGACTGCCTGTGAACGGAGGGTTGGCAAGGCAGAGTGTGTAGCGGTTCTCGTCGCCGTTGTCGGTCGAAAGGCTGTCGCGGTAGGCAATGTCGGGGTTGTCGACGCCGTGCAGCATCAGGTTCATTGCTCCTATGCGCAACATTGTGCTGTCGGTGTCAAATCCGTGCAACAGTCCGTTCTTATAGTGGTCGGCATTGCCTTTGTCGAGCAGTTCGTTCTTGAATTTCTGCTGTATGTATTTTGCCGATTCAACGATGAAGCCTGCGCTGCCCATGGCGGGGTCGCAGATGGAGTCCTTCAGTGTAGGACGCATAAGTTCCACCATCATGCGTATAATGTGTCGCGGGGTGCGGAACTGTCCGTTGTTGCCGCTTGCTGCCATCTTGCCCAGAATGTATTCGTAGACATCGCCCATGGTGTCGCGGTTGTTCATGTCGAGTGCGTTGATGCCTTCGACAATCTTTGTCAATGTCCGCGGGCTTTGGATGAGGAAGGTTGCGTTCTGCATGAATCGGCTGTAGGCGCTCTCCTTTCCTTCGTTCAGGTTCTTTATGAAGACAAATACATCGCGGCTGATGACATTGTACATAGCCTCGGCTTCCATATTGCGGAATATGCTCCAGCGTAGTGTGTTGTATGGTACATCCTTGTCTGTTTCAGGGTTGTGCCACATGCCCTCTTTGAATGTAGGGTCTTTGATGGCGACCCCCCATGCGTTTGCGTTTGCCTCTTTGGTGCGTTGTGCATCGTCGAGCATTTTCATGAAGAACAGATAGGTCATCTGTTCGAGAATGGTTATAGAGTTTGTTATTCCTCCTGTCCAGAAGGTGTCCCAAATGGAATCTATGCGGTTTTTTATTTCTCCTGTAATCATAATGGCTATGTTGCTTTCATGGTATTTGCCAAAGTTACAATTTTAGCGTGGATTATGGCAGAAGTTGCCGAAGAATTTTTAGGGGATATTCGCAACAATTCCAAATTATTCCAAATGAACAAAAACGCCACAGTCGTTGTTATATATTCAGGGAGGTTTATAAATTATATCCCGACAATATTATGGATGATTCTCGATTTTACAAAACCCTGACAGATTCTATTGGTGCATTGCAGCGGTATGCCTACCGTTTCACCACCGATGCAGAGCAGGTCGGCGAACTTGTACATAGGACCATGTTCAAGGCGTTGCTATCCAAAGAGAGTTTCAATGATTGTGAAAATTTCCTCGGGCGGTTGTCCGTTATCTTGCGCAACATCTATCTGCAATCCTTTTTACACTCCTCCTCGGGGCGCAATCTCTCTTTTTGGGGCTATGATTATTGTCGCGCCTTTGGTCGCAATGGCTCTTCATTGGAATTGTCGCAGTTGAAGAGAGTGCTTTCTTCTCTTCCGGGTGAGTTGTATGCCCCATTCAATCTTTTTATTTCGGGTTTCAAGTACAGCGAGATTGCAGAGATCCTTGATATTCCCCCGGAGACCGTTGTATGCAGAGTCAACTCGGCAAAGGAGGTGCTGAAGGCTGTGAACAGGAGTTTTTAATAGCTTCCCGCATAGGGCGTTGTCGTCAGAACAATTACGCTGTGTTACAATTTATTACCATTAAACCGGTATGCCGCCATTGGTCGATTATTTATTCCATTTGAGATAGAACTTTTCGTTCTTTACAAATTTCCTGGTGGCTTTGGGATAGGGTTTAACGCCAATATCGTTCAATACACAGAGGGCTTTGTCAAATCCTTTTTCTGCCGCCTTTGCACACCATTTCACACATTCGTTGTAGTCCTTTCTGACAATGTCGCCTCTGTAGTAGCTGTAGGCAAGATGACATTCGGCTGAGGTATGTCCGGCTTTTGCTGCGCTCAGTATATAATCGAGTGCTTTGGCACTGTTTTGTTCAGTGGAATCAGTTCCCAAAAGGTATTCCAATCCAATGTTGTATATTGCTTCACGGTTTGCCTCGTTTGCCTGTATGCTCTCTTTGGAGGGTGAAAAGGAGTTGTCACTACCCTGCTCCTGTTTGCAGGCTACAACAGCCTGCATTATCAATATATAGGTAATTGTTGTGATTCGCATGGTGATGATTTTAAGGGAGGTTCTATAAATTAGTAATTAAGCTTTCTTTGTAGGGTGGATTCTGTTTCGGCTGCTCTGGGATTATTGAAGAATTCTATTGAAAGGTCGCATCGCGGATCGTAATCTACAGCTGTTGCATAGAGGTCGAGCACCTGACGATACATCACCTTTTCCGATGAACGGATATCTCTTATTCGGTCGGGTAACTCTTTCTAATAGTTACCGCCACCCAACTGTTTCAGGCGTTCATCGTCCATTGTAAAGCCTTTTATGATATACTCCTTCAATCACTCTGTGGCCCATTGACGGAAACGGGTTGCAGTAACGGAACGGAAACGGTAGCCAAGCGAAAGATTCATATCAAGGTTGTAATGATTTACCTCATATTGTTTTCCGTCTGTAGCAGTTGTTCGGAATTTCCGAACAACTGAATTTTCTTAAAGTTCTCCATCCTCGAAAATATGCTTAATGTGCTCGCTTACATTAGATTTACTCGTTTGATATAGCTCACAAAGCTGTTGCTGAGAGAGCCACATTGTCTCCTCGTTATACACTACATCGAGATGTACCTTTCCATCTTCGCTTTGGTAGATTACTATGTTGTTGTTATTGTTCATTTAATTGTATCATTATTCTTGTTCAACATTCTCAAATGTGAATCCCATAAGAAGTTTACCAATGTAATACTACTTCCTACAGCTAATTTGGCGTGCCTTTCTTCTAATCCCTTATAAGATGCACTCTTACCATGCCCACTGCCATATGAGTTTCTCAATGTAGCAATATTTAAAGCAATATTCTTGAGATTACCAAGTATTGTTTTTATAGCAACTGCTTCAGGCGCACTCTCAGAGATGTCGCGTGGCGTAATTTTCAAAAATTTCACAGTTTCATCAACTAACTTTACAATGTCCCACTTTTTATCTATTTCTACATTTCTTTCCTCTAATATTGTTTTACAGCAACTTTCTATCAATTCTTTTGCTTTGCCTATTGCTTCAGTTGGATTGTCCTTTTCTGAATCGAGCATTATTCTTAATTGTTCTGCTATATATTCATTTGAAAATATTTTTCTTATAGGTTTTGCTAAACATGTATTAGTTTGTGGTTGCGCAGGCATCATTTTCCTATCAACAAGTTTGTATCCAATATCTGCTATTATGTTATTCACTTCATTTTCAAATTTAGGTGCATTAAAATGAGGATATAATTCAATAACATCAAATACACATTTGGGCGAGGTATTCATTACAAATTTATCAAAATCATTTTCTTCGACGTATTCGTTTTTATCATTATATGCCTTTGGTGTATAAAATTCTTTTATGCTATCCATTACAAATTCACAAGAATATTTATATTCTTTCCATCCAGTGTCATTTATTATGGTCAAATTCTCTTCTAAACGATGCATTAGCTCAACCACAGTCTTGCGCTTATCACGACTTATACTAGTTATTTGTATTGAACAACCTTGATACCTAATTGAAAATGGAATAAATTTATTACTTGTTATTTCACAATCAGTTAGTTCCCTCCATTTATAAACTGCTCTGCCAGATATATATTCTGCTGCATACAACTCATACCCATCAGGATGTAACATCGTTTGAATTCTTTCAAGATATTCCTTCCAGTATCTTTCTTCATTGCGAATTGCAGGATGAAATATTTTGCATATAAACTTTAATAAGTCTGCATCGTCACAATTCATCAAATTGAAGCGTTGGTCACTAAATACCCATCCTAACTCCCAATCGTCATTATTTATCGTATGCTGGAATATTTCATCATAGGCATTATTGTATCTACGGTCAACACTTGGCATTTTATCCAAATTATATAATGTACTAAGAAACTCCAATTCTGTTATCTTACCATAATAAGGATAAATTATATTCGTGCCACTATCATTAAAAAACGACATAGAAGTATCATCATACCCCTCCGAGAAAAGGGTAAATATATCCCTTCTTGTTACTTCTGTAATATTTCTGCACCACATTACAATATCCTCCTTATTGTCTCTTTGCTGTATGCGTTGAATATTTGGTCGAAGTTGTCGGCTCTACTTCACTGTTGCGATAACCGGTCTCAATCTCAGCATCGTACAACGTTGCTGCACGTTTACCGAGGTCGCGGCGATATATGAGTTTATCTATTGTCGGTTGCCCTGCAAATACCTCCACAGTACGCTCTAACGCATCGGTCTGATATTGTTGTATATTAAATTTGAAATTCATTGTTCCCTTCTTTGAAAATTGATTTAGCTAAATAAATCTTTTTCTGACAAAATAATCCAATGGCCACCTCTTGTTGGTGAGCCTCCACGCTTTATCTTACCATGAAGTCTCAATTTTTCAATGTGCTTTTGGATAGATGTTATTGATATTCCGATCTTTTTGCTAAGTTCTTTTCTTGTGATATTCGGATTTTTCTGTATCAATGAAAATACTTGCAATGTTGTCTGTTCCGAATTAGACAACCCATTAGACAACCTATTAGACAACCCATTAGACAACCCATTAGACAACCCATCAATTTGAGGTTTGAAAGAAGTATTTAATCTATATGTAGTCCATCTTCCTCTATTCTCCGGAATCAATAAATCAACATTAGTCATCACCTTAAGAATCTTAGCAACCTCCAATGAATTTTTCTCCAATATGGCTTGTAAACGTTGGTTGGTTACACCGTTCTCTATATATGCGACAGACAACACTGTTAGATTTTCTTTTGTAATATTCTGCATGCTATCTCCCAACAGTTGTTGCATATATTCAGTAACCTCTTTGGGAAACATAGAAATCATCCATAGCTTTAGATGTACCTCTTTAATATCGGTGTTTTCATCAAGGTCAGGTTTTCTCCATTGTTCCTGCTTACACGCATTAAGTATAGTTGGGAAACCCGAACCAAGATTCTCTCCGAAGCCAATCATTCTTAGCATATTCTGCATACGAGGATTTCGAGCTTTAGAACTTCCACCCTCATAAATCTGAGCAATTGGTAGTTTTAGTGTTCCTGGATTTCTGAAACAGATACAGCCCTCGTGTTTTTCTATTCGCAATACACTGCCAGACAAAAAGAAATCTGCGTGAATTACACTATTAGTCAAAGCCTCACGAACAGCCTTATGAGCTGGAGTATCATCATTACGTTGAACACCTTCTAATCTGAATGGACGTTTTAGGTCGGATGTGATTTTAACAAGAACACGACGGAAAAAGTTATAAAGATTATTTTCCCAAGTTCCATCATAGGTAATACGGTCGCTATAACGCATATCACCAATAAGATTAGTCTTGTCAATAAAGTCCATTCGGAAGTTTGAGAATCTTTCGCGCACAGAAAGCCCCTTGCCGAACATTAACAATCCCGCAAGAGTAAGTCCCTCTTTTCCTGTCGCTCTATCAACTGCATAACCACCAAATTGCCTCAAAAATTCTTTATCGTCCAACTGATTGTAGATGTGGCCAATGTTTCTATTTTCAAACTCATTTCGATAGCTTTTAAGTGTAGCCATATCAATATCTTCCATTGTGTGATATTCAATGATAATGCCGTCATTGCCTTCCTCATTCGCATCACGGATCATCGCTTTCACCTCGCTCTCTTCGCAATGGTAATCTCCCTCAAAATTTCGTTTGAAAGTACCCTTATATACATTGCCATTGATATATACGGGTCGTAAATTATACGACACTTGTGGCACTTGAATCACCACAAGTTTAATCCCCTCGCAATAATCTACCGCTTGTACGTTCTCGTCCTTCAATATACAAGTGCTTACTTTGTCGCTATTAACAATATTCCAAAAGTCTTTGATGGTTTGTTCTGCATTGCGTACACCTCTAATATGGAATCGCTCATCCCATACATCAGAAGATAAATCCTCTTCTACGCCTAAAATAATGATTCCTCCGTTGGTGTTGGCAAAAGCAGAGTAAGTCTCCCAAACGGATTTTGGAAGGCCGCCCTCAGCTTTTTTACACTCCAATGTAACACGCTCACCATATTTGAGCAACTCATCTATATATGCTTTATCCATATTCATATCAATATCTTTTTACCAATTAAGTGGTGTGTTGCTATGATAGCATCTTACAATATCCTCCTTATAGTCTCTTTGCTGTATGCATTGAAAATTTGGTCGAAGTTGTCGGCGACATTATCTGTTGCTATTGAGCGGTCGCACATCACAAAGCAATATGGTTTCTCCTTTGTGATAGCAGTTATTACAGACTCGTTGATGTTCTTGTCGAAGCACGTAATCAAGTAGCCATCGTTCACCACAAATACTTTCTTGTCGTGGATCTCACGCTCCTCAATCTTGCTCGATAGCAGCAAGCTGCATTCTGGCAATATTTGGAACAAAAGGTCTTCGGGTGGCGCTCATCCCACTTGATGTTATCTACCAACTCATCAAACCCGAGAGTCTGCTGTATAGGTGTGTCAGCAGGAGTGTAATACACATCTTTCATATTTGAAGAATCAAGTTTCAACACTCGTAAGCCAACATCTAACACCTTGTCTCCTGTATCCTTTACATACTCTTCATAATTATCAATACCAACACCATATCCTATCGATTATCTCCATATTATTATCTTTACCAGGGATATAATTGCAAATTTAATTAAAATTTATATTAGTTCTATATCGGAGAGTAAAAAGAAAAGTGAAATATAGAAAGTCGAATTGTTGTGTATATTTAAGCACCGAAAAAGTTTGCTTATTCAAATAGAAATGGAAAAATAAGCCTGTTCTGAATATGCTTATTTGGTTATTGAGGAGAAGTGAAATATTGGGTTTGCCGGGGAGCGCTCCCCTTTCTCAAACAAAAAAGTCTCTCAGCGAACTGAAAGGATTTTTGCGGTGCGTACGGGACTCGTAATCGGCTTTGCCGCTTTCATAGCGAAGCGGAGAAAGAACCCTGACCCTCGGGTCACGGGTAGAGTATATACAAAAAAAAGAAGAAACCTAAAGGCTTCTTCTTGCGGTGCGTACGGGACTCGAACCCGTGACCCCATGCGTGACAGGCATGTATTCTAACCAACTGAACTAACGCACCATTATGTTTTGTGTGTGTGCTTCGTGTCTCAAAGCGATTGCAAAGATACGCACATTTTTTGAACCTGCAAATATTTTCTCAACTTTTTTTCGAAAAATCTGCAATTTTCCTCTTTTTTCTTCCCAACAGGGGCTTTTTTGTCATCTTTTTTGGCTTTTGGACGCTTTTTGTCGTTGTCTACAACGTCTCTTTTATCAACTGAAAAAGCTCGATGTCTACAAAACTATCACCGTCGCGCTTCCACTTCTTGAGGGTGGCGGTGTGCGAGAATCCTGCACCCTCGAACAGTTTTTTGCTCGCTGTGTGCCCTGCGGGAATGTAGGCATACAGCTGGTGTATGCCGAGGTAGCCTGTGGCATACTCCTTGAGCAGTGCGAGGGCTTCTCCTGCAATGCCCCTGTTGCGGTATTCTCCCAATATGCCTATGCACACTTCGGCACGGCTGTCGAAGGGGGTGTAGTCGGCAAGGTCTATCATGCCGGCGGTGTTGCCATCTGCAAGCTCTATGACGAAACGTGCCTGACGTTCGCTGTAGAGGTCTCCACGCGTCTGTTCTATATAGTTGCGCAGGGTGAATCGCGAATAGGGCACTAAAGTGGTTCCTACGCTCCACAGGCGGGTGTCGTTCTCCATGGTGTAGAGCAGTTCCAGGTCTTCGGGCTCGGGGGCGCGAAGGTGTATCTTCTCATTCTTGAGCCAACGGTTGTTCATCTCTCGTCGCGGGGGTATATGGCATCTTCGGTGATGAGGTTGCCGGTTGCGGTTGAATATGTTGCCAGGCGCAGGGTGTTGCCCGGGGTCTTCTGCAGCAGTCGCAGCATTGTGTCGTAGCTGTAGCTCTCGGCATCGTAGAGTACGTGGGTGTATCCTTCGATGTTCTTTATTGTCAGGTGGCCGTCGGGGGTTTCTGCTTCGGTGGTGGGGAGGTAGAGATTGTCGGCTGCGAGGTTGTTGCGGCTGCATATCTCTTTTATCTCGTCGCAGGCCTGTTGACTGCCCATGACAATGAACCGTTTGGGCGGTTCGTTGTACTCTTCCCAGTTCTTGCCGTAGACGATGGGGTAGGCATGGTGTATGCGGAACTTGAGTATTGCCACCGACAGTTGCAGGGGTATGTAGAAGAGTATGTTGTAGAGCGGGAAGTGCTTCTTGAAGAATATCTGCAGCGAGGAGTAGAGCCAATAGCGGTAGCGCAGCTTGCTCTTGACCGAGCTCTCGCCTTTGTAGTGGAAGATGGTGTAGGGCAGATAGTAGTTCTTTTCTCCCGACTTCAGTATGCGGTACGACAAGTCGCTGTCCTCCCAATACATGAAGAACTGCTCGTCGAGTGTGCCAATGCGGTCGAGTGTCTCGTGGCGCAGGAACATGAATGCTCCCGATACCATCTCTATGGGGTTTGCCTCTTCGGTGTCGAGGTAGCTCATGTAGTAGTGGCCGAAGAGACGGCTCTTGGGGTAGCGGCGGCAGAGTCCGGTGGCTTTGCAGAAGGCTACCCAGGGCTTTACTATGCCTCGGCGCGATTCCATGGCAAAGGTGCCGTCCTTGTTTATCATCTTCACACCTGCTGCACCTGCTTCGGGGTGTTCGTCCATGAACTTTATGCAGCCGTGGATGGCATCTTTAGTAACTATGGTGTCGGGGTTGAGCATGAGTATGTACTCGCCGCGGGCATGGGAGAAGCCTATGTTGTTGCCGTGGGAGAAGCCGCCGTTCTCCTTGCACTCTATCCATGTTACCCGGGGAAAGCGAGGTTTCAGGTACTGCATGGAACCGTCCTCGGAGGCGTTGTCGACCACGAGTATCTCGCAGTCTACTCCTTCGGCTGCCCTGAGCAGTGCTCTCAGGCACTGTTCGAGGTAGTATTTTACGTTGTAATTTACTATGACTACGGATAGTTTCATCACTCTTCTCTCAATTGTTCTATGCTTTTGTTGCCGGGGTAGCTGTATATGTATGCCATTGCTCCTGCGAGGGCGCAATAGAGCATATTCTCGCCGTTGGTGCAGTAGAAGAGCACGGTGTTCATCATCATTGCCGCAAAGAGCAGTGCGAGACGCATCGCCATGGCGCGGCGGGCTGTGGCAAGCAGTGTGTCGTCGTTCTCTTCGCGTGCTTTCTTCATCTTCACGGAGTATCCCTTTATTGCTGCGAAGATGAGTCCGAAGGTGAGGAATATCGCTGCCACCTCGGTGGTGTAGTCGGGGGTGAAGCATCCTTTGGGCAGAGCTCCTGCCTCGAATACTGTTATTGTTGCTGCTATTATCAATAGCAGTATGTAGAATATCTTGTTCTGTCGCGAGAATAGGTTCATAGTCTTCTTTCTTTTTTGTTTAGAATGATTTTCCTGTGAAGGGTGTGCGGTTGAGTATGGAGCGTCCGAGGGTTACCTCGTCGGTGTATTCGAGTTCGTCGCCTACGGATATTCCGCGGGCAATGACCGATAGCTTCACATCCATCGATGCAAGTTTGCGGAAGATGTAGAAATTGGTGGTGTCGCCCTCCATTGTTGGGCTCAGGGCGAGTATAACTTCGCTTACCCCTCCTTCTGCCACGCGGTTGACAAGGCTCTCTATCTGCAGGTCGCCGGGAGATATGCCGTCCATGGGAGAAATGACACCGCCAAGCACGTGGTAGACACCTTTGAACTGCATTGTATTCTCCACTGCCATAATGTCCTGTATGTTTTCCACCACGCATATTATCGAGTGGTCGCGCACAGGGTTGGCGCATATCGGGCAGATGTCAGTGTCGGATATTCCGTGGCAGTGCTTGCAGTATTTTACCTCTTTTTTAAGGCGCACCATTGCTTCGGCGAAATTATCCACTTCACCTGCCGGTTGTCTCAGCAGATGCAGCACAAGGCGGGTCGCTGTCTTGCGACCTATGCCCGGTAGTTTCGAAAATTCGCTTACTGCCCTTTCGAACAGCGCCGATGGATATTCCTGACTCATTTTCCCTTTATTCTTTTGCAAAGATAGTGAAAGGCGAGAGAAGAAAAAAACAAGCTCGCTTGATTTTTTTATTCCGAGCCGCCTCCTATCTTCGTCGGCACGACAGAGTAGTGAAAGGCGAGAGAATAAAAAACAAACTCGCTTGATTTTTTTATATTAGTGTCCGGTAAACGTATTTAAGTTGTTTAAAATTCAATATTTAAGTAACTATAAGTCCCAATTCTTTATTAAGACAAATTTAAGTCAATGATTGGAACTCCCTCGCCCTGCGGGCACTCCCTCTTCAAGAGGGAGAAT
>JAZNKR010000082.1:0-18688 GCA_045578665.1 Bacteroidaceae bacterium | reverse complement strand
AATTTGCAAGCAAGCTTGCATTGCGCTCACTAAACCGTGCTTTTTTGTCGGCACAAAAAGAACGTAAACTTTGTTTAAATCAAGATAACTACAAACTGCCATTAAATAAATACTGTTTAGCCAAAAACAATTAGTAATTTTAACCGGACAGTAATATTTTTTTATACGTATTGCATATACGTTTCGGCAAATTCTCTGACAAAATCCACTTGTGCCTGAGTCTCAGGCGCGCACATCCACGAAGAACGGCTGTGTGTCGCAAACCGGCGCCTCATCTCGGCAAGTGCCTCTTCTGCGCTCATTTTCTTGAAATAGACATAATAACATGCCACAATAGTGCCTGTACGTCCCACACCGCCTTGGCAGTGTATATACAATTTAGCCTCTTGTCTGCTTGCAAGCACATCCCCGATTATACGAAACAAATCCACTACCCATCTTACACTATGCGGGACACAGCCATTGGGGATAGGGAAAGAGTGGCGACATATATTGCCTGCCAGATATGGTGCATAAGGCGGCATCTCGCCAGCCTCCGTAAGATCAAGAAAACAGTTGATTCCGAATTCCATAAAACAGTCCAGACGTCGCCTTATCTCCGCCGAGTCCCACTCCCAAGCCGGATATTCCCCTGCCCACACATTTTCGTCCACGCGGTAGGAATACCCTATAGGTTTACAGTTTAAATCGTCGTTTGTCATAACATCAAGGATTATCTTGTTTCCTATCACCTATTCGCTTGCAAGGGCATGACTACACCATTGAAAGCGAGACATTAACCGCTCCCTCATCAAACGAGACATCGGAGAGCGTCACATACTCCATAGCCTTTTCCAGCTGTTTTAGACCGTGAGGATAGATGTCGATTCGCTTATTATCGGTATCCACTTCGACACCGCTCGGTATCTTCCCCTCAAGGTATGACACCGCACCGGCTATCATCAATGCCGCAGCTGCGCCACATTCATAGGAGAGACACAGCACATCCTGACGCATAGCGTCTATATGAAATTTCACAACAATGACAGGCATAAAGAAACCGGGTTTATAACTCACCTCAAATGTCTTTTTATCGACTGTGGTAAACATCGGACGCACATGAAACTCCCTCTCGATAAAGTCCGAGATCTCTTTGTAGGTAATTATCGCATTCATATTATATTGAATTTATCTGTTTAACATCACTACTATACAGACAAGATAAACAAGAAGAATCTATCAATCTGCAAGCAAATTCTTTTTATCACATCTCTTTTTCCACTAATTTTCCACTAAACAACATCGTCATCAAAGCCCAAAACAGCTATCACTTCCAAATGTCCCATTTGTAAGGCATTGCAGTTCTCGAAAAAGTGCATCTCGCCATCGTCACTATTGCAATAATCCTGAAAAGCGTTTATCATTTGAACTATTTGTTCCATTTGTTTACATCTCGGCGCATAGTTTTCCGGGAATTTGAACATAAAGAAATACCTTGCTATAGCCCTGCCTTCTATCACCTCCTTCATGCTGCTGATAGCTTGTGAAAGCAATTCTACGATCTGATTGGACAAACCACTGACTTTTATGATTTCAAAAGATGACAAACCTCTTGTAAAATGCAGCAAGTAACGCATATCAATCCCGATAAAGTCCAGACTCTCGACATATTCAGACAACAAGTTGTCTATATAATCTTTTTTTAAATTCTCTTCCATGTTACTTGAATCCGTTACTTCGTAAGTATTCCTGCAATACAGTCTGTGAATTGTTATTTTTAGATATTCTGGATATTTTTTCCATTTCCTTGTTTTTTATATCAAGCAAGCGGACATTAATTGCGTTTAAAAACAGCACATGCTTCCTATTAGCAGTTTTACAAAATTGCACCAAATCATCAGACAACAACATATCAGCAACTATATTTATTCGTTCCGCCATGTTACCTATCCCCAAATATTCTTGATGAGTCTCACGCATCACATTCAAAAAACTATTATCCACGTTATTTATACTTTGCATATTCGATAAACCTATTACATATAATGGCAGCGTATCACTTTCCAAAAACCAATCCATTGCAATAGATGTAAACTCTGTGTTTACTTCAAGTCGAAAATTAGTCATATATATTAAAGTCTCAAGAAGCCAAGACACCTCGGAATATAAGTCCTCTTGAGATGTTTTATCCTTTACACTGAATCTATTTTTATTATAGCTGTTGATATTTTCCAAAAAAGAATTGCATAGTATACCATATTGGAGAATCCTATTCTGATGTAACCTTAAACGCTGCACCTCTTCGGTATTCTCTAAAGAATCGGGCAATTGTACTACTTTTATCATATTTTGCATTGTAGCAACATTAGTATTAGATTCTTGATACAAACGTTCAATAACAGCACCTGCATTATCTTCTGTCCAGACTTTATAACATTCAATGCCTGCTATAATCACACTTATTATACCGAGGATAGAAATCGCCTTGATGTTTTTTTTGAGTCCCTTCAAATGGTCATTCAACCAATAAAAAAACTTTTGAATGTATCCTTCATTCTTCTTTTGATACTGTTCAAAATCAAAAACGCCATTCTCGTTGGCTGTTTTGCCAACATTTTCGTCGTTTACTTCCACTTTTTCAAATTCATTCGTACTCATAATTTCCAATTTAAAGGGTTAGACTCCGCTTATCACATTACAAATGTACCCACAATCTCAGACATGAAGACAAAAAAACAACGTTGCTCAAATTTAAGTTAAAATCAACTTACACTGTCGAGCAACGTTGTAGGGCAATATAGCATTAGTACTATGGCAGTTCAATAAATTAGCCCAATTTACAACCATCCTCAAATCAAAAGATTCACACTTCCCATTATTGTTCCGAGTAATGCACCTAACCAGACGATTGCCTTCAATTCCTTATCCATCACTTCCAATATGAGTTTCTCCATTTCGAGCATATCCATCTCATTAATGCGGGACTCTATAATGACAGGTATATTGATTGTCTCAAGAATACGGGGAAGGTGCTCGCTTATAACCATTTTGTACATACCAATACACGAATCCGTTATTTGCGCTATCTGCTGTTCTTTACCACACAGAAGTTGTTGCATAGTGAGAGCCGAGACATCATCAAGCCCCTTATCCACAAGATTACCGACAATCTCGGGACCGTTTACAGACAGCATCTGATTGATATTCTTTGCAAGATAATGCTTCGTGGGAGCTTCTATCAGAGCTGCTATCTCTTCCCAAAGCGATGTCCCTATAAAAGCCTTCAACATCTGCGGAATATCTATACCGATTCCCTCCATTTTCAATTTTGACGAAACGTGCTCCACCACGACTTCCGAAATTTGCTCTCCAAGATTTGAACTACCCAATGTTGTCGACACCTGTGTTATCAGTTCTGTCTTTAAATTTGCCAACAATTTATCAATAACTTCGTCTGTCAAATAGTGCTTAAGAAACTCACGAAGTGTCTCTTCATTGCTCTTCTGGGCTGCAAAAAAAGAATCTATCGAGCAGCGAATCTTTGCTACCATCTCATCGGACAAGAGATTCTTCTCCAACACCTCCTTGTTCATAAGATTCTCGCTTATAGCACCACCCACAGCAGCTGCAATACGCCCTTTTTCTTTTGGTATGATACCGGGAGTAAAAGGAATTCTCATCCCCAAGAAGAACTTTGCAGTATGTGGACGGAACAACATTCTTATAGCTATATCATTGGTTATATATCCAATGACTCCACCCAACAATGGAGCCACTATGTATGACATTTCGAAATTCATTTTATCTGCGTGTTTATGTTACAATAATTGTTTAAAGAATCAGAAACTGTTTGAATTTTATTAGAAATTGTTTCTAAACTTTCCTACAATATATGCTACAAATATAGTATAGGTTTCTGATTTGTGCAAAAATAGCATTATTTTCAGACATTTTTCAGACATTTTTCAGACATTGCTTTCCGTTGGCTTTCCGTTCAACGTAATTGTCCCTGCACCTGTCTGTTGAATCCGCAGGCATAAATATAACCACAAAATACATTGAAAATCCATTAAAAAGCCATAACTTTGGGGAAATTTAACAGAGGCCCCATGAAAATATTTTTTAATGGATTTTTATTATTTGCACTGTTCGCACTGAACCTGTCTTGCGACACAACGCAAAAGACAGAAGAGGTGAACCTCGCAACATTCATCGAAGAGGGTACTATCGACGGTGACCACACACTTGCCTTCCGTAACGCATTGGAATATTGCAAGAAGAGAGGCGCAAGCAAACTGATAATCCCCGCCGGTGACTATTCGCTCTTCCCCGACTATGCATTCGAGAAATACCAGTATGTAAGCAACAACACCGCAGCCCTCAAACGCATACTGCTCGACGTTGCAGGAATGAAAGATTTTGAGATATCGGGCGAAGGCGCCAACCTCCTTTTCCACGGATACATGGTACCCTTCAATGTCGACAGTTGCGAGAATGTAACAATCACCGGCTTCAACATCGACTATGCACGCGCCTTCCACTCCGAGGGTCTCATCACCGACTGCGGCAAAGGGTGGGCAGACCTATCGTTCGACAAAGAATACATACACAAGATAATAAACAACTGCCTCCATTTCTTCGATGAACGCGGAGAGGTCTATCCCGTCTCGCACCTGCTCGAATGGAACATTGAACGCCGCGAGCCCGAACACGACGGCGCCGACTATTGGCTGTCGCAGAACACAGTCCCCGCCGAGGAACAGCCCGACGGCGACATACGCATCTTCCACGACCGTCTGAATGTAAACAAAGGCAACATACTGATGCTCGGTCCCGGCGGACACCGCCACCGCTACTCGCCTTGCGTCGTAATCAACCACAGCAAAGGGGTGCATGTGCGCAACATGAACATCTACCACTGCGGAGGAATGGGTGTCGTTGCACAATTCAGTTCCGACATCGAGGTAAACAGAGTAAACATAAAGCCACGCGAAGGCGGACGCATGGTCAGCATCACTGCCGATGCCACACACTTCTCGCATTGCAGCGGACAGATACGCCTGATAGACTGTGAGATATTCAACCAGATTGACGATGCCACAAACATACACGGGATGTACGGCATGGTTATGCAAAAACGCGGAACCGACAAGATTCTTGTAAAATTCCCCCACGACCAGCAGTACGGTCTTGATATACTGCAACCGGGCAAGCAGTGCGAGATACTACACCAGTACAGCCTCATCACCCACTCGCATCCCACAGTGAAGGAGTGCCGCCGCCTGAACAAGGAGTGGTACGAAGTAACATTCACCGAGCCGTTGTCCGACTCGGTGCGCACCACAGACCTAATAACCACACTCGACTACCCCGAAGTGCTGATAAAAGGATGCCGCATGGGCAACAATCGTGCACGCGGTCTTCTTTTGGGTTCACGCGCAAAGACAATTGTCGAGGATTGCTACTTCCACATACCCGGCGCAGCAATACTTTTCGAAGGCGACGGATACTATTGGTTCGAACAGGCAGGTGTACGTGATGTAATAATACGAAACAACACCTTCGACAACTGCAACTACGGTTATTTCCAATGGGGAAAAGCCTGCATAGCCACGGGCAACGGTCCCCGCGAAAGCAAGCTCGAAAGCCGTTACAACCGCAACATAGTAATAGAGAACAACCTCTTCAGGTCGTTCGATCCCCGCATCCTCAACTTTGTGAGCACAGACAGTTGCCTGTTCGTAAACAACAAAATAGAACGCACCAACGATTACGAATACACTCGCGAAGAACAGCGACCTTTCGTATTTGACGGTTGCAGCAATATGGATATACGCACAGAAAAACAATAATACTATACCATGAAAAAAAGAACACTATCATTGCTACTGCTGCTGGCAAGCCTCTTCGCGCTATCGGCACAGGGCGCAACCAACGACTACAAAGTCAGCAGCCCCGACGGCAAGCTCACCATGACCATCACCGTCGGCGACAAAGTAACCTACACAGTAACGGCAGGCGGACAGACGCTTGTAGCCCCCTCAGCAATAGCACTTGTACTCGAGGACGGCACGACACTCGGCGAAAAGCCCCGCGTATCGAGTTCGCGCAAAGACAGCAAGAGCGAGACAATCACAGCACCGCTCTACCGCCAGAGCAAATTCGAGAGCAGCTACAACAGCATCACCCTCAAGATGAAAGGCAACTGGGGAATAGAGGCACGCGCCTTCAACGACGGTGTAGCCTACCGCCTC
The DNA here is from genome assembly GCA_045578665.1 of Bacteroidaceae bacterium. GTDB lineage: Bacteria > Bacteroidota > Bacteroidia > Bacteroidales > Bacteroidaceae > HGM04593. Next base: position 12,455 of record JAZNKR010000082.1, on the reverse strand, counting down.
TTCACCACCCTGAAGAAGAACATCAACATCAAGAACGAGATAGTGGAATTCAATTTCGACAAGGACTACAACCTCACCATCCCCTTCAACGACCTCTTCAGCGACAAGTACATAGGCAGTTTCGAGAAGCAGTACGACTACGAGCCCATCTCCAACTTCAAGAATCACGGCGGCAGACTCAGCTACATGCCCATCATGGTACACTACGACAACGGCGCCAAAGTGGTGCTCCTCGAATCGGATGTCGAGAACTACCCCGGCATGTTCATCAACTGCAACAACGAACAGTTGGGTCTTGTAGGAGAGTTCCCTCCCTACCCCCTGAAGCACAAAGACACCTCCAACGGTGTACTCCGCGTATCGGAACGTGCACCCTACGTGGCATCGGTCAAGGGCAATCGCACCTATCCGTGGCGCATCATCGCCTACGGTGCCGACGAGAAGCAGATACCCGTAAACAACATGGTATATGCCCTTGCATCGCCCTGCCGCATCGAAGACACATCGTGGATAAAGCCCGGACACTCCACATGGGACTGGTGGAACCACTGCTCCATCTACAATGTAGACTTCAAGGTTGGATTCAACAACGACACATACAAATACTACATTGACTTTGCTGCAAAATACAACTTCGACTATGTACTCATCGACGACGGATGGTACTCCTACCACAACCGCAATGTGATGGATGCCAACCCCGCACTCGACATTCCCATGCTGTGCGAGTATGCCAAAAGCAAGAACATCAAGCTGTTGCTATGGATGGTGGGCGACGCATTCGACAAACAAGCCGAGGAGGTGTGCGCACACTACTCTAAAGTGGGTGTTGCAGGTTTCAAACTCGACTTCTTCGAGCGTCAGGACCAACATCTCATCGAGCGCACATACAGCATGGCCGCAACAGCCGCAAAATACAACATGCTGCTCAACCTGCACGGAGTATATGTCCCCAAAGGCCTCAACCGCACCTACCCCAACGTAATCAACTTCGAAGCAGTCTTCGGTCTTGAGCAGTTGAAGTGGAGCGACAGAAAAGTAGCAGACATGGCACACAACGACCTGATGATACCCTTCATGCGCCAGACAGCAGGTCCCCACGACTACACCCCCGGCGCCATGCTCAACCGCACACGCGAAATGTTCCGTTCCATCGACCACCGTCCCATGAGCCAGGGAACACGCGCCCACCAGGTAGCCACATACATCATGTTCGACATGCCCGTGGCAATGCTCTGCGACTCACCCACCAACTACATACGCGAGAGCGAGACAACCTACTTCATCAACAGCATCCCCACGGTATTCGACAGCACATTCGTGCACATGAGCGAGTTCGGCAAATACCTTGTAACAGGACGCAAGAAGGGCGACAAGTTCTATCTTGGCGGCTTCAACGACTGGACACCCCGCAACCTCAGTGTAGACCTCACATTCCTGCCCGAGGGCACATACACGGCACAGATCTACAAGGACGGAATGAATGTAGACCGTGTAGCCGAGGACTACAAACTGATGGAGCAGACCGTAACATCTGCCGACAAGCTCAACATCCCCATGGGAGCAGGCGGTGGTTTTGCAATAATATTCACAAAAAAATAATCATAAACTATGGTACGTAAACTATTTTCATTGGCGCTGGCTTGCATGATGGCAGCAGTTGCAAGCGCCGAAATCAAACTGCCTGCAATTTTAGGCAACGATATGGTGCTTCAGCGCAACAGCGAAGTCAACCTTTGGGGTACAGCAACCCCCGACAAGAATGTTACCGTACGCACATCGTGGAACGGTAAAAAGTACAAGACAAAGAGCGACGCCGATGGCAAATGGGCACTGAAAGTGGCTACAGGCGAAGCCGGCGGACCCTACGAGATAGAGTTCTCCGACGGCGACAAGCTCTCGCTCACAGGCATACTCTTGGGCGAAGTGTGGGTGTGTGGCGGACAGTCCAACATGGAGATGCCTATCAGAGGATTTGTAGCACAGCCCGTACAGGGTGCTGCTGAGGCCATACGCGAAAGCTATGCCCACCCCGACATCCGCATATTCAACGTAGAGCGCAACCGTATCGACACTCCACAGGAGGACTGCAACGGCGAATGGCAGAAGCCCACTCCACAGAATGTAGCCAACTGCAGCGCAACAGCATACTTCTTCGGCCGCATGCTCACCGACCTTCTGGGCATGCCCGTAGGTATAGTAACCTCGTATTGGGGCGGCACAAAGGCAGAGGTGTGGATGACACGCGAGGCAATCAATGCCACAGAAGGCATAGACCGCGAATTTGCGCTTAAACCCGACGGCAACGGCTGGGGACCCCAGGAGATGTACAACGGAATGATACACCCCATCACCCGCTTCACAGCCAAAGGATTCATCTGGTATCAGGGTTGTTCGAACCGCGACAGAGCCTTCGACTATGGCAAGTTGCTCGTTTCGCTCATTAAGGACTGGCGCAAGGCATGGGGCAACGACGAAATGCCCTTCCTCATTGCACAGCTTGTGCAGTACCGCTACGACGGCGAGCAGTATCTTTCACTGCCGGTCGTTATCGAGGGACAATACTATGCAGCACAGACATTGAAGAACGTATATGTGGCACCTACCACCGACCTTTCATTCGGCTCCATCATACACCCCCCCTTCAAGCGCGAAGTAGGCGAGCGTCTCGCCGGAATTGCTCTTGACAAGAGCTACGGCATGCCCGGCTTCGCTTCGGAGTCGCCCCGTTTCAAGAGCATGGATATTCAGGGCAATAAGGTGGTGCTCCACTTTACAGGAATGGCCGACAGCGATAAATTCGATGCTGTTGGTGACAACTTCTCGTGGGTGGACAAGAATATGAAAATAATCCGCCTCAAGGGATTTGAAATTGCAGGTGCTGACGGAAAATTCTACCCGGCAAATGCGCGCAACTCATGGCCTGTGTCGGACCGCATCACCGTCGAGAGCGACTCAGTGAAAAACCCCGTTGCCGTACGTTACGCATTCCGCAACTGCATCGATGCCAACGTAATAACAGGCATGGGTACTCCGCTTGCACCCTTCCGCACCGATAATTGGGAGATTCCCCACAACCAACTTTTCAAAAGATAATGTTTAACCACACAAATAGAAAAAAACATGATACGTAAGATTTTTTCATTTATGGTAGTAATGCTTCTCGCGCTTACAGCAGCATACGCGGGCGGCGGTAAAAAGGATTTTGCCATCATCTACATCGGCAACAGTATCACATACGGTGCAATACACGAGCAGCGCGATGTAACAGCTCCTCCCGTATACACCTCGCAGATTCTTGCGAAGAAGTACAAGGCCAATGTCATCTGGCGCAACTGCGGCTGGAGCGGTGCAACAACATACGACTTCCTCCCCTCGCACAAGCGCTACTTCCCCCGCGTAGAGAAAGCTATCAAGGAGATTCAGGCAGAGACCGATGCCCCCATCGTATTCTCAATAATGCTCGGCACAAACGACAGCGCAAGCAAGGGCCCTACAGGATGCCCCGTATCAAATGAGAACTACAAGAACAACCTCATCACCATCATGGAGGCATTGAAGAAACTCGCTCCCGGTGCAAAATTCGTATTCCAGCGTCCCATCTGGTACAGCCCCAATACCTACAATGGAGCAGAGTATCTGCAAAAAGGTCTTAACCGCCTCAACGGATACACCCCTGTGCTCGAAGAGCTGGCAGCAGAGCGTGCCGATGCCATGATGGGCGACAAGGATGCATACGCATACTTCGAGAAGAACTATGAGAAATATTGCTACCACGAGCCCGGCTACGCAGGAACATTCTTCCTCCACCCCAACCCCAAAGGAGCAAAGAAACTTGCAAAATATTGGGCAGCAGGTATTGTAAAGGCACTTGAATAAGAAACTGAATTTTCAGCCGACAAAATAATGGTCTCCGCGGATAATTGTGCGGAGACCATTTTTGTTTTTATCACCTTGATAAATAAAAAATGATTATGCGATATTATACCTAAAAAGTACAACCCCATCCTTCAATGGATAAAAAACTATTCTAAAAAGTTCCTGCCCTTAAAGGGGACATTGCGTAATAAGCAATGTCCCTCTTCAAGAGGGAGAATGTCAGACATTAGTAATTTTCAGGAATTTACGTTCCTCCTCTTGAAGAGGAGGTGGATTCAAAAACTCGTTTTTGAAGACGGAGGAGTTCAAAACATAAGCAGAATATAAATTTACCGGATAACAATAAAAAGAAAACCTTTCACATACTGTTCATTACAAGCACCAATCACCGCCATTTTTATACGCTATTTCAAAAATTTTACACTATTTAACACACGCACCCTTTTATTTAAGGAAATATCTTTTCCATTCTTAGAAAATTGTTTATATTTACACAAATTTTCACCTCAGAGCGACTGCATTTTCAACGAATTACCATATAAACCAAATAATCGGCGCTATGAAAAATTTATTCAAAAGAGCTATCTCTGCATTGGTGCTTACAAGCATCTGTGCAATTGCATTTGCTCTGCCACAGAGCCAGGAGCAAAAAGTTTCGACGGTCGACAGCCACAAAGGAAGAGCATTCCGTCAAGGAGAAGTAATTGTCAAGTTCAAGAACAACAGCCGTGTCAAGATCAAATCCCGTGCAGGAGCACGCGGAGTGGAAACAGAAGCCGGTGATATGAACTCTGTGCTCAAAAAAATCGGAGCAAAAGAGATTGAGCAGCTGATGCCGCTCACCGGTCCCGGTGGTGTAAAGAGAAAAAAGGCACACAACGGCGCCACTGTAGAAAGCGACGACATGTCGCAACTCTACCGCCTGCGTTTCGAAGAGAAAGAGGGCAACAGTGTCTACAATGCGATAGATGAATTGAAAAACCTCGACGAAGTCGAATATGCCGAGCCCAACTACATTCTCTACACCCTTGCCGTAGAGGATGAAGAAGCAGAGGCATACGCGAGCGAACCGCTCTACTCCATGCAGTGGGGACTGGGTGCAATAAACCTCCCAAGTCTGTGGAAAAAGCCCAAGACAAGCGGTAAGCGCCCCGTAATAGCAATACTCGACACCGGAGTGGACATCACACACCCCGACCTCGCCGCCAACATATGGACAAACACAGCCGAAGCCGACGGAGCCGAAGAGGAGGATGACGACAACAACGGATATGCCGACGACCTCCACGGCTGGGACTTTGTAAACCAGACAGCACGCTTGGGCGACTGGAACGGACACGGCACACACTGCGCCGGCATAGCAGCAGCCGTGGGCAACAACAGCATAGGTATCGCCGGTGCAAACCCCGACGCACTCATCATGCCCGTAACTGTAATGCAGAGCGATGGAACAGGCGATGTTGCAACCATAATCAAAGGTATCGACTATGCAGCGGCAAACGGCGCCGACATCATAAGCATGAGTATAGGCAGTTACGGATACTCCATTGCCGAGGAGCAGGCACTTGCCCGCGCCTACCAGACAGCAGTGCTTGTGGCAGCCGCCGGCAACGACTGTTTGCCCATTAACGATATACGTTGCGAAGTATGTAAATTGCCGGGCAAGCCCATGTACCCTGCAGCATTTACATTTGTGCTTGGCGTGCAGGCAAGCAGCGATGCAACCGGCACACGCGCTTCGTTCAGCAACTACGACGACGACGGCGCTGTATTCTCTCTATTCGGTGAGGAGAAACTCTACAACTACGAACTCACTGCCCCCGGCGTAAACATCATGAGTACCTACCCCGGAGGAAAATACAAAAGCCTCAACGGAACATCAATGGCATGCCCGCTCGTTGCAGGTGCCATTTCGCGCATGATGCAGAGCAAAGAGTATGTCAACAAGGAGTTGCTCTTTGGCGACCTTATAAACACAGCCAACGGCAATATCGACATTCTTGCAGCGTACAACATAAAGGACGAGGATCGCGTGCCCCAACTGCAATTTGTAACCTATCTGATGAACGACGACCTTGAGGCAGGCTACTACATCGACAGCACTAAGCTTGCCGGCGAACCGTTCAAAGTGAGCAACGACAAGGAGGAGTATTGGTACTGCATAAGTTTCAAGAGCGAAGATAAGAAATTCACCTCCTCAATCAGCGGAGCACAAATAGCTGCAGGCGCAGCAAACAGTGGCGATGCCGACCTCTGGAAAATAACAGGCGGCAAGGCAACCGGTTACACACTTACAAACAGATTGGGATACACACTTTTTGTAAACAGAGCAGAATACGAGGAACAGGCATACGCTTCACTGTCGCCCAAGAATGTAAGCAAATTCGACATTGTAGAATCGCGGTCAAGTCTCGGCGGATACGAGATTCGTCCGTTTGGCACAGACAGTTATGCATTGGCGCTGCAGAATGGAGCCAATGTGCAACTTTACTATCAGAACTATAATAGAAATTCTGTAAAGTTCCAACCCGCAACAGTCATCGAAGAGTATGTAAGCAACGATGTCATCACCCTGCAGGGCGACGGTGACGGCAAAGCCGATGCCGGCGAAACGGTAGGACTCTTCCCCACACTGCGGACCACATGGGGTGAGGCACAGAATGTAAGATTCTCTCTTGAACTTGGCGAGAACGAAGACCCCGAGATTGTGGAGATTATAGATGGAGAGATTACATTCGGCAAGACACTCGACAGCTATGCAAAGGCACGTTCAGCCACTCCGCTACGCTTTAAGATAAACGAGAAATGCGTCGATGGCAGACATATCAAACTGCGACTGCGTGCCACCTGCGACGATGCAGAAGAGGAGATGGTACACGACTTTACCATTACAGCCGAGAACGGAGTGGAAATAGGCGGAATGATAGCAGAGGATATGACACTATACCCCAATGTACACTATATAGTTACAAAGCCTATTGCTGTGCTTGACGGCGTAACACTTACCATTAAGCCGGGAACAGTGCTGAAGTTTAAGAATCTGACCGGAATATCAACTGCACAAAAAGGTAGACTTATATGTCATGGTACGCCTGACAGTATAATCACATTTACACGTGCAGATAACAGCAATGCTTCATTTTCCGGTATAAGCACTATCGTTAATGAAACTTGCACAGATACTTTAAAGTATGTATATTTTAACGGTCTGAACGAAAGTCTATCTGCACGACTCGTAAATTCATATTGTAAAGATTGTATTATTGAAAATTGTATCATTTATACGTCACCATGTCCCTCAGGGGAAAGAGTCAATATTTTCAACAACAAATTCGATGCCCATATTGCATATGTAAGCACAAACTTTGTCATATATAGTAAAAATAGTATACACAGAACTAATCTTAAAAACTTTAATATAGCAAACAATTCTACTGGTTATAATGGACACACTTTTTATGTCCAAATGCATAATGATACTCATCAAATATATGAGGAACTTCATTTAAATTTTGATTCTGTTTTACAAAGTCACATAAAAGGCAACAATGTTTTAAGCAATTTTACCCCGAGAGAGACTAATAACTTTACATTTAGTTCAGGTGTTCCGTATAAATTATCATTTCCGATATACTTAGGTACATCCAAAACAAGCATCGCGAGCAAAGGTGTTGTAGATTTATATTATAAAGAGCCATATGGTGTTGGTGCCTACGACCTCTCCAGCATGCTTACCCGCCCCTCAGCCGAGGCACATGGTATTGTGTGGAAAGTGGTAGTAAACGGCTACGATGCACAGGACGAATTTGAGCTTCTGCCACCGCTTGGTGTAGGCAAGCATAAATTCGAAGTCTATTTCAACCGTCCTATGGATGTAAGCGTTGCACCAAACATTGCAATGGGAGTGCGTCCACCCTACACCCAGGTGGTGGTTGGCGAAGATGGCAGCTGGAGTGCCGACAGCCTTATATACACTGCTTATATAACAATCGATGGCAAGAGCGGCAACGATGGTCTCAACCGCATATATGTCGCCGGTGCAAGAGACAATGAATATTTCGATATTCCTGTGGAAAATGTACGCTTCAATGTAGAAGTTGCCGCAGCTGGTTCTATGGCAACAGGACTGATGGCAGAGGCGGGGCTCGGTAAGGTAACACTTACATGGGAGACCGACGAAGAGGATTTCGAAGACCTTCTTGGCTACAACATCATCCGTTATACCGACATTATCGACTCTACATACGTCGAGTGGGACGAGCATGGCAACTGGTTAGGACAGTGGGTATATTCGGGCGACACCATCATTGCCAACGAAACTGTTCTCGAAAGCGAAGAGACACAGTTTGTCGACTACAATGTGGAACCGGGAATCACATACTACTACACCATAAAGCAGCTTACTACATCGCTCAACAGCCATGCCCTGAGCAATGTGGTGGCAGCGACACCTATGACAGCCCAAAAGGGTGATGCCAACGGCTCGATGGCGGTAGATGTAGCCGACGTTGTTACCGAGGTTGCCTGGTTGACCAATCAAGATCCGCAGCCCTTTATCTTCGATGCAGCCGATGTCAACAGCGACAACGATGTAAACATTCTCGATGTTGTAGGCACAGTGAACATAATAGTTTCGCCGCAGGAGAGTGCCATAGCCTCTATAAGCAGCACTGCCACATATAGCGTAGAGGATGGAATACTCTACGTGGAGACACCGGTGGCTCTTGGCGGTGTGCAGGTGAAGATTTCTGCCGACAAGGGCACTGAATTCACTGCACTCGATGCCCTTACCGGATATGAGCAGGTAGGAAACTGGCAAAACGACAACGAGTATCTGTTCCTCGCATTCTCAATGACCGGAAAATCATTGGCTGCCGGCAAGCATGCTCTGCTGAAGGTGGGCGATGGAATGGTACGCGAAGTTGTATTCAGTAATGCAACCGGTGGAAACGTTATTGCAATCGACGGCAACAAGACCGGTATTGGCGTTGTCGAGGGTATGCAGATGCGTCTGCCCTACCCCAATCCATTCTCTGTAGAACTGAATGTTCCTTATGTAATCGGTAAGGATGGCGACCATAATGTAAGAATCGTAGTAAGCGACATTGCCGGACGCACACTGCACAGCTATTCGACAGTAAACGGCTATGGCGAATATTCATACACATGGCGTCCCGAAGCGGGTGTCGAAGAGGGATTCTATTTCGTTTCGCTCTACGTGAACGATACACTCATGCAGACTGCAAAGGTCATTTATCGCAAATAGCATAGTGAAACCCACATAACACAGTGGAGCTATGAAGCAGACAATTTTATTTATATGTGCATTGTTCTGTGCCGCCATCGGGTGGGCACAGAACAGTGTTGCATTGTCGTCGGTTGCAGGGCATCCGGGCGACGAGGTTACGGTGGATGTGTCGCTGAATTGTGGCGACGGTATCACCGCAGCCGAAATAGTTGTACCATTGACCGACAAACAGCTGAAATATGTCGACGGGTCGTGCGTGCTCAACAGCGAACGCACAGACGGGCACATGATGAGTGCGGCAATGGTAGACGGTTCGCTAAAAATCTACATTTACAGCATTGCACTCAAGAGCATAAAGAGAGGCGAGGGACGACTGGCATCGTTCAAACTGAGTTTGGGCAAAGCGCCTGCCGACTACACCATGCAGCCGCAGGTGGTGCTCAGCGACGCAAAGGGAGCGCCGTTGCAGGTAGATGCAACAACGGGAACTGCCACTATACTGTCGCCACAGATAGAGGCTGTCACCAAAAAGGTCGATTACGGTCATATCCCCATACGAAGCGAATATACAAACACGCTTACTCTTCGCAACAGCGGAAACGAGCCTCTGACAGTCAGTGCGCTGCAGTTCAGCGCAGCGGAGTTCGGTTGCGACGAATCGGAGTTTACAATAGAAGCCGGTGGCAGCAGGGATGTTACACTTAAATATTCGCCTACCGTGCGTGGCAAAATAAACGAAAGTGTAACAGTTGTATCAAATGCCATCAACGGCAAAATAGAGGTGGCGCTTGTCGCCGACCCTTACTCGGTGAACGAGCTACATTCGAGCGAAGCACAAGGTGTTGTCGACGAAGAGGTTACAGTGGAGTTGCGTATGAACAACATGGAGCCTATAGTCGGCATGCAATGTCTCTTTCAACTGCCCGACGAACTGAAATATGTAGATGGCAGTTTCGCTCCTGCGACACGTGCTTCGAAACATACAGCCTCGTCGACCTTCAAGGATGGCAAACTGACTCTGATGTTGCACTCTCTTACCAACACAGCAGTTGACGGGGACGATGGTATTCTTGCGACATTCCGTTTGCGCCTCAATGGCAACAGCGGCTATTATCAGATTGAACCGCAAAACGTTGTACTGAGCAACAAGACGTTGGAGAATATGACATCGGGCAGCAGCGGCAATGCGATAATCATAAAGAGCCCCTCGATGAGCAGCAGCGAGGAGCTGCAGATGGGTGGCGCCGCCGTTACATCTGTGGCAAAAGCAGAGTATGCCATAAGCAACAACGGAGAGACACCGCTTACCATAAGCAAGGTTACTTTTCTTGCCGAGGGTTACAAAGTGACGAACGAACTGCCATTGGTGATTGCTCCCTATTCGGCTGCTTCGCTGAATGTGGAATACACCCCGACCAAAGAAGGTTCGTACTCCACAACAATGAACATTTACACCAACGACCCGCTCAATCGAATGAAGGCTGTTAAGGTAAACGGCACCATATTCGAGCCCAACAGCATTGTAGTCGATGGTGAAAATCTGAAAAACGGAGACTATCGTCTATCGGTAGGGATGAATAACTACACCGATATTGTTGCATTGCAGATGGATATCCACTGGATGAAAGGCATGACCACATCAGAGGATTTATTGGCAACAACGGAACGTCTGAAAGGGCACTCCCTAACGCTTGCTAAGTTGGATGATGACAGTTATAGGGTAATTGTATTTTCCATGAGCAACAAAGCCATCTCGGGCAAGGAGGGGGAGATATTCACTCTCGACTTCAAATCCAAGAACGAGACTGTTTACAAGGACAGCGAAATCACAATTGACAATATAATACTCAGCAACAGCGAGAGCAACAACTACAACTCGAAACAAACTGTAACTGCAAAAGCCGAATACAAAAATTTCTACGTGTGGTTCGTGTTAGACAGCGACACCATCGCCGAACAGTTTGGCAGGATAGGAGAAACAATAATTGCACCATCGGCTCCGGAGAAAAACGGTTATACCTTTAGCGGATGGAAAAACTTGCCAAAAACATTTCCTGCCAATGATGTTGTATGCGAAGGTTTATATATTGCCAACAAGTATAATATTATATATAAGGTTGACGGAACAGAATACCAGACTATCCAAACCGCATATGGAGATAGCATAAAATTGCTTGATGCACCGGTTAGAAGCGGATACTCTTTCAGCGGATGGAGCGAGGCTCCGGCAACAATGCCCGCTGAAGATATTACTATCAACGGTACGTTTGCTGTAAACAGTTATAAGATTGTTTATACTGTGGATGGGGCAGCATACGACTCGACAACTGTTGCTTTCGGAGCGGAAATAAAACTGATTGCTGCACCTACAAAGGATGGTTATACATTCAGTGGATGGAGCGAAGCACCTAAGACAATGCCCGCGAAGGACATTACAATCAGCGGTACATTCTCTGTCAACAACTATAAGGTTACTTACATGGTGGACGGCAAGGAATACCAATCCGTATCACTGGCTTACGGTTCGGCTATTACTCTGCTTGATGCACCTACCAAAGAAGGTCATACTTTCAGCGGATGGAGCGATGCACCGGAAACCATGCCTGCGAAGGACATTGTTATCAACGGTACATTTGCGGTCAACAGCTACAAGGTTACTTATATGGTGGACGGCAAAGAATATCAATCTACTACCCTTGCATACGGTTCGGCTATCACACTGATTGATGCACCTACGAAAGAGGGTTACACCTTCAGCGGATGGAGCGAAGCACCGGAAACCATGCCCGCGAAGGATATTACTATCAACGGAACATTTGCAGTAAACAGCTACAAGGTTACTTACATGGTGGATGGTAAAGAATACCAATCTGCTACCCTTGCGTACGGCTCTGCAATCACACTGATTGATGCACCTACGAAAGAGGGCTACACATTCAGTGGATGGAGCGAAGCACCTGAAACCATGCCTGCGAAGGATATTACCATCAACGGTACATTTGCAGTAAACAGCTATAAGATAACTTATATGGTGGACGGAAAGGAATACCAATCTGCCACCCTTGCGTACGGTTCTGCAATAACTCTAATTGATGCACCTGCAAAAGAAGGTTACACATTCAGCGGTTGGAGCGAAGCACCTGAAACTATGCCCGCGAAGGACATTCCAATCAACGGTACATTTGCAGTAAACAGCTACAAGATAACTTATACTGTGGACGGAAAGGAATACCAATCGGCTACTGTTACTTATGGTTCAGCTATTACGTTGATTGAGGCACCCACAAAAGATGGTTACACTTTCAGTGGATGGAGCGAGGCACCCGAA